>JAJBSL010000033.1 GCA_020540725.1 Lachnospiraceae bacterium EP-SM-12S-S03
AAAGCCGTGTGAGGGAGAACCTCATGCACGGTTTGATGAGGGGAAAGAGGGCAGAAGCCCTCTAACCTACTCTACATGGGAAATTCCTTCCTTTAAGAGAAAAATGTAAGAAGAATCTCATTGACAAGTTTGCCGTCTGCTTTTCCTTTTACTTTTGGCATGAGAACTTTCATGATCTTCCCTTTGTCTTTTGCCGTAGGTGTTTCAATCTCAAGTTCAGCAAGTGTAGAGGTAATCACATCCTTAATTTCGTTTTCATCCATCATTTTTGGTGCATACTGTTCTAAAACTGCAAGGCGCTTTTGGCATTCTTCAATGATATCCGTACGGTCTGCAGGTGTCAGTTCAAGCGTTTCTTTTGTTTGCTTGATTTCTTTCATGATGACCTGAACTTCTTCTTCCTCTGTGAGATCGGCACGTTTGTCAATTGCCTTATTTTTCAGAGAAGCTAAAAGGGCAGATAATGTTTCTTTTGTCTCTTTGTCTTTTGCTTTCATGGCAGCTACCATGGCGCTTCTTACTTCGTCTATTTTGCTCATCACTTAAATCCTCCATTCATAATCTATTTTTTTATTATACAACATTATTGAAAAAATACAAAGATGAATCATAAAAAAATACTTGACAAAATGTGAAAGTTAGTATAAACTAACGCATAAATGTGCTGTGAATACGCAGAGAATCATTTTGCATGAATACAGCACATTTTATTTTGAAAAGAGGTTAGAATATACTAACTAAAGGAGGTTTTTATGAGAGAAAGGATGTCGACGATCATCTTGGCAAGCGTGCTGGTTATTTTGTCAGCAGTATCTTTGTTTGTGGGTGTGATCGATGTGACTTTGGCAGAACTGCTTGGTGGAAATGTGGAGAAGTTAGAAATTTTTGTGATTTCCCGTCTGCCGCGGCTTCTTGCGATTATTTGTACCGGAGTGGGAATGAGCACGGCAGGACTTATTATGCAGCAGCTTTGCATGAATAAATTCGTTTCTCCGACTACGGGAGCAACGATTTCTTCCGCACAATTCGGAATTCTTCTGGCACTTTTATTTATGCCCCAATCTACACTGTGGGGAAGAGCAATCTTTGCATTTTCCACAGCGATTCTAGGAACATGGATCTTTGTATGGTTTATACAGAGGATTCAGTTTAAAGAGGCGGTAATGGTGCCTCTTGTGGGAATTATGTTTGGAAACGTGGTGTCCGGGATTACGAATTATCTTGCCTACAAATATGAAATGACCCAGGCCCTTTCTTCATGGCTGGTTGGACATTTTTCCATGGTGCTGAAAGGACGGTATGAGATTGTGTATCTTGTAGTACCGTTGGTAATTCTGGCATTCGTGTTTGCGAATCATTTTAACATTGTTGGAATGGGAAGAGATTTTTCGAAAAATCTAGGTGTGCCGTATAATCTGGTTTTATTCCTGGGATTGACCATTGCGGCAATGATCACGGCGGCGGTGGTAGTCGTAGTTGGTTCGATTTCTTATATTGGATTGATCGTCCCGAACATAGTTGCGATGTTTAAAGGAGATAAAATCCGGGGGACATTGGTAGATACGGCTTTATTTGGAGCGAATTTTGTTCTGGTCTGTGATTTGATCGGGCGTGTGGTAATTGCGCCGTATGAATTACCGATAGAGTTAATCGTAGGAATTATCGGGAGCCTGTTATTTATTCTGCTGCTTCTTTATCGTCTGAAGCATGGAAGAAAAGCGATTCGCTTTGCGAAAAGAAGGACAGATCAGGCTTACAGGATGGAAGGAGGGACAAGTCTGTGAATCGAGCGGCATATCGTACAAACCGAAACAAACTTGTGATCATGGCAATCCTGACGGTTGTTGCCTGTGTGCTTTACATGCTGGTGAATGTGAAAATCGGGAATGAGAAATTATTCTGGTATGCAATGAAGATCCGAACCCCGAAGCTGATCGTAATGCTGATCACAGCATTTGCCATAGGAGGTGCATCTATAGTATTCCAGTCGATCATCAATAACACAATCGTGACGCCGTGTCTTCTTGGAATGAATTCCTTATATACAGTCATTCATACGGCGGTTGTATTTTTTGCGGGATCCGGAAGCATTCTGGCAGTGAATCCGAATGCTGCATTTGCAGTGGATCTGATACTGATGGGAGGAACTGCCACAGTGATTTACAGCTATCTGTTCCGCAAAACAAATCACAATGTACTTTATGTTCTTCTGATCGGAACAGTATTAACGTCATTTTTTGGAAGTATCCAATCCGCGCTGACCAGGGTGATGGATCCCAACGAATACGACAGTCTTTTAGCTACGCTGGTGGCAAGTTTTAGCAATATCAATTCTGCCATTATTGTGTTTGCGGTAATTGTTATGGCAGTTGTTGTCTTTTGCCTGAGAAAAGAACTGGCATTGCTTGATGTACTTACTCTGGGAAAAGAGCAGGCTATCAATCTGGGAGTGGATTATGACCATTGTATCAGAAGGCTGCTTCTTGGCGTGACTTTGTTCATTGCGGTGGCGACAGCGATGGTGGGACCTATTTCGTTTCTGGGATTGATCATCGCAAATCTGTCCAGACAGCTTCTTCGAACCTATCGGCATAGCCAGTTGATCTTAGGTTCAGCTTTGTTCGGCATGGTCATACTGGTAGCAGGTCAGCTTCTTGTAGAACAGATTTATTCCTATACGGTTCCTGTGAGTGTATTTATTACGGTATTCGGTGGAATTTATTTTCTGTATTTGTTGTTAAAAGAAAGAAAGGGGAATTAGGGAATGCTTGTAAAAGAATTGACAAAAACATATGACGGGAAAAGGGTGGTGAACGAGGTGAGTTTTTCCCTTCCAAAAGGGAAAGTGACATCTTTAATCGGACCCAACGGAGCAGGAAAATCTACGGTTATGGGAGTGATTTCCAGGCTGATCGCAAGAGACAGCGGAATTGTGGAATTTGAAGGGGAAGATATCGGGAAGTGGAAGAGCAAAGAATTGTCAAAACGTCTTGCGATTCTTACCCAAAGCAATAACATTCAAATGAAACTAACAGTGGAAGAACTGGTGGCATTTGGACGATTTCCATATTCCGGAGGACGTCTTACGGAAGAAGATCGGGAGATGATTGATAGGGCCATTGCTTATATGGAGCTGGATGAGTTTCGGGACAGGTTTATTGATGAGCTGTCCGGAGGACAAAGACAGCGCGCGTATATCGCCATGGTGATCGCCCAGGATACGGAGTATATTCTGCTTGATGAACCAACGAATAATCTGGATATTTATCATGCCACGAATTTGATGAAAACCGTGCGAAAACTTTGCGATGAACTGGGGAAAACCGTGGTCCTGGTATTGCATGAGATCAACTATGCGGCATTTTATTCCGATTATATCTGTGCATTTGCAAATGGAAAGATTGCAAGATTCGGAACGGTGGAGGAGGTGATGACGAAAGAAGCGCTGACCGAAATTTATAAAGTAGATTTTGAAATCATGAAGATTGCGGGGAAACCGTTATCTATTTACTATTAATTTTTGATACAAGGAGAAAAATAATATGAAAAGAATGACAACTTTTGTGCTGGCTCTTGCGATGGCAGTCAGTCTTACAGCATGTGGAAACAATAACGCGGGAACATCTTCCAAAGAAAATACATCAAAAGAAGAGACGAAAAAACCGGAAACGGTTACAATCAAAAGTCTGAATGCGAATGCGGAAGAAACGGATCTGGAGGTGCCTTATGATGCACAGAAAATTGCGGTGATGGATATGGCGGCTCTGGACATTTTAGATAGCCTTGGCCTTGGAGACCGTGTGGTAGGGACTTCGGATACATCCCTTCCGTACCTTCAGGATTATGTAACAAACGAAAAGATTGAGAATCTTGGAACGATTAAGGAAGCAGATATGGAAGCGGTGATGGCATGTGAGCCGGATGTGATCTTCATAGGAGGACGTCTTGCGGGATCCTACGACGCACTAAGTGAAATCGCACCTGTTGTTTATCTTTCTACAGATTCAGAGATTGGATTGGTAAAAAGTGTGGAGAAAAATGCAACCACCATTGCATCGATGTTCGGAAAGGAAGAAAAGGTGGCAGATCTGATGAACGGATTTGATGCAAGAATCGAGAAGCTGGCTGCATTTTCAGAAGGGAAAACGGCAATTATAGGAATGTGTACAAGCGGTGGGTTTAACGTACTTGGAAATGACGGCCGCTGTGCATTGATCGGAACAGAAGTGGGATTTGAGAATATCGGAGTCGATGCAAATATTGATACTTCCACACATGGAAACGAAGTGTCGTTTGAGTTTGTTGTGGAAAAGAATCCGGATTATATTTTCGTAATGGACCGTGATGCGGCAATTGGCAGAGACGGTGCGCAGTTGGCGCAAGATATTATGGAAAATGAACTGATCAAAGGTACTGATGCTTATAAAAACGGTCATCTCGTGTATTTAGAGCACCCGGCAGTATGGTATACAGCAGAAGGCGGCGTGAAAGCGTTAGATCTGATGTTGCAGGATTTGGAAAATACGTTGCTAAAATAGCAGATTAGATTTGCTGAACAAAATGCATAAATTTCCTCCATCTACAGATACTATTTCCAGAAATGGAAAGTACAGTAAATGGAGGAAATTTTTATATGAAAGCAACAGGAATTGTAAGAAGAATAGATGAACTTGGGAGAATTGTCATTCCAAAAGAGATAAGAAGGACATTACGGATCCGGGAGGGAGATTCTTTGGAAATCTTCACGGACCGGGAAGGGGAAATTATTTTGAAAAAGTATTCTCCGTTGGGAGAACTGTCAACGTTTTCCGCAGACTATGCAGAAAGTCTTGCCGCGTCTACCGGCGACATTGTGTGCATTACCGATAAAGAAAAAGTCATTGCAGCGGCGGGAAACGGAAAGAAGAATCTATTGGAAAAAACAATCAGCAGCCAGGTGCAGTCTGCGATGGAAGCACGAGAGGAGATTCTTGCATCGGCAGAGGAAAAGCGGTATCGAAGAGTCATCGCAGAACAGGATGAAGAGTATCTGTTTCAGGCAGTATGTCCGATTCTCTGTGAAGGGGATGTGGTTGGTTCGGTCATTCTTCTCACGAAAGATCCGAAGAAAAAATTCGGAGAGACAGAGAAGATGCTTGCCCGAACGGCAGCGGGATTTCTTGGACGTCAAATGGAACAGTAACCGGAAGAGAAACGGAAGTGAAAGGAATAAAACTCCCCGGACAATCATAGATTGTGTTAGATAAAAGGATAGGGAGGAGTTTTGATATGGAAAAGGGAGCCGGGAAAAACTCAAAGCCGATATGGATGCTGAAAGCCCTTTTGGCAGCGTATATTGTGACGGGAGTATTCCTTCTCATTCTTGCACTTTTGTTGTATAAACTGGATTTGGATGAGCAGAAGGTGACCATGGGAATTATTGCAATTTATGTAGTCTCCACGTTTGCAGGCGGATGGATCATGGGGAAACTGGTGGGAGAAAAAAGGTTCTTTTGGGGATTATTGCTTGGAATTATTTACTTTGCGCTTCTTCTGCTTGTTTCTGTTGCCGTGAATCACAATTTAAGCAGCAACGGGACGAACATAGTAACGACAATGATCCTTTGCGCGGGAGGGGGAATGATCGGGGGAATGGTTTCATGAAAAAAATACTTTTAAAACTTATAGTTCTATGTTATAATGATCTAAGTTAATGTAGAACAAGGAGGAATCGGTATGAAACACATTAAAACATTAAATACACAGACATTGAACAATACAATGAAAAAAGGCGGATGTGGAGAATGCCAGACATCTTGCCAGTCAGCATGCAAGACATCATGCACAGTTGGAAACCAGACTTGCGAACAGAAGAGATAGTGGAAACCATATAATTATAAAGACGAGCAGCGACAGCGTCGCTGCTTTTTCCACGTTAGGAAAGGAGATTTGTTTTGATTCATCAGTATAAGAATAATGGATATAATATTGTCCTTGACGTGAACAGCGGTTCCGTACATGTGGTGGACGATATGTGCTATGACATCATTGAGCAGCTTGATCAGTTTGAAATTGAAGAACATGCAGAGCGGTTAGAGGATGCATCTGTATTGGAAAGTGTGAAATCAGCGCTGAAAGAAAACTATCCGGAAGCGGAGATAGAAGAGGCATTGGAGGATATCAAAGAGCTTGCAAAAGCAGGACAGCTTTTTACAAAAGATATCTACGAGCAGTATATCGGAGATGTGAAAAAGAGAAAGACGGTTGTGAAAGCGCTTTGTCTTCATATTGCGCATGATTGTAACCTTGCCTGCAAATATTGTTTCGCAGAAGAAGGGGAATATCACGGAAGAAGAGCGCTTATGTCCTATGAAGTCGGTAAGAAAGCGCTGGATTTCCTGATTGCAAATTCCGGCAACCGAAGAAATCTGGAAGTAGACTTCTTCGGCGGAGAACCGCTTATGAACTGGCAGGTTGTGAAAGACCTGGTTGCGTACGGAAGAGAGCAGGAGAAGATTCACAACAAGAATTTCCGCTTTACAGTGACAACGAATGGTGTGCTTTTGAATGATGAGATTCAGGAGTTTATCAATAAAGAAATGGATAATGTTGTGTTGAGCCTTGACGGAAGAAAAGAAGTCAATGACCACATGCGTCCGTTCAGAAACGGAAAAGGAAGTTATGATCTGATCGTACCGAAGTTCCAGAAACTTGCCGAGAGCCGTGACCAGCAGAAGTATTACATAAGAGGTACTTTCACAAGAGAGAATTTGGATTTTTCCAAAGACGTACTTCATTTTGCAGATCTTGGATTTGAGCAGATTTCCATCGAACCGGTTGTGGGAGAGGACAGTGATTTCTACTCCATCAAAGAAGAAGATCTTCCAAAGATTTTTGAAGAATATGACCTTCTTGCCAAGGAACTGGTTCAGAGGGAGAGAGAGGGAAAAGGTGTAAACTTCTTCCACTTTATGATTGATCTTGATGGAGGACCTTGTATCTCCAAACGTCTGTCAGGATGTGGTTCTGGAACAGAATATTTGGCAGTTACTCCTTGGGGGGATTTATATCCTTGCCATCAGTTTGTCGGCAATGAAGACTTCCTTATGGGAAATGTGGACGAAGGGATTACAACTCCTGAAATTGCAGATGAGTTCAGAGGATGCAGCGTATATTCAAAAGAAAAGTGCAAAAATTGTTTTGCCAAGTTCTACTGCAGTGGTGGATGTATGGCAAATGCACATAAATTCCATGGCTCTATCCACAATACATATGATGTCGGATGCGAGATGGAAAGAAAACGTATTGAATGCGCAATCATGATGAAAGCTGCACTGGCAGAGTAAGGAGTGAAGAAATGAAAAAGAGCAGAGGAATAATCAGTCTGATTCTTGTGGTTGTTTTGACAGGAATTTTGGCATTCACGACAGTTGTCGGCCTTGGGAGCAAGCATACAGGAGCGGCCAAAAACATTAAGCTCGGTCTGGATCTTGCCGGTGGTGTGAGTATTACTTATCAGGCAAAAGGTGATACCCCGTCTGACAGTGAGATGAAAGATACTGTCTATAAGCTGCAAAAGCGTGTGGAACAGTATAGTACAGAAGCTGGTGTATATCAGGAGGGGGATGACCGGATTACCATTGAAATCCCAGGAGTGACAGATGCCAATGAAGTGTTGGAGGAACTTGGAAAACCAGGATCCTTGGAGTTCCAGGATGAAGAAGGCAATGTGGTATTGGAAGGAACGGATGTGAAGACTGCTACAGCCAAGATCATTGAGCAGCAGACAGGATCCAAGCAGAACGTTGTGGAGCTGAATCTGACGGACGAAGGTAAGAAGAAATTTGCAGAGGCAACGAAAGCAAACATTGGAAAAGCGATCAACATTGTGTACGACGGGGAAGTGATCAGTAATCCGCAGGTGAATGAAGAAATTACAGGCGGACAGGCTGTGATCAGCGGAAGCTTTACATATGAAGAGGTAGAAGAACTTGCTTCCACCATCCGCATCGGAGGATTGAAAGTGGAACTGGAAGAATTGAACTCCAGTGTGGTAGGTGCACAACTTGGAGAAGAAGCAATCAACACAAGTTTACTTGCCGGTGCACTGGGACTTGCGGTGATCTTTGTATTCATGTGTATTGTATACAGACTTCCGGGATTTGCATCCAGTATTGCTCTTTGCATTTACACAGGAATTGTACTTGTAGCATTGAATGCGTTTAACATTACGTTAACTCTTCCGGGTATTGCGGGTATTATTCTGGGTATCGGTATGGCAGTAGATGCCAACGTCATCATTTTTGCCAGAGTGAAAGAAGAACTTGCGGTAGGAAGAAATGTAAGAACAGCTTTGAAGACCGGATTCCACAAGGCATTATCTGCAATTCTGGATGGAAATGTGACAACGCTTATTGCAGCTTTTGTTCTTGGAATTATGGGAACCGGTAGTGTGAAGGGATTTGCCCAGACTTTGGCGCTTGGTATTGTTGTTTCCATGTTCACAGCGCTTGTTGTGACAAGAGTGATTATTTTCTCCCTCTATGCAGTGGGATGTAAGAATGAGAAATTGTATGGTGTGCAGAAGGAAAGAAAGACGATCAATTTCCTGCAAAAAAGGAAAATATTCTTCGGAATTGCAATTGCCGTGATCGTAAGTGGCTTCGTTGCAATGGGAATCCGCACAGCACAAGGAAACGGTGCATTGAACTATAGTCTTGAGTTTATGGGCGGAACATCTACAAATGTCACATTTAATAAAGATTATTCGATCAAAGAAATTGACTCTCAGATTGTTCCGGTTATTGAAGAGGTAACAGGAGATCACAATGTGCAAATGCAGAAGATCAAAGGAACCAATCAGGTCGTGATTAAGACGCAGACGCTGGATCTGGCAAAACGTGAGGCGATGAATAAAGCTCTTGTAGAGAAGTTCGGAGTGAATGAGTCAAAGATCACATACAATAATATCAGTTCTACGGTAAGTACGGAAATGAGAAGGGATGCAGTCATTGCTGTATTGATTGCAACAGCATGTATGCTGGTTTACATTTGGTTCAGGTTCAAGGATTTCCGTTTTGCGAGCAGCGCCATTATCGCGTTATTGCATGACGTATTGGTTGTACTTGCTTTCTATGCGATTGCAAGAGTTTCTGTAGGAAATACGTTTATTGCGTGTATGCTGACGATTGTAGGGTATTCCATCAATGCAACCATTGTTATTTTTGATAGAATTCGTGAAGAGAACAAAATCAAATCGAGAAAAGATACATTGGAAGAAGTTGTAAATAGAAGTATTACACAGACACTTACAAGAAGTATCTATACATCATTTACGACGTTTGTTATGGTGGCATTGCTCTTTGTCATGGGAGTAAGTTCTGTGAAAGAATTTGCGGCGCCTTTAATGGTTGGCGTGGCAGCGGGTGCATTCTCCTCTGTATGTATTACAGGAGCACTTTGGTATGTTATGAAAACAAAGGTGGCAGCAACAACATCATAGTGATAGAATATAAAAAAGCGGGAGATTTCAAATCTTCCGCTATTGTTAAATACAGAGTTTTTACAAAGGAGAACAAGATGGAAAAATGGTTTTTAACCAGAAAAGGGGCAGATTTCCAGGAAATCAGCCGCAAATTTCACATTAGTCCGATTCTTGCGAGACTCATAAGGAATCGGGATATTGTAGGAGATGAGGCAATTGATCTGTATCTGAATGGAACCATTGCAGAACTTTATGATGGAATCCTGATGAAAGATATGGATGTTGCCGTTTCTATTTTGCAGGAGAAGATACGGGAAGGGAAAGACATACGGATCATAGGGGACTATGATATTGACGGGATCAATGCCACATATATTCTAATGGAAGGACTTCGGGAAATCGGAGGGAATGTAAGCATTGATATTCCAGATCGAATGAAAGATGGATATGGATTGAATAGAAATCTGATCGATCGTGCGTTTGATGATGGAGTGGATACCATCGTTACGTGCGATAACGGGATTGCGGCCAAGGAAGAGATTGCTTATGCGAAACGTCTGGGAATGACGGTGATTGTAACGGACCACCATGAAGTGCCTTATGAAGAAACGGAAGAAGGAATGCACTATCTGCTTCCTTTGGCGGATGCGGTAGTGGATCCGAAACGAGAGGATTGTGAATATCCGTTCCCAAACTTATGCGGAGCAGCAGTTGCGTATAAACTTGTTGAGACGCTTTTCAATGTGGAAGGGAAAGATGTGGAAGATATCGACTATCTGATGGAAAACGTGGCCATTGCAACTGTGGGAGATGTTATGGATCTTGTAGGCGAGAACCGGATTTTCGTAAAGCAGGGACTTGAGATGTTAAAACGTACACAGAACTTGGGATTAAAAGCATTGATAGAGTGTACCGGAATCCAGGTAGACCGTCTTTCGGCATATCATATTGGGTTTGTTCTTGGGCCGTGTCTCAATGCCAGTGGAAGACTGGATACGGCAAAGCGGGCCATAGAACTTCTGTGTGCAAAAACGAAGCGAGAGGCAGATCTTCTTGCAGGGGATTTGAAGGCATTGAATGACAGCCGGAAGGACATGACAGCCCAGGCAGTGGAGGAAGCGGTAGAACTTGTGGAGAATACAGACATCGGAAAAGACAGGGTACTTGTGATCTATCTTCCGAAATGTCACGAAAGTCTGGCTGGAATTGTGGCAGGGCGTATCCGGGAAAAGTATTATAAGCCGGTGTTTGTATTGACAGAGGCAGAAGAAGGAGTCAAAGGTTCCGGACGATCTATTGAAGCGTACCATATGTATGAAGAGATGAATAAATGCAAGGATCTTTTTACAAAATTCGGAGGACATAAGCTTGCGGCCGGACTATCTCTCCTGTCGGAAAATGTCGAAAAGTTCCGCAGGCAGATCAATGAAAACTGCAGGCTGACTAAGGAGGATCTTTGTGAGAAAGTATCGATTGATATGCAGCTCCCGCTGGCCTATGTAAATGAAATGCTCGTAGAGGAATTGGAATGTTTAGAACCTTTCGGAAAAGGGAATCCTAAGCCTGTATTTGCAGAACGAAACGTCGAAATACATCAGTCAAAAGTTCTCGGGAAAAATCGCAATGTATTGAAACTGCTTGTGAGCGACGCTCAGGGAACGAAGATGGAAGCGCTGTATTTTGGAAATGTGGAGCAATGTTTGGATACAATATCCGAAAAGAACGGAAGAATCCATGTGACATATTATCCGGATATCAATGAATATATGGGGCGAAGAACTCCACAGATCATCATACAAAACTATCAGTAAAACTTGCAGATTCGTTGAAAAAGCGTGGGGAAAGTGCTATAATATATGTCATATTTTGTAGAAAATGGAGGGCTGTTATGAAGCCAATAGAAGAATATGTAAGAAGTATTCCGGATTTTCCGGAAGAAGGAATTATATTTAGAGATGTAACAAGTATACTGGAAGATGCGGAAGGGCTGCATCTGGCAGTGGATTTAATACAGGAGAAGATTGGAGAGACGGAGTTTGATGTAGTAGTCGGTCCCGAATCAAGAGGATTTATTTTTGGCGTGCCGGTTGCATATAATCTTCATAAGGCTTTTGTGCCGGTGAGAAAGAAAGGAAAGTTGCCTTGTGAAACCATAACCATGAAATATGATCTGGAATATGGAAGTGCAGAGATTGAGATGCATAAAGGATCTATTCGCCCGGGACAGAAAGTTGTGATCGTAGATGACCTTATGGCAACAGGAGGAACAATGGAAGCGATCGTGAAACTGATCGAACAGATGGGCGGTAAGGTTGTGAAGATTGTATGTTTGATGGAACTTGCGGGATTGAAAGGAAGAGAAAAACTGGAAGCCTATGATATGGAGTCCGTAATTGTTTACCCGGGAAATTAGTATCAGAAGAGGGAGGTGCCGATATGTCAGATAGCATTGTACAAAATCCATATGAGAATTTAAAAATTGTGGACGGTCATGCGGTCAAAGATCCTGAGGACTACCAGGATCCGGATAAGTTATACGAAGCTCTTGTGAATCGGATCCGGAAATATCATCCGTCAGAGGACTTATCTTTGATTGAGAAAGCTTACACAATTGCCAAGGATGCGCATGAGGGACAGTTCCGTAAGTCGGGAGAGCCCTATATCATTCATCCGCTCTGGGTTGGGATTATTTTGGCGGAGCTTGAGATGGACAAAGAGACCATTGCAGCCGGAATTCTCCATGATGTAGTGGAGGATACGATTATGTCATCCGAAGAAATTGCAGCGATATTCGGTACGGAAGTAGCACTTCTCGTAGATGGAGTTACGAAGATCGGGCAGCTCTCTTATTCGAAAGACAAGGATAAGCTGGAGATGCAGGCAGAGACACTGCGTAAAATGTTTCTTGCCATGTCTAAGGATATCCGTGTCATTCTGATCAAACTGGCAGACCGCCTGCACAATATGCGTACGGCACAATTCTGGCCGCCGAAGAAGCAGAAGGAAAAGGCACAGGAGACAATGGATATCTATGCGCCGATTGCGCAGAGACTTGGTATATCTAAGATTAAGACGGAACTGGATGATCTTGCTTTGAAATATTCGCAGCCGGAAGTATTCTATGACCTGATCAACCAGTTGAACGCGAGAAAGACAGAGCGAAATGAATTCGTGCAGCAGATTGTTGAAGAAGTGTCAAAGCATATGAAAAATGGCGGGATTGAAGCGGTAGTATACGGACGCGTCAAACACTTTTTTAGTATCTATAAGAAGATGGTGAACCAGGATAAAACGGTAGATCAGGTTTATGACCTGTTTGCAATTCGTATTATTGTGAAAACAGTGAAAGACTGCTATGCTGCTCTTGGTGTGATCCATGAGATGTACACCCCGATTCCGGGACGATTTAAAGATTATATTGCCATGCCGAAGCCAAATATGTATCAATCGTTACATACGACATTGATGGGGCCTTCGGGACAGCCGTTTGAGATCCAGATCCGTACGGAAGAGATGCATAAGACGGCAGAATACGGTATTGCTGCCCATTGGAAATATAAGGAGTCAGGCGGAAGTGCAAAGAATGTACAGACGAGGGCAGAGGAGAAACTGACATGGCTGCGTCAGATTCTGGAATGGCAGCAGGATTCGGATAACCGTGAGTTTATGTCGCTGTTAAAAGGGGACTTGGATTTATTTGCGGAAGATGTATATTGCTTTACGCCGAACGGAGATGTGAAAAATCTGCCGAATGGTTCTACGCCGGTGGATTTTGCCTATGCGATTCACAGTGCGGTTGGAAACAAAATGGTTGGAGCCCGGGTGAATAACAAACTGGTTCCGATTGATTACAAGATTCAGAATGGTGACAGAATCGAGATACTCACATCGCAGAATTCCAAAGGGCCAAGTCGTGACTGGCTGAATATTGTAAAGAGCACACAGGCAAGGAACAAGATCAATCAATGGTTCAAAAAAGAATTCAAGGAAGAAAATATCATCCGTGGAAAAGAGATGTTATCGGCATACTGTAAGGCAAAAGGTCTTGTGTTAAGCGATATCTTAAAGCCGAAATACCAGCAGATCGTTCAGAGAAAATACGGATTTAAAGACTGGGAAGCAGTGCTTGCGGCACTTGGACACGGAGGTTTGAAAGAAGGACAGATTGCAAATCGTCTGCAGGAGGAATATAGTAAGGATCATAAAGAAGCGATTACAGACGAGACGATTCTGGAAAGGGTGTCCGAAGCTTCCAAAAATACAGTACATGTGACAAAATCCAAGAGCGGAATCGTTGTAAAAGGAATTGACGATATGGCAGTCCGCTTCTCCAGATGCTGTAATCCGGTACCGGGAGATGAGATTGTGGGATTTGTGACACGAGGAAGAGGAATGTCAATCCACAGAACGGATTGCGTCAATATCATCCATCTGTCGGAATCAGAGAGAGCACGTCTTATTTCAGCGGAATGGGAACAGTCAGATGACAAGAACAATGGACTTTATATGTCTGAGATCAAGATGTATGCTCATGACAGACAGGGAATGCTTATGGAGATATCTAAAATATTTACAGAGAATAAGATCGATGTGAAGAATATGAATGTCCGTACAAGCAAAAAAGGAACTGCCACTGTGGAGATGGGCTTTATTGTTCACAGCCGTGAGGAGTTGACGAAGATCATAGAGAAGATGTATCAGATTGAGGGAGTCATTGATATTGAACGTGCGGTAGGTTAGGAGAAGCAGATGAAAGTAGAAATATTTGTTACAGGAATTATCAGTACAAACTGTTATGTGGTTTCCAATGAGGAGACAAAGGAGGCTGTGATTGTGGATCCGGCCGCTTATCCGAAGAAATTGAAAAGTTATCTTCAGGAAAATGAACTGCAAGTCAAAGCCATTCTTTTGACACATGGACATTTCGACCATATTATGGGAATAGATGGGGTTCTGGAAGACTACCAGGTGCCGGTTTATGTGCATGAAGATGAGGCGGAATTGATTACAGATCCTATTTTAAATGAGTCTAACACATATACAAATGGATATACGTATGATAAAGCAGAGTATATAAGAGAGGGTCAGATTCTGAAGCTGATCGGATATGAATTTCAGGTGATTCATACTCCGGGGCATACGAGCGGAGGAGTTTCTTATTATGTGGCCAGCGAGAATGTGTTGTTTAGTGGGGATACATTGTTCCATGGATCTGTCGGACGGACCGACTTCAAAACGAGCAGTATGTCCGCTCTTATACATTCCATTCGTGAGAAGTTATTCCTTCTTCCAGATGAAACGGTTGTTTATCCGGGGCATATGGGAGCAACTACAATCGGAACGGAAAAGAAAATCAATCCGTATGTATAAAAGAGACAAGAAAGGGACGCGGCTTTTGGCAGCGTCCCTGAATTAATAAAGCAGAAGTTTTGTAAAGCAGAGGAAAAAGAATGATTGATATTTATTTACGGGAAGAATTTTATGCGTATGATGCGTTTCACATTACGAAAGCTTTTTTCCCGGAAGAGGAGATAAAACAGCACATAGGGGAAGAAAGAGAGAAGCTTCTTGTGATAGAAAAAGAAGGTGCGCCGTTGGTTGAACTGGATGAGGCAGAATTGGAAAGTCTTTCAGACAGTGTATTAAAAAAACAAAAAAAGAGTTTTGTAAACAAAAAGATTTACAAAGAATTGTGTAAGTATACAGGAAAAGAACTTGCATGGGGAATTCTTACCGGAGTGCGTCCAACGAAGCTCGCTATGAAAAAAGTAGAGGAAGGCTGTACGGATGCGGAGGCAGAAAATTGGTTCCGGGAGAATTATATGGTGACGAAGAAGAAAGCAGCTCTTAGTGTGGAAATTGCGAAACGTGAGAAAGCATTGTTAGAGCGGCTGGATTATAAGAACGGATATAGCCTGTATGTTGGAATTCCGTTTTGTCCGACTATCTGTTCCTATTGCTCCTTTTCTTCGTATCCGTTACACGAGTGGAAAGAAAAAGTAGATGCGTATCTGGATGCGCTTTGCAAAGAGATTACTTTCGTGGGGAAGGTGTCAAAGGACAAAAAATTGAATACGGTTTACATTGGCGGAGGAACGCCGACCACATTAGAACCGGAGCAGTTGGATCGCCTTCTTACACATATGGAGTCCACCTTCAGTTATGAGGATCTGCAGGAGTTTACGGTGGAAGCGGGAAGACCGGACAGCATTACAAGAGAAAAACTGGAAGTGCTGCGTAAGCATCACATTTCCCGGATTTCGGTCAATCCTCAGACGATGCAGCAGAAGACATTGGATGTCATTGGAAGAAAGCATACGGTGCAGGATGTGGTTGATATTTTCTATATGGCAAGGGAACTTGGATTTGATAATATCAATATGGACCTGATCGCCGGACTTACGGGAGAGCATTTGTCCGATATGAGGCATACGCTGCAGCAGATCAGAGAACTTTCGCCGGACAGCCTGACTGTGCATTCCCTTGCGATCAAGCGTGCGGCAAGACTTGGACGGACAGAAGGGTACAGGGAACAGATCAGTGAGGCGGAAGAGCTTTCGCAGATGATCGAACTTGCGGCAGAGTATGCAAAGGAAATGGATTTGTTTCCTTATTACTTATATCGGCAGAAAAATATTGCAGGGAATTTTGAAAATGTTGGCTATGCAAAGGTTGACAAAGCAGGAATATACAATATACTTATTATGGAGGAGAAACAATCGATTGTTGCGGTGGGAGCAGGCGCTTCTACAAAGATTGTACTTCCAAAAGGGAAAGAAATACCGGATCAGAAAACCGGAGATTTGAAGAATATTGTACGTGTAGAAAATGTGAAAGATGTCAAAGAGTATATCGCACGTATTGATGAAATGATAGAACGAAAAGGAGAATGGTTATGGCGTTAAAGAAGAAGCCGGTTACAGGGATGAATGATATGATGCCACGGGAGATGGAAATCCGTGATTATGTGATTCACCTGATCAAAGAGACATATAAGACATTTGGTTTCTCATCGATGGAGACACCTTGTGTAGAACATATCGAGAATCTTTGCAGTAAGCAGGGCGGAGATAATGAGAAATTGATCTTTAAGATTATGAAGCGCGGGGAAAAGCTGAAAATCGACACGGCAAAAGAAGAGAACGATCTTGTGGACGGAGGACTTCGGTACGACCTCACGGTGCCGCTTGCAAGATATTACGCGAATTATGCCAATGAACTTCCGGCGCCTTTTAAAGCCCTTCAGATTGGAAACGTGTGGAGAGCAGACCGCCCGCAGCGAGGACGTTTCCGCCAGTTTATGCAGTGTGATATCGATATCCTTGGAGAACCAGGCAATCTGGCAGAGATTGAGCTTATTTTAGCGACAACGGCCATGCTTGGAAAGTTACACTTTACAAATTTTACAGTATGCATTAATGACAGAAATATTTTAAAAGCCATGGCTGTTTTCTGTGGGTTTAAAGAAGAAGATTATGATGAAGTTTTTATTATTTTAGATAAGATGGATAAGATCGGAGCGGAAGGTGTTGCCGGTGAGCTTCAGGAGATGGGATATGCGAAAGAAAATGTGGATGCATACTTACATCTTTTTGATGAGATCAGTCCGGATGTGGAAGGAATCCGTTTCTTAAAAGAAAAGTTGGGAGACTTCTTGCCGACAGAAACATCGGACGGAATGGAGACGATTATTTCCAGTGTAGAAGCTGTAAAGGAAGCAGAATTTAAGATTGCATTCGATCCGACACTTGTAAGAGGTCAGTCTTACTATACGGGAACGATTTTTGAAATCCGTATGGATGAGTTCGGGGGTTCTGTTGCCGGAGGCGGACGTTACGATAAAATGATCGGGAAATTTACGGGACAGGATACACCAGCCTGCGGTTTTTCTATCGGATTTGAAAGAATTGTGATGCTTCTATTGGAAAACGGATATGAAGTACCATCAAATAACTTGAAGAAAGCGTATCTGATCGAGAAGAAAATGCCGAAAGAAGGAACATTGAAAGTACTCCAGATGGCAAAGGCGGATCGAGAAGCCGGATATCAGGTAATGATCGTAAATATGAAGAAAAATAAAAAATTCCAAAAGGAACAACTTCAGGAAAACGGATACAAAGAAATTGTAGAATGTTATGCCGATTCCATTGGAAATATGTAAAGGAGAGAGAAAATCATGGCAGAATCAATGCAGGGATTAAAAAGAACACATCGTTGTGCCGAGCTTACTGCAGCCAATGTAGGTGAGACAGTTACCATTATGGGTTGGGTACAGAAAAACAGAAATAAAGGAGGTCTTGTTTTCGTTGACGTAAGAGACCGTTCCGGAATCATTCAGGTTGTATTCGAGGAAGGAAGCTGTGATGCGGCGCTTATCGAGAAGGCTGCAAAGCTTCGTTCGGAATTTGTAGTAGCTGTTGTTGGAAAAGTGGAGAAACGTTCCGGTGCAGTAAATGAAAACCTTGCTACCGGTGAGATTGAAATTGCTCCGACAGAACTTCGCGTACTGTCAGAGTCTGAGACACCACCATTCCCAATTGAGGAAAACAGTAAGACAAAAGAAGAAGTACGTCTGAAAAACCGGGTCCTTGACCTTAGAAGACCGGATTTGCAGAGAAACTTAATCATGCGAAGCAAAGCAGCAACACTGACACGTCAGTTCCTTGCTGAAGAAGGATTCCTTGAGATTGAGACACCGATGCTGATTAAGAGTACGCCGGAAGGGGCAAGGGATTACCTTGTACCAAGCCGTGTACACCCGGGAAACTTTTATGCACTGCCACAGTCACCGCAGATTTTCAAACAGTTATTGATGTGTGCGGGATATGATCGCTATTTCCAGATTGTAAAATGTTTCCGTGACGAAGACTTACGTGCAGACCGTCAGCCAGAGTTTACACAGATCGATATGGAGCTTTCGTTCGTAGATGTGGATGATGTCATTGATGTAAACGAAAGATTGCTTGCAAAATTATTCAAAGAGATTTTAAATGTGGAAGTTCCTCTTCCGATTCAGAGAATGACATGGCAGGAGGCGATGGACAGATTCGGTTCCGACAAACCGGACATTCGTTTCGGTATGGAACTTCAGGATGTGTCTGAAGTGGTAAAAGACTGTGACTTCGTCGTGTTCAAAGGCGCGCTTGAAAATGGGGGAAGTGTTCGTGGTATCAATGCGAAAGGTCAGGGAGCAATGCCACGTAAGAAGATTGACAAATTAGTTGATTTTGCAAAGACATATGGAGCAAAGGGACTTGCTTATGTTGCAATTCAGGAAGACGGAAGTGTGAAATCTTCCTTTGCAAAATTCATGACAGATGAGCAGATGGCGGCGCTTATCAAAGCAATGGATGGAGAAAATGGAGACTTGTTATTATTTGCAGCAGACAAGAATAAAGTAGTATGGGATGTTCTTGGAGCTCTTCGTCTCGAGATTGCCAGACAGTTAGACTTACTGGATAAAGGGGAATATAAGTTCTTATGGGTAACGGAATTTCCATTATTAGAGTGGAATGAAGAAGCCGGAAGATATACGGCAATGCATCATCCATTCACAATGCCGATGGAAGAAGACTTGGATTTGATTGATACAGAACCAGGAAAGGTACGTGCAAAAGCATATGATATCGTGCTTAACGGAACAGAGCTTGGTGGAGGAAGTGTACGAATTTTCAATAACGAGATTCAGAACAAGATGTTTGAAGTGCTTGGATTTACAAAAGAGCAGGCAGAAGAACAGTTTGGTTTCCTTCTGAATGCATTCAAATATGGAGTTCCACCACACGCAGGGCTCGCATATGGTCTTGACCGCCTTATTATGTTGATGGCAAAACAGGATAGTATCCGTGATGTGATCGCATTCCCGAAAGTAAAAGATGCATCTGACTTGATGACAGAAGCGCCGGCAGGGGTTGACCCAAAACAGCTGGAAGAGTTAGGACTTGCAATCGTAGCAGAAGAAACAGAAGAATAGAATGATAAGTATTGGGGTTGTCTAAGGACAACCCTTTTAAATTACCTATTGACAAAGTAGGCAAAACGCATTATACTTTTACCAACCAAAAAGGTAGGTAAAAAGAGAGGAAAGGAAATGATGCTTATGTCTAACTACAAATTTGAAACTTTACAACTCCATGTGGGTCAGGAACAGCCGGATCCGGCAACAGATGCCCGTGCAGTTCCGATCTATGCAACTACATCTTATGTGTTTCACGATTCCGCTCATGCAGCAGCACGTTTCGGGCTTTCGGATGCAGGTAACATTTACGGAAGATTAACCAATTCTACCCAGGATGTTTTAGAAAAACGCGTTGCGGCTCTGGAGGGAGGCGTAGCAGCATTGGCATTGGCATCCGGCGCGGCAGCGATTGCGTATGTATTAGAAGCGCTTGGGCAAAATGGGGGACATTTTGTATCACAGAAAAGTATTTATGGGGGAAGTTACAATCTTTTGGCGCACACACTTCCGAATTTTGGCATTACAGCTTCTTTTGTGAATATTCATGATCTTGCGGAAGTGGAAGCGGCGATCCAGGAGAATACAAGAGCAATCTATATAGAAACGCTTGGAAATCCAAACAGTGATATTCCGGATATGGATGCGCTGGCCAAACTGGCCCATAAATATGGAATCCCGTTAGTTGTAGATAATACATTCGGCACGCCGTATTTGATTCGGCCGATTGAGCATGGAGCAGATATTGTAGTGCATTCTGCTACAAAATTTTTAGGTGGACATGGAACAACTCTAGGAGGGGTGATTGTAGATTCCGGTAAGTTTGATTGGACTGCTTCAGGAAAATATCCGGCAATTGCGGAACCAAACCCGAGTTATCATGGAATTTCTTTTGTGGAGGCAGCGAAAGAAGCAGCATTTGTTACCTATATCCGGGCAATTCTTCTGAGAGATACAGGGGCTGCAATTTCTCCGTTTGCAGCATTTCTGTTATTACAGGGAATTGAAACGTTATCCCTTCGTTTGGAACGGCATGCGGAAAATACAAAGAAAGTTGTGGAATTTTTGAGCGCGCATCCGCAGGTGGAGAAAGTCAATCATCCGTCCCTTTTGGAACATCCGGATCACGATTTGTATGAGAAGTATTTTCCGAATGGAGGAGCGTCTATTTTTACATTTGAAATCAAAGGTGGAGAAAAGGAAGCGCATCAATTCATTGATCATTTGCAGATCTTTTCACTTCTTGCAAATGTAGCGGATGTGAAGAGTCTTGTCATTCATCCGGCAACGACAACACATAGCCAGCTTACCGAAACGGAACTGAAAGAGCAGGGAATCAAACCAAATACAGTACGGCTTTCCATAGGAACAGAGCATATAGATGATATCCTTGCTGATTTACAAAAGGGATTTGAAGCGTTGAAATAAAGAAAAGGTGGGAAGATTCATGGCGCATATTTATACATCTTCCGATCAGTTGATTGGAAATACTCCTTTGCTGGAGCTTACACATGTGGAAAAGGAATTGGGGTTGAAAGCAACAATTCTTGCGAAACTGGAATATTTAAATCCGGCAGGTTCTGTAAAGGATCGCGTTGCCAGAGAAATGATCGATGATGCCGAAGCAGCCGGACATCTGAAACCGGGTTCCGTAATTATAGAACCTACATCCGGAAATACGGGAATCGGTCTTGCGGCAGTAGCGGCAGCAAGAGGATACCGCGTGGTGATCGTAATGCCCGATACAATGTCTGTAGAACGGAGACAATTAATGAAAGCGTACGGCGCAGAACTTGTATTGAGCGAAGGTGCAAAAGGGATGAAAGGAGCAATTGCCAAGGCAGAAGAGCTGGCGGCGGATATTCCGAATAGTTTTATTCCGGGACAGTTTGTGAATCCTGCCAATCCAAAAGCACATCGAATGACAACAGGGCCCGAAATCTACAGAGATACCGACGGGAATGTGGATATCTTTGTTGCAGGTGTGGGAACAGGTGGAACAATCACGGGTGTAGGAGAATATTTGAAAGAAAGGAAACCGTCCGTAAAAGTAGTGGTTGTGGAGCCGGAAGACTCGGCAGTTCTTTCCGGGAAAGCTTCCGGTCCGCATAAAATCCAAGGCATCGGTGCAGGGTTTATACCGGAGATTTTGAACACGGAAATCTATGATGAAATTATTCCGGTGTCTGCAGAAGACGCATTTTCCGCAGGAAGAATGGCTGGAAAGAAGGAAGGAGTACTAGTGGGAATCTCCTCCGGAGCTGCTTTGTGGGCTGCTGTAGAACTTGCGAAGCGTCCGGAAAATGAAGGGAAAACGATTGTGGTACTCTTACCGGATACAGGAGACAGATATCTGTCTACACCACTATTTGAGGAATAGGAGAATCATATGCTGATATCAACGAGAGGGAGATATGCACTCAGAGTTCTGATAGATCTTGCGGAACATGGGGAGACAGGATATATTCCAATGAAAAAAGTGGCAGAACGACAAGGGATTTCTTTGAAATATCTGGAACAAATTCTTCCGTCACTTTCCAAGAATGGTTTCGTGGACGGAGTACACGGAAAGGGAGGAGGGTATCGGCTTGCGAAAGATCCGAAAGATTGTAAAGTCGGAGAAATCCTTCGATTAACAGAAGGTAATCTGGCTCCGGTAGCATGTTTGACTTGTGAGGCAAAACAATGCGAACGCATGGGAGAGTGCAGGACGTATCCTATGTGGACGGAATTTCAACAGTTGGTTAACGAGTATTTCGATGGAATTACCATTGCAGATCTTATGAAGAAAGAGTAGATAGCAAGAAAAAGGAGGGCATCAGTCGTCAGATTTTGAGACGGATGCCCTCCAAAATTGTAAAGTCTGTAAGGAGAATCCGGCAAATTTAAGGAAACGCTGATGAAATCAGCAGCCCCCCCTAATATCCCAGTTCTTCTCCGATCAGAATTACTTTGATCCTTTCGTTGTGTCTGGAATATCTTGTGATAACGATCTGGGCACAAATACAATCTGGGCTTATACAGTTCATGCAATGTCCGGTTACAGAGCAAGGAGAGTGCATGTTGAGTCTCGTTACATTTGCAGGAGTTGCAAAATTACGCACGCGGGAGATTCCGGTTTCTACATCTGTAACAACTTTGTTCATGCCCACAAGAAGGATGACGTGTTCCGGTCCGTGCATCAGGCATGCGACACGGTTGCCGTTACCATCAATATTAATGAGTTCACCATCGATGGTAATAGCATTGGAACTCATAAAGAAATAGTCAGAAGCGATGGAATCGCGAAAAACCTGTTTCTTTTCTTCCGGTGTTGTTGCAAGGTTTCGGTCAATCAGATGCAGAGTGGAATCTTTCAGTGAATCATACATACCGGTTTCTTCAAAGGTCATGGAACCACCGAAACTTACGGAGGAACCATCCGGGATCATATTCATAGCAAGGTTTACAGCATCAGCACTGGTTTCGCAGTAATACCCTTCCATATTACGTTTGTTCAGGTTCTTGATGATTGTGTCAGCGAGTTTTTTGTAGGTTTCTTTTTTGGGATTCATATGTGTACCTCCTGAATAAATAGAATTGTAATCATGTTTTCCATTATATTTATTATACTATAGCATTTTCTTAAAAAAAACTATTGACAAATAGGAATGTGATAAGTATAATAACTATTGTTGTGACGAACAAACAAAATATGCACGAGTGGCTCAGTGGTGGAGTATCGCCTTGCCAAGGCGAGGGTCGCGGGTTCGAATCCCGTCTCGTGCTTTTGAAAACTTAAGATTGGTTTCGTAAGAAACAATATATTATGCACGAGTGGCTCAGTGGTGGAGTATCGCCTTGCCAAGGCGAGGGTCGCGGGTTCGAATCCCGTCTCGTGCTTT
>JAJBSL010000034.1 GCA_020540725.1 Lachnospiraceae bacterium EP-SM-12S-S03
ATGCACGAGTGGCTCAGTGGTGGAGTATCGCCTTGCCAAGGCGAGGGTCGCGGGTTCGAATCCCGTCTCGTGCTTTTTTGTTATATAAAAACATGAATGTGTCATCATATAAAGGATGTGTTTGAAACATTTGCATATCTGAAAGGAGATTACATATGGGGAAAAAGGTTGGTAAAGATATTGGAATTCCAAAGTACCAGCAGATCGCAGCCGATATTGCATATAAGATTGTGGATGGAACTTATACGGAAGGTGAGAAAGTATATGCACGTTCTTCGATAGGAAGCAGGTACGGGGTGTCTGCGGAAACAGCAAGAAGAGCAGTGTGTGTGTTGGCAGATTGGGATATTGTTGACATTGAGAAGAACAGCGGAGTCATTATCCGGTCAAAAGATAACGCCCGCAATTTCCTCAATCAGCATGACCATATGCAGTCCATTCAGGGATTGAAGAGAAAAATACTGGAAAATGTGGAACGTCAGCAGAAGGAAACGAAAGAACTTTATGCGTATTTAAGTGAAGTGATTAAGAGAATAGACAGTTATCGCTCTGTCAATCCGTTTATTCCCTATGAAATTGTGATTACAGATGAGACGCCTTTTCTTGGGGAAACGGTGGGAGATATTAATTTCTGGCAGAAAACATCGGCAACGATCATAGCGATACGGCGAAATGGAGTTTTGATCATGTCACCCGGACCGAAAGCGGTGTTTCGCCAAAATGACATCGTATATTACACCGGGGATGACGAATGTCCGGATAGGGTGAAGAAACTAATGTATCCAAATAAATATAAATAAGGGGAGAGAAATCAAATGAAACAGAAATTACTTGTTTTGTGTGGAGGACAGTCCAGCGAACATATTGTTTCCAGAATGTCCTGTACATCTGTATTAAAAAATCTGAATGAAACAAAATATGAGATTACGTTGGTTGGAATTACAACAGATGGAGCATGGTATTATTTGAATCAGGAACAAGAAGACCTTGCGAAAGATACATGGCTTGACAATAGCAAAAAAGTAGACGGTATATTCGAACTGCTGAAAAGTCAGGATGTGGTATTGCCGGTTCTTCACGGTTTGTATGGCGAGGACGGAACCATACAGGGCTTGTTTGAACTTGCAAAGCTTCCGTATGTAGGATGTCGTGTGCTTGGTTCAAGTGTATCTATGGATAAGATTTATACAAAGAAAATCGTAGATAGTGTGGGTGTTCCCCAAGTGAAATCCGTGTATGTAAAGAAACGTTATGACGGGAAACTAGTAGTAGTCAATGCACAGTTCGATGAGATTGAGGATGTGGAGAACCACATTATGGAAACTTTAGGAATGCCTTGTTTTATCAAGGCAAGCCGTTCCGGTTCCAGTATGGGATGCTATCGCTGTGATAGAGAAGAAGACTTACTGAAAAAACTGGAAGAGGCGTCCCATTACGATCGTCATATCGTAGTAGAGGAATGTGTAAACTGTATTGAACTTGAGACGGCAGTTCTTGGGAATGATGATGTGATCGTATCGAAAGTAGGGCAGATTCTTCCGCATGGAGAGTTCTATACATTTGAATCAAAATATGAGGATGAAGAAAGTAAAACATGTATTCCGGCTCTTGTAGATCAGGAGATTCAGGAAAAGATCAGGGAATATGCGGCAAAAGTGTTCAAAGCAGTAGATGGACATGGGATGAGCCGTGTGGATTTCTTCCTTGATAAAGATACAAATAAAATATATTTCAATGAAATCAATACAATACCGGGATTTACCAAAATTTCCATGTATCCACAGCTTATGAACGATTTTGGGATTGGATATTCGGAATTACTGGACCGTCTGATTGCATTGGCATTTGAAAGATAAATCGAGAAAAAGAAAAAGCGGCTGTGAATGTGTAAAGAAGTACACGTTCACAGTCGTTGTTTTTTGTTGATTTTCCGTTTATATTGGTTGCAAAATTGACAACTTTCATATATACTAAAGTTGTCAGAAAAGTAACAACTTTAAATTTGATATAAGTTGTCAATAGGAGGGAAGATTATGAATGAGAAAAAATCGAAATTTGATAAAGTTTTGAGCAGCAAAGATGTATTTGTAATTGCCTTTGGAGCTATGATCGGATGGGGCTGGATTGTTATGGCAGGCGAATGGATCGATTATGGAGGAAGTGTAGGAGCCATGATTGCTTTTGCCATCGGAGGTTTTATGGTATTGTTTGTCGGACTTACTTATGCAGAACTTACATCTGCCATGCCGGAATGCGGAGGAGAGCATATTTTTAGTCTTCGCGCATTTGGGAAAAACGGTTCTTTCATATGTACATGGGCAATTATTCTTGGATATGTTGGCGTGGTAGCTTTTGAGGCATGCGCATTTCCAACTGTAATCAAATATATTGCACCGTCTCTTGTAACGAAAGGATATATGTATACCATTGGCGGATTTGATGTGTATGCGTCCTGGGTAGCGATTGCAGTCGTAGCAGCAGTGATCATTACGTTTATTAATTACAAAGGAGCAAAAACAGCGGCGGTTGTACAGACGATTCTGACAGTTGTGATCGGGCTTGTTGGCATCGCACTGATCGCCATGTCGGTTGTTCGAGGAGATGCAGCCAATCTAGACCCGTTGTTCGTAGAGGGCAATGAAATCGGCGGTGTGTTTAAGGTGGCAGTTATGACCCCGTTTATGTTGATGGGATTTGATGTGATACCACAGGCGGCGGAAGAGATTAATATACCGTTTAAGAAAATAGGGAAAATCATTATCTTTTCTATTCTGATGGCAGTTGCATGGTATGTGCTGATTATTCTGGCGGTTTCGCTTATTATGACATCAGGAGAAATGAGTGCTTCTGAACTTGTGACAGCAGATGCTATGAAGAAAGCATATTTTAACAGTAATATTGCATCCATCATATGTATCATTGGTGGAATCATGGGAATTGTCACAAGCTGGAATTCTTTCTTTATGGGCGGATCAAGAGCGATCTCCGCACTTGCAGAATCGCATATGGCGCCTGCATTTCTTGCGGATATTCACGAGAAGACAAAAACACCTACAAAATCAGTGCTTTTAGTAGGGCTGATTGCGGTGGCAGCTCCGTTTTTCGGAAAATCTATGATGACCTGGATCACAGATGCAGGAAGCTTTGCCGTATGTCTGGCATACATGATGGTTTCTGCTTCGTTTTTAAAACTTCGTAAGAGCGAACCGGATATGAATCGCCCGTATAAGGTGAAGAATGCAAAAATAGTCGGTGGCATGGCAGTACTGACTACAGCAATTATGTGTTCTTTGTATATTCTTCCGGGAGAGTCACAGCTTATTATGGAAGAATGGATCATCGTAGGAGGATGGATTTTACTGGGAATCGTGTTCTATATTTACGCGAAAAATTCTTATGGAGAAGTGTTTGGAACACGTAGTAAATTGATTTATGAAGATGTAAAAGAGACGAAACATAAATTCGCAAAAGCAATGGAAGTTCGTTGATAAGGTGAAAAATGTGTGATACAATGTACTGGAAAAAATAAAAAGCAGAGTAGAAATGTGTGCGTTAAGTGCCGGCTGGACGGGGAGTTGTCAGTAGGACGAAAAGTAAGAATTACTTGCGGTACACATTTTGCATCCCGCTGCTGCACATGACAGATATTTATACCTGCTATGCGTGGCGCAAGGACTACTGCAAAGGAGGTATTTTTTATGGGAAAAATGAAGGCACTCTTTGTAGACTCCTGGCATGAGTTAAGACATGTAAAAACGTTAGTAATGACAGCGATGTTTATTGCGATGGGAGTCGTATTGGGATTTTTCTTCTCAATACAGATTACAGATTCATTGAGACTGGGATTTTCGTTTATTGCAAATGAGATGACGGCTTTGTTGTTTGGACCGGTGGTAGGCGGTCTGATGGGTGGTGTGACAGATATTTTGAAGTTTATCATCAAGCCGACAGGACCGTTTAATTTCGGTTTTACATTCAATGCGATCCTGGGAGCAGTGATTTACGGTATGATGCTTTACAAGAGGCCAGTAAATTTCAAACGGATTCTGGCAGCGAAAATCATTGTGTCTGTTATAGTGAATGTATTTTTCGGGACGCTGTGGCTGAGTATGATGTATGGCAAGGGATTTATTGCATTGCTTCCGCCGCGTGTGCTGAAACAGATCATATTCGTTCCAATCGAGAGTCTGATCTTCTATATCGTTGCCAAGACTCTGTCGGAAACAAAAGTGCTGAGTATGATGAAAGCAAAAAGCAGATAATTATGAAACAGTAAGACATGAAGGGAAGGATTTTAAAGTATGAGTTATGCAGATAAAGTATTTATTGAGATGTGCCGTGATATTATCGATAACGGCGTAAGTACGGAGGGGGAGAAGGTTCGTCCAAAGTGGGAAGACGGGACATCAGCTTATACAGTGAAGAAGTTTTGCGTTGTCAATCGGTATGATCTTTCCAAAGAATTTCCGGCGCTTACACTTCGCCGAACAGGAATCAAAAGTTGTGTAGATGAGATGTTGTGGATCTGGCAGAGAAAGTCAAATAATATCCATGATCTAAAGCCTCACATTTGGGATAGTTGGGCAGACGAAGACGGATCGATCGGGAAAGCATATGGTTATCAGATGCAGGTGAAACATCAGTATAAAGAAGGAATGATGGATCAGGTAGACCGAGTCATCTATGATTTGAAAAACAATCCATATAGCCGCCGGATCATGACCAATATTTATGTACATCAAGATCTGCATGAAATGAATCTGTATCCTTGTGCATATAGTATGACATTTAATGTAACGAAGAAGAAAGATGATGAGAAACTTGTGCTAAATGCGATTTTGAATCAACGTTCTCAAGATGTGCTTGCGGCAAATAACTGGAATGTATGTCAGTATGCGGTGCTTGTGCATATGCTTGCGCAGGTTTGCGATATGCAGGTTGGAGAGTTTGTACATGTAATTGCGGATGCGCATATTTATGACAGACATATCCCGCTTGTGGAAGAATTGATTTCCAGAGAACCGCTTCCGGCACCGACATTCTGGCTGAATCCGGAAGTGAAGGACTTCTATGCATTTACAACGGATGATGTAAGGCTTGACAATTATGAGACAGGTCCGCAGATTAAGAATATTCCAATTGCTGTTTAGGAGGATAAGAACATGAATTTAATTGTAGCTGTAGATAAAAACTGGGCCATTGGATGTAACAATCGGCTTTTGGTAAGTATTCCGTCAGATATGAAATTTTTCCGGGAGACAACGATGGGAAAAGTTGTAGTAATGGGGCGAAAGACATTAGAAAGTTTTCCGGGAGGACAGCCATTAAAGAATCGGACCAATATCGTGATCACAAGTGATTCTGATTATAAGGTGAAAGACGCGATCGTTGTTCCTAGCATTGAGGCGGCAGTAGGGGAACTGAAGAAATATGAGGAAGAAGACATTTTTGTGATCGGCGGTGAAAGTATATATCGTCAGATGCTTCCATATTGTAAGACGGCATATGTGACAAAAATTGATCACGCATATGATGCAGATACATTTTTCCCGAATCTGGATGAGATGGAAGACTGGAAGCTTACAGGAGTGACTGAAGAACAGACATATTTTGATCTTGAGTATGTGTTTGCAAGATACGAAAGAATAGAAAGAAGCGAATAAAGCAGAAGATAAAACAGAGTGTGCTCTTGAATTTCTCTATACATCGTATTATAATGGACGAAAATAGCAAACTTTTTGCAGGAGACGGAGGAAAAGAGAATGGCAAAAGCAGATATGGATTGGAAAAACATTGGATTTACGTACAGACAGACGGAACAAAGATACGTTTCCGATTATAAAAATGGTGCATGGGATAACGGCAGACTTACAACAGATGCGAATGTTGTGCTGAATGAATGTGCCGGAGTTCTGCAGTATGCTCAGACGGTATTTGAAGGCTTGAAAGCCTACACGACAGAAGATGGACATATTGTGACATTCCGTCCGGATCTGAATGCGAAGAGGATGGTAGATAGTGCAAAAAGACTTGAAATGCCTCCATTTCCGGAAGAACAATTTATCGAGGCGATAGAAAAGGTTGTGGCAGCGAATGCTGATTTCGTACCTCCGTACGGATCAGGGGCAACCTTATATATCAGACCATATATGTTCGGAACCAATCCGGTAATTGGAGTGAAACCTGCAGATGAATATCAATTCCGTGTATTTGTCACACCGGTTGGTCCGTATTTTAGCGGAGGAGCGAAGCCAATTACCATCCGCGTTTGTGATTATGACCGTGCGGCACCTCACGGAACCGGGCATATCAAAGCAGGACTGAATTATGCCATGAGTTTGTATGCGATTGTAGATGCACATAAGCAAGGATTTGATGAGAATATGTATCTGGATTCGGCAACAAGAACGAAGGTAGAAGAGACCGGCGGAGCAAACTTTATCTTCATTACGAGAGAGAATAAGCTTGTTACTCCGAAATCTGATACGATTCTCCCGTCCATTACGAGACGTTCTCTTGTCCATGTTGCACAAGAATATTTGGGGATGGAAGTAGAAGAAAGAGAAGTGCTTTTTGATGAAGTGAAAGATTTTGCGGAATGTGGTCTTTGCGGTACAGCCGCGGTGATTTCTCCGGTAGGGAAGATTGTGGATCATGGGGAAGAAATCTGTTTTCCGAGCGGAATGGAAAAGATGGGCCCGGTAACAAAGAAATTGTATGATACATTGACGGGAATTCAAATGGGACATATCAAAGCTCCGGATGGATGGATCAAAGTAATACAATAAGGAAGGGAATCCTGATTGCAGGATTCCCTTCCTTATTGTATTACTATAGTTATTTAAATATGAAAATGTATATATCACTTTTCTATTAATATATTTTGGGAAATTATAACAAAAATATTACTATTTAATTGTGAAAAGATGTATAATTTGCAATAAGAAGAAAAAACGATAAAATCAATGGTTTTGGGGGTGACATTATGGGAGGAATGAAAGTGTTAACGAGCAGGGAGAAAAAAGATTTAACGATATTTATATCGGTTACTTTGGGTTTAACTATAATAATGAGTTTATTTATACCTAAATGTTACGAGATAAATGGCGATGCTGTTCTTTTTACAAATATACAGGCTTATTTCCCGATGACAGGGGTCATTATTGTTTTGTTATATAATATGAGAAAAAAAGCGTTTCGATTGAAAAGTTTTTTTATTTTATTTCTTTCTATTAGTGGAATAGCAATGTGTTCTGGAGTTGCTACATTATTTTTAGATTACAATATATGTATGGCGATAGAAAATATGGCATGTCGTATTGGTTCTTTACTTTCACTTTTGTTAATTTTTTATTTATCTGATCCAGGTGATAAGATTAGAATTAACATAAAAAAATCCACAGTAAAAGAATGGATTACATACACTTTTTTATTTTTAATCTTACTTTTAGCAAGTATTTTTTTAGAATCTATATTAAGAATAATGCTTGGGATTGATAAAGAAAACTATTTGGCACCTATATTTACTTCTAGCGAAAATATCGTGGAAATAATATTGGTATTGTTAATAAGTCCTATTAATTATGTGACTTGCTTTATAACGTTTTTAGGAGAAGAGTTTGGGTGGCGTAGATTTTTACAACCACTTTTAGAGAAAAGATATGGTATGAGATTAGGCGTTTTGATTTTGGGAACTGTATGGGGGATATGGCATTTACCACTTTCAATATATGTTTATTCAGAAAAAAATTGGAGTATTTCTTTTTTAAGTCAGATAGTTCTAGGTATATCAATTGCAACTTTCTTGGCATATGTTTATTTAAAAACTAAAAATATATGGATAGTTACATGGCTACACTATTTTTATAATCTTTTTTCTCTTACATTATCTGATTATTTGGCGAAAGATGTTGAAAGTGTAGAGAAATTTGTAGTATCTAGCATAGCATGCCTTGTTTGTTTCTTACCGCTTTTAAAGTCTAAAATATTCAGGGATAGTGCTATTTTAGAGGATATGTTTATTAGTTAATAAGAAGTGGTTTAGTTGTTTTCAAAGTTTGAACAAAAACGGAACTTGGTTCCGTTTTTGTTATTTTAAACGGAGCGTAGCTCTGCTATGATTAATAAGTTGCTTTTCTTCAATCACAGGAAAGATAGAACCGGTAACAAAGGAATTGACAGAGATTGAAAAGTGTGTATAATCAAAAATATAAATAGTAAGTCGTAAGTAGTAAGTAATAAGCAAAAATCAAAATTCAGTTGTTAGTTTCCCGAGAGGAGGAATCATTATGAAGGAATGGACATTATCTCAAAGATATGCGATTGTTGCATTGGATGGATTGGAGAGCCTGCATCCGTCTATGGCGAAAGATGCAGTGCTGCGTGGAATTGCTGCAGCAAAGATACTGGAAGTATGTATGACGGCAGAGGAGGAGTGCGATTGTGATACATTTCAGGAAAAGCTAAAAACGGCGGTGGAAGAGGCAAAGTCAATTCATAAAAAAGAGAGAAAAGAGCTGGAACATGAGATGGCTTCGCTATTGGAGGCGGATGGTGTGTTGGAAGAAGTTCCGGATATTTTAGGATGTGACATCAACTATTACACAGCCGGAGTGGAACTAAAAGCTTATCGAAGTGACAGCGATGTTTATTTACGAATCCGGGAAGAATTGCGTGCTGAAATATTAGAAGAGGGAGAAGTGAGCATAGACAGCGTTATTTTGTTGTGGCTGTTTCGGGAGAGTGGTTGTATTCATGATCTGTTTTCAGCCAAAGAACAGGAAAGGCTTCAGAATCGTATGCTTACGTTGGCAGCGGAACAGGAGATGTATCATAGTCTATGGCAGGCAGAATTTTACAGTGCAGTAGAAAAACTGACAGAAAAGTTTTTGAGAGTAAAAAAGAAATTATTCAAAAACCCATATCTAGAAGGGGTCAATCTGATTTTCCCTTATTTGGAAAGACGAAATGCGATTTTTATTGATTTTGTAGTACTTGGAACGAATGTAGAACAACGAAGAATTGCAGTGATGGAACATTTGGTGCAACATGGCCATTATGTAGAGGAAGTAAAATCAGGTAGTGAAACACTTTTGAAAGTAGACAATAATTATTACCGTATTTTCCCGGGAACAGTGCGTGCATACAAAGTACCGATCCAAGGAGCGAATATTGTTCCGGTGTACTGGTAGAAGAGAAAAACAGAATGGGAAAGAGTGGATTTAATGTCGAGACAAAGAAGTATGGAGAAGATACTCGCCTCTGAATATGTAACAATCGGAGAGCTGGTGCGGTTAACAGGCAGCAGATACAGTACTTTGAAATTCTATACAGAGGAGGGGATGCTTCCTTTTCAACAGGAGGAAGAGAAGTTGACAAGGCGATACCAAAGAGAAGAAAGCGTGGCACGAATCGAATATATTCGAAAACTGCGTCAAGAGGGAGAATCGATTCCGGATATAAAAAATAGGCTGTAGTTGATTCGGAAACTGATATTTGGTACAATAGGAAAGGATATAGGAGATGGAAAGGAGGACTCTTTCATGGAGGCATATACTAATTTTGCGGCAGTCTATGATACTTTCATGGATAATATTCCATATGAAGAGTGGGGAGACTATCTGAAAGAACTTTTGAAAAAGAATCAGGTGGAAGAAGGACTTGTGCTGGATCTTGGATGCGGAACAGGGACGATGACAGAGATTCTTGCAGAAGCCGGGTATGATATGATCGGTGTGGATAATTCCGAAGATATGTTAGAGATCGCAATGGAGAAGAAAGAGAAGTCCGGTCATGATATTCTGTATCTGCTCCAGGATATGAGAGAGTTTGAACTTTATGGAACCGTGAAAGCAGTGGTAAGTATTTGCGATTCCGTGAATTATATTACCGAGGAAGAAGAACTTCTGGAAGTGTTCCGGCTTGTGAACAATTATCTGGATCCGAAGGGAATCTTTATTTTTGATTTTAATACAGAGTATAAGTACCGGGAGATCTTAGGAGATTCTACAATTGCGGAAAACAGGGAAGAATGTAGTTTCATTTGGGAGAATTATTATTATGAAGAGGAACGGATTAATGAATATGAATTGAGTCTTTTTATTCGGGAGGAAGATTCAGATCTGTATCGTAAATATGAAGAAACACATTTTCAGAAAGCGTATGATCTGCCGGTGATCCAACGTCTGATTGAAGAGTCCGGCTTGGAGTATATTGCGGCCTATGATGCCTTTTCCCATAATGCACCGACAGAAGAAAGTGAACGTATTTATATTATAGCAAGAGAAAGAGGAAAATAAGAATGAAAGAATATAGTGACTATATTGTAAGAGCAACGGCGGCCAATCACCAGATCCGTGCATTTGCTGCTACAACGAGAGACGTTGTAGAGACTGCAAGACAGAGACATAATACAAGCCCGGTGGCAACGGCGGCGCTTGGAAGACTCCTGACAGGAGGGGCTATGATGGGAAGCATGATGAAAAATGACAAAGACATGCTGACCATTCAGATCAAATGTGAAGGACCGATCAAAGGTCTTACGGTAACAGCCGATATGCATGGAAATGTCAAAGGATATGTGGAGAATCCGGACGTGATGCTGCCGCCAAACAGCAAGGGGAAATTGGACGTGGCAGGAGCATTGGATTTGGGTGTTTTAAGTGTGATTAAAGATATGGGACTCAAAGAACCATATGTAGGACAGACGATTTTACAGACAAGTGAGATCGCAGAGGATTTGACATATTATTTTGCAACCTCAGAACAGGTGCCGTCTTCCGTTGGACTCGGTGTTTTGATGGAGAAAGATAATACAGTAAAGCAAGCCGGAGGTTTCATTGTCCAGGTAATGCCGTTTATTGAAGAAACGGTGCTGGCGAAGCTGGAGGAAAATGTAAAGAAGATCACTTCCGTAACAGCCATGCTTGATAAAGGATATACACCGGAACAGATATTAGAAGAAGTGCTTGAAGGGCTGGATGTGGAATTTACAGATGAAATTCCGACACAGTTTGCATGCAATTGCTCAAAAGAAAGAGTGACAAAAGCGATTATCAGCATCGGGAAAAAAGACATTCAGGAGATGATCGAGGATGGAAAAGACATTGAGGTAAATTGTCATTTCTGTAATACACAATATACTTTTACAGTAGAAGAGTTAAAAGAAATCATTAAAAGGAGCAGATAGGATATGAAACAAGGATTTGTCAAAGTTGCAGCTATAACACCGGATATGCGTGTTGCGGATGTGGAATATAATACAGAAGAGATTTGCAAGAGTATTGACGAGGCCGTAAAAGAAGGGGCGAAAGTCATCGTATTTCCGGAACTTTCGATTACAGGCTATACATGTGGAGATTTATTTTTTCAAGAGGCGCTTTTGAAGAGTGCCGAGGAAGGATTGAGAAAGATTGCTTCCTATACAAAAGGAAAGGATGCGCTTGTATTTGTAGGGATGCCATTTATACATGTGGGAAAACTCTACAATGTAGCAGCGGCAGTGAATGACGGAGAAGTACTCGGTCTTACAACAAAAACGTTTCTTCCGAATTATGATGAATTTTTTGAAATGCGTTATTTTCAGCCGGGACCGACAACAGCAGATCTGGTAGATTTCTATGGGAGAAAAGTTCCTTTCGGACCGCAGATTTTATTTGAATGTAGAGAAGAAAAAGATCTTGTAGTGGCTGCCGAAATCTGTGAAGATGTATGGGCTCCGGTTGCGCCGAGTGTGCAGGCAGCCATTCAGGGAGCAACGATCATTGCGAACTGCTCTGCAAGTGATGAGGCAATCGGAAAAGAGGGCTATCGTAGAGAGTTGATCAAGGGGCAGTCGGTAAAATTAATTTCGGGCTATGTGTATTCCAGTGCAGGATATGGAGAATCGACAACAGATCTTGTATTCAGCGGACATAACCTGATTGCGGAAAAAGGAACAATTCTTGCAGAATCGGAACGATTTAGAAATGGAATTATTTACAGTGAAATTGATGTAAAACGTTTGGCATGGGAAAGACGTAAAAACACAACATTCCAGATGTCGCATTTCCCATATGAGACCGCAAGAGTAAAGTTTTCTCTAAATATGGAAGATACGATTCTGACAAGAAAGTTATCTCAAACTCCGTTTGTTCCGAATACGGAAGAAGAGACAAAGGCACAGTGTGAAGAAACATTGATGATTCAGGCTATGGGACTTAAGAAACGTCTGGATCACACAAATTGTAAAAATGCGGTTGTGGGAATTTCGGGAGGTTTGGATTCCACATTGGCACTTCTTGTGACAGCGAAGGCATTTGATCTTCTTGGAATTGACCGGAAAAACATTCTGGGGGTAACGATGCCGTGTTTTGGAACAACAGACAGAACTTACCAGAATGCATGTCTTCTGGTAGAAGAAATTGGTGCTACATTGAAAGAAGTAGATATCAAAGAAGCGGTAACACAACATTTGAAAGACATTGACCATAGTCTGGAAGTTCATGATACAACTTATGAAAATGCACAGGCAAGAGAGCGCACACAGGTGCTGATGGATCTTGCAAATGAGATGAATGGCATGGTGATCGGAACGGGAGATATGTCAGAACTTGCGCTTGGATGGGCAACTTATAATGGAGATCATATGTCTATGTATGCGGTAAACAGTTCTGTGCCGAAGACTTTTATTAGACATGTGGTAAGGATTTATGCCGAAAACTGTCAGGAAAAAGCGCTGAAAGAAGTTCTTCTTGATATTCTGGATACACCGGTAAGTCCGGAGCTTCTCCCACCGCAGGATGGCGAGATTGTCCAGAAGACGGAGGATCTTGTAGGTCCGTACGAGCTGCATGATTTTTACCTTTACTACATGCTTCGTTATGGATATGAACCAGGGAAAATCTATCGACTGGCAAAATATGCTTTTGAGGGAACGTATGATGGAGAGACGATTTTGAAATGGCTTAAGAAATTCTATTGGCGATTTTTCTCACAACAGTTTAAACGTTCTTGTATGCCGGATGGTCCTAGGGTAACCGGAATCGCCCTTTCACCAAGAGGAGATTGGAGAATGCCGAGTGACGCGTGTGTGGCAGTCTGGATGAAAGAACTTGAAACAATCCGTCCGTAGAAGAAAATAGAATAGAGAGAAAATGAGCATCCCTACATGAAGCAAGAGTATGATTTGACTTCTGTAGGGATGCTCTTGTAATTGTAACGACTATTAAATGGAAGTCTATAATTTCATGTTTTTAAAAAGGTCACCAAGGCTTGTTCCGATGTCTTCTGTCTGTGGGATTTCAACCTCTTCCACAATTTCTTCTTCCGGTTCCATGAGAGCTTTTATACTCAGGCTGATCTTACCGTCTTTTATACCAATCACTTTTACCTGAATGTGATCTCCTACATGCAGTACATCAGAAGGAGACTTGATTCGCTTGTCTGAAATCTGAGAAATGTGTACGAGACCGGAAAGTCCGTTGTCGAGGCGGATAAACGCACCATAATTCTGCAAGGATTCTACGCTACCTTCCATTACACTGCCTGTTTCTACCATGCTCATTTTCCGGGCGTTTTCCTGACGTTCTTTTTCTTTTAAAATTTCACGGGCAGAAAGAACAAGTTTATTTTCTGCCGGATCCACATCGATAACACGGACTTCAATTTCCTGTAATAAATAAGATTCAATGTTGTCGACATAGGAAAGGGAAAGTTTGGAGGCGGGAATGAAACCACGCAATCCTTCCAGATATACAATGACTCCGCCGCTTACGATTCCTTCAATCTTCACCGTCAAGTTCTCCTGCTCGTCCATATATCGAGTTACAATGTTCCAAGGGTTGGCATTATCGAATTGATCCTCGTAATCTGCCATTGATTCAGTTTGTAAATTTTCGTCGTTCATAATGCACCTCATTTACGTTTTTTTTGTTAATTTTTTATTTATTCCATTATAGCACAAAATATATACAAATTAAAACAAAAGTGTAGTAAAATATAGTTGACGAAAGCCAAAAAAAGTGGCACCCTAGTATTACTACTATTAAGGATGGAAAAGAGACGATGGAGAACAGAAAAGCAAAAAAAGTATATGTGGTAGGACATAAGAACCCGGATACAGATTCTATCTGCTCTGCTATTGCGTATGCCAATTTGAAAAGGCAGATTACGGGAGAAAATTATGTTGCAAAAAGAGCGGGCCAGATCAACGAAGAGACCCAGTATGTTCTGACCAGATTCGGCGTGACACCTCCGGGGCTTCTTGATAATGTGCGGACACAAGTGAAGGATATTGATCTGAATAAGATAGCGGGAGTAGCAAGTAATGTTTCTTTAAGAAGAGCCTGGGAACTGATGAAAGAGAATAAGAATAAGTCCATTCCTATTTTTGCAGAGAGTGGAGAACTGGAAGGACTGATTACGGTAGGAGATATTGCCAAATCCTACATGGACATGTATGGGCGGAATCTTTTGTCTGAGGCGAAGACGCAATATAAGAGTATTGCAGAGACGTTGGACGGTGAATTGGTAACAGGGAACGGAGAAGCTTACTTTGACAGAGGAAAAGTGGGAATTGGTGCATCCAATGCAGAAGCGATGGAAGACTTTATCGATCCCGGAGATCTGATCATACTGGGCAACAGATATGAGGCGCAGTTTTGTGCTATTGAGATGGATGCAAGTTGTATTGTTGTATGCCAGGATTCTGAAGTATCGAAAACGATCAGGAAACTTGCGGAGGAGAAGGGATGCGTCATCATCAGCACTCCGCACGACACATTCACGGTAGCCCGTCTGATCAATCAGAGTATTCCGGTGAAACATTTTATGACAAAGGATAATCTCGTAATGTTCCGGCCAGGAGATTACATCGAGGACATTAAGGATGCGATGGCGAAGAAACGGTATCGAGACTTCCCGATTGTAGATAAGAGAGGAAGATTTTGTGGATTTATATCCAGAAGACGATTGATGGATGCGAAGAAGAAGGAAGTAATCCTTGTGGATCATAATGAGAAGACGCAGGCTGTGGACGGGATTGATGAAGCAAGTATTTTGGAGATTATTGATCATCATAGATTGGGAACAGGGATTGAGACAGTGGGCCCGGTTTATTTCCGGAACCAGCCGGTAGGTTGTACAGCCACCATTGTGTATCAGATGTATCGCGAGAGTGATGTGGAAATTAATGCCACGATCGCGGCCCTTCTCTGTGCGGCAATTACATCAGATACTTTGATGTTCCGTTCGCCAACCTGTACGCCGGTAGATGAGAAGGTTGCGATGGAACTGGCAGAAATTGCAGGTATCGACATTGAAGAACTTGCATCCAATATGTTTCGTGCAGGAAGTAATTTGATAAATAAGACGCCTCAGGAGATTTGCTTTCAGGATTTTAAGAAATTTGAAGTGAGCGGTATAGATCTGGGAGTCAGTCAGATTAATTGCATGAGTAAGGATGAACTGAACGAGATCAAAGAACGGGTACAGCCATATATGAAGACGGCGCTTCTTGAGAAGGGGTTGGATGTAATGTATATGATGCTGACTAATATCATTGAAGAAACTACAGAGTTACTTTGTATCGGCAGCAACGCAAGAGGGATCGTTACGACAGCCTTTGATCTTCCGGATGCGATTGAAGATATTGTGTTAAAAGGTGTAGTATCGCGAAAGAAACAATTGATACCGGCGATTGTAGTTTCATTACAGAATTAAGGAGAAGGATATGGCAAAACAAACATGGAAAGGCGGCAATATGCTTTATCCCCTTCCGGTAGTTATGGTGAGCATGGCATCGGCGGAAGGAAGAGCAAATATCATTACGGTTGCGTGGGCCGGGACGATTTGTACGAATCCACCGATGCTTTCCATCTCGGTAAGACCGGAACGGTTTTCCTATGATATTTTAAAAAGTACCGGAGAATTTGTTGTGAATCTTACGACGGAGGATTTGGCATACGCAACGGACTATTGTGGTGTCCGTTCTGGAAAAGATGTGGATAAGTTTAAGGAAATGAATCTTCATGAGGAAAAAGCAAGTAAAGTTAAAGCGCCTTTGATCAAAGAAAGCCCGGTTAATATCGAGTGTAAAGTAAGAAAAATCGAGGAACTGGGTTCTCATCATATGTTTCTCGCAGAAGTAGTAGCTGTAAATGTGGATGAGAGCTATTTGAACGAGAAAAATAAGTTTGAACTTTCAAAATCAAATCCGATTGTGTATTCTCATGGAGAATATTATGGATTAGGCAATCTGCTTGGAACATTTGGTTATAGTGTGAAGAAAAAGAAATAGGAAAATTGCGCTTCCGAATTGATGGGAGCGCAATTTTTATTTGCATAAACAGCTCTGTATATTTCTATACATCAAAAAACGTAATCAGTTCATAGGAAATATATGCAAGCATATATATGAAATAAGGTGCTTGATGAGAGAATGTGAGAATGATGCGACACTGCAAAAATATATTGCTTTTTTGCGGCTTCTTGTATACGCTGCTCCTCATACAGACATGGGGAATTACAATTCCGGCAAAAGAAAATGCGAAAGAAACATCAGAGACAGAACATATTGTGACAGAAAACGGTCAGGAAAAGAAGAGGGAAAAACCGAAAATAGCAATTACATTTGATGATGGACCGCATCCTGACTTTACCCCCAAACTTCTGGATGGTTTGAAAGAAAGAAATGTAAAGGCAAGCTTTTTTGTCATTGGAAATCTGGCACAGGCAAATCCGGATCTGATCCGAAGACAGAAAGCAGAAGGACATTTGATCGGAAATCATACATATAATCATGTAGATATTACAAAGATGTCAGATGAAAAAGCAAGACAAGAGATCAGAAAAACAAATGAAGTATTGCAAAATATCACCGGGGAAGAAGTGAATTTTGTACGTCCACCATTTGGAATATGGCAGAAAAAACTGGAGAAGGAATTGGAAGTGCTTCCGGTACTTTGGTCTGTAGATCCACTGGATTGGACGACGGAGAATGCAGATGAAATCGTGAATAAGGTAGTGACGAAGGCAAAAGAAAATGATATTATATTAATGCACGACTGTTATCAAAGTTCGGTGGATGCGGCGCTTCGCATCATTGATATCCTGATGAAAGAAGGATATGAATTTGTAACAGTGGATGAAATGATTTTAGATTAGGAGAATTACATGATAAACGAATATTCCAGAACGGAATTACTAATAGGAAAAGAAGGAATTGCGAAACTTAAGAATGCGTCGGTTATGGTGTTCGGCGTGGGAGGTGTGGGTTCCCACTGTATTGAAGCGTTAGCGAGGAGTGGTGTGGGAAAACTCATTCTCGTAGATAATGATACAGTATCCTTAACCAATCTTAACCGGCAATCTATTGCATATCACAGCACGATTGGACAGTTCAAGACGAAGGTAATGGCAGAACGTATCCAAGATATCTGTCCGGAAATTCAAGTAACTACTTACGAAATGTTTGTATTGCCGGATAATATAGGAGAACTTTTTCAAGAACCGGTGGATTATATAATAGATGCCATTGATACTGTAACTGCCAAACTTGCACTTGCTGAACTGGCAAAGGAGAAAGGAATACCGATTATAAGCAGTATGGGGACGGGAAATAAACTCCACCCGGAACTATTTGAAATTACAGATATTTATAAAACGTCAGTCTGCCCGCTATGTAAAGTCATGAGAAAAGAGTTGAAAGCTCGTGGAATCAGAAAACTAAAGGTGGTATATTCAAAAGAGACCCCGGTGGACACCTCAGGACGCGCGACCGAAGAGGATAAAGGGAAAAGAAGAGCTCTTCCGGGAAGTATTGCTTTCGTACCTCCGGTGGCAGGCTTAATGCTTGCAGGCGAAGTGATCAGAGAAATTGCAGGAGTATAGGAGATAAGAAATGGATTTGTTTGAATATATGGCGGAAAATACAAAAGAAAAGGAATCCCCTCTGGCATCCAGACTCAGACCGACTACTTTGGAGGAAGTGGTAGGACAGCAGCATATTATAGGAAAAGATAAGCTTCTCTATCGCGCAATCAAAGCAGATAAGATCAGTTCCATTATATTTTACGGACCACCGGGAACAGGAAAAACAACACTTGCCAAAGTGATCGCAAATACAACAAGTGCAGAGTTTAAACAGATCAATGCGACGATTGCCGGGAAAAAAGACATGGAAACCGTCGTAGAAGAGGCGAAAAATACACTTGGAATGTATGGGAAAAAGACAATTCTTTTTGTAGATGAGATCCACCGGTTTAATAAAGGGCAGCAGGACTATCTTTTGCCTTTTGTGGAAGACGGAACCTTGATTCTGATCGGAGCCACAACCGAGAATCCTTATTTTGAAGTAAATAAAGCTTTGATTTCTCGTTCCAGCGTATTTGAGCTGAAGCCTTTAAGCGAAGAGGACATTAAGACGCTGCTTATGAGAGCGGTTTATGACAGGGAAAAAGGAATGGGAAGCTATGGGGCCGTAATTGAGAATGAGGCGATTGACTTTTTGGCAGATATTGCAGGCGGAGATGCGAGAAATGCTTTGAATGCGATTGAATTGGGAATTCTTACCACACCGAGAAGCAAGGATGGGAAAATTCACATTACCATCGATGTGGCTTCAGAATGTATACAAAAAAGAGTTGTTCGTTATGATAAAAGCGGAGACAATCATTATGACACCATTTCCGCATTCATTAAAAGCATGCGTGGTTCCGATCCGGATGCGGCCGTTTATTATCTTGCGAAGATGCTTTATGCAGGAGAAGATATCAAATTTATAGCAAGACGTATTATGATCTGTGCATCCGAGGATGTGGGAAATGCAGATCCGCAGGCTCTTACGGTGGCGGTTTCAGCAGCTCAGGCAGTGGAAAGGGTAGGTATGCCGGAGGCACAGATTATTCTGTCGCAGGCGGTACTTTACGTGGCAACCGCACCCAAAAGCAATTCTGCATGCAATGCAATCTTTGCTGCCATGGAAAATGTGAGAAATCAGAAGACAACGGTGCCTTCGCATCTACAGGATTCCCATTATAAAGGCTCGGTGGATTTGGGACATGGAATTGGATATAAATATGCACATGATTTTCCGAACCATTATGTGAAACAACAGTATTTGCCGGATGAGATTCAAGATTCGGTATTCTACGAACCGTCAGATATGGGATATGAGAAGAAGATCAAAGAACATCTAAAACGTATCAAGGGGTAAGTGGGAAAAGAGAATATACGGATAAAGAAACAGATCGGACTTTTTCGTTCCGATCTGTTTTCGTAATGAGAACAAAATGCAGTTCTATTTGATATCCCGTTTGTTGAATGTATAAAGTCCAATGCATGTGGATACTACGAGGAAAAAGATTCCCACAAGAATGCTTCGTGTCATTAGTTTTCCTGTAAGAGTATTGGTTGCAACTTCATTCATGTTCATACTTAAAAGATAGTCAGATAAGGTCACTGTTTTCCCGAATAACTTTTTGAACAACATTTCTCCAATCATAATGAAAAGAGATACAAATTCCAAAACGCAGATATTTGTTGCCAGCGAAGCTCCGTTCTGTCGTACTAACATGCTGAACATAATAAATAGCGAAGCGAAGGCTGCGATGAGCAAAAGTTCAATGAGACTTCCTTTGATCAATGTGCTTTTCATGGAAGAAGAAACATCGCCAAATCCCCAAAGAGCTGTTGCCACAGTAGTGGAAGCTGCTACAGAAAGCAAGGTGAGGAAAAAGGAAGCCCCAATACCTACGATCAGCTTAGACAAATAGATTTGGGTCCTGCTGAAATTTTTGGAGGCAAGATTCTTCATGGTTCCGTGAGTGAATTCACTTCCTACAAAAAGGGAAAGGAAGACAGCCATAAGAATAGAAGTATTACTTGCAAACTGTGAGAGAAGAAGCGCTGAGGCGCTTAAGTCGTCATGATTTGCAGGAAGATTCCCCATGGAAATATTTACTCCGTTTTCCTGCAGCATTTGTTCGTCAGCCTGAGCTTGGCTCTGTACATTCCCCATTGCTTTGTAAGTGAAATCCAGGAAAAACATCATAACAGAAGAAAGAACTACCGCTACAATGATGCAGATCCAGAAAGATTTTGCTTTCCTTAATTTGTAAAGATCACTTTGAATTAAATGTAACATATTATCTACCTCCAATTGCTTTCAAAAAGTATTCTTCAAGATCTGGTTCGTTGCTATTTCCATCAGAGCAACGTTTCCATAAATCTTCTTCCGTGAGTTCTTCAATTAGTTTTCCCTTATGTATAATGCCATATCTTGTGGCAAATTTGGAAAGTTCTCCCAAAATGTGGCTGGAGATTAAGACTGTGAGTCCCTTTGCCTGGTTCAAATGAACGATTAATTCACGGATCTCCTTAATTCCTTCCGGATCCAATCCGTTTGTAGGTTCATCCAGAATGAGCAGTTCCGGTTCTCCTATGAGAGCGATAGCGATGGCAAGACGCTGACGCATTCCAAGAGAAAAGTTTTTGGCTTTTTTCTTATTTGTATCATGAAGTCCTACAAGTTCAAGGATTTCATCGATTTTTCTAAGGTCAGTAATATTCTGCAATTTGCATTGTACTATCAGATTCTCTCTTGCGGTCATGTTCGGGAAAAGAGCCGGAGATTCAATAACTGTGCCAAGTTTTGCGCGCTTTTCCACCAGATGATCACTTCCAAAGAGAGAGAGATTTCCTATGGTGGGCTTAGCAAGTCCGCATACCATACGGATCAAAGTTGTCTTTCCGGCTCCGTTTTTCCCGATAAATCCATAAATATCGCCTTTGCATATTGTCATGGAAACATGATCTACAACTATTTTGTTTCCATATTTTTTAGTGAGATTCTTTGTTTGTAAAATAACATCCATTCTGTTCCCTCCTGAGTTGTATTATTGTACCATTAAGTTAATACAATAATATGACTGTGAAAAAGAAATGTCAAGAGAAAAATCATTTTTTTGAAACAACAAGAATCTATGTAATAAAAAAGAGACTATCGATTTGATAACGATAATCTCTTTAAAAAACAATCTTATAATAAAGTTTTCATGAGAAGAGCATAAATTTCTTCACTTTTTTGTCTCCAGTTATTTACGATGGCCTGCGCCTCTTTTTCAGATGGGACGGTAAGAGTAAGGTCGATCAGATTAGCTTCGTTTTCTATGACCCTGCATTGTACGGAGAACTCTCCAAGATTATTTGGGAAATAGTCTGCTTTTACCGATACTTCATTTTTTAATTCGTACCGATGTTCTTTAAAAAATGCATCAATATCGTTTTTGATTGCAGGAGAAATCTTATTCCCGAAAAATTGCAGAGTGGATGCACCTTCTTCGGTTAAGTGGTAAAGAGTACGGTTGTGCGTAATTTCTTCGCGGACAAAACGTGCTTCAACCATTTCCGAAAGCGCCTGTTGGAGCTTAAAGTAAGTGGTGTATCCTTTGTCTAAAACAAATTCGGAAATCTGGCCATTGGTCAGCGGAAAATCTACTTTCTCCAACATGTATAATACAATAAGTTTATATAATGTAAATGATTCAGACATCTAAATACTCCTTTCCCTGCCGGATATCCCGGCTTTTAAGATATTTCTGTATCGTATTAAGAACCAGACGTTTGTTGCCTGTCCATTTCGGTTCTATGAGAATGTCTTTCGGTCCATCACCGGTCAATCGATGAATGACAATGTCGGGACGGAGTATGGAAATACATCTACTCAATAATACCACATATTCGTCTAGTGTGGGAAGATGAAAATGATGTTTTTCATAATATACAGCAAGATCAGTGTTTTCCAAAACATGTAAAAGCTGCAATTTTATTCCTTGGATATCCATATGATTCAAATAAGAAATGGTTTCCAGCATCATTTCTTCGGTTTCATCCGGCAGATATAAAATCACATGCACAATAATATCGATTCCAACAGCACGAAGTTTTGAAACAGAATTTTCAAAAACAGGAAGAGGATAGCCTCTTCGGATAAATGCGGCACTTTTTTCATGGATAGTTTGAAGTCCTAACTCGATCCATACAGGTTTGATCTGATTTAATCGTGCGAGCAGGGCAATGATTTCTTCATTTAAGCAATCCGGTCTTGTAGCAATGGAAAGAATTTTGATTTCTGGTTCCATAATGGCTTCTGTAAATATTTTCTCCAAATATTCGAAGGGGGCATATGTGTTTGTATAAGCCTGAAAATATGCAATGTAAGAGTGACCGGTATATTTTCGTGCAACTAAGTTCTTTCCATCGGCAATCTGCTTGGCAATACTTTTTGAAGGGGAAGCAGCAAAGTCCCCGGATCCACCTGCACTACAGAAAATGCAGCCGCCGTTTCCAACGGTACCATCGCGGTTAGGGCAGGTCATTCCACCGTTCAGGGAGATTTTGTATAATTTTTCACCATAAATTTTCTTTAAATAGTAATCAAGGGAGTAGTAACGTTTCTCACTGTAATCTATTAAATTCTGCATAATAATTTTTCCTTATCAATATAGTTATAAATGTATGCCGCACGATATTTGGATATGGGTCAGAATTGTTGGAGTGCACAGCACAAAGCAATTCGTGCGGCATCGTTTGATTTCAATATCATAATAAGAGTATGCTATAAATTGAATGGTAATACAATGGTCTTTTGCATGATTTACGCTGTTTTTCGGGAAATAAAATATAAAATTGAAGAAAAATGTAAAAAATTGAAAAAAGTTGTTGACATCCGGTGATATCTTTGATATTATAACTAAGCGCTTGTGAGACAGGCAAACACATCACAAACAACTTTCAAAAAAATAAAAAAAGTTGTTGACAAAGAAACAAAGATGTGATATTCTAATATGGCTGTCGCAAGAGAGTGAAAACAAAAAAGAACCTTGATAATTAAACAATAGACAACAACACAAACCTGAAAATTCTTAAGAGAATAAATTCAG
>JAJBSL010000035.1 GCA_020540725.1 Lachnospiraceae bacterium EP-SM-12S-S03
CCTTTCTCGATCTCCTCCTTGTCTTTTATTCCGTCATTATCATCATCGTCATCTTTTACGTCCGGTACTCCGTCTTTGTCTGTATCTCGCTGAACTGTCACGATTACGTCTGCTGTTTTCTCTTCTTTCCCATCTTCCGACTGAACAACTGCATGTAATGTAACTTCTTGTTCCTCATAAGTAGCTGAATCTTTCTCACCCCATACAAAATTTTCTGGAGTTCCTATCAGATTACCATCTGAGTCAATAGAAAGTCCGGTATTATTTCCCTCATCATGACTTGCTGTAACTTTCGCGTTCTTTTGATTTGTTGTGATAACCTTTGTATTTTCTTTAACTGCAACTCCTTCTGTCTGTTTTTCCGGAGTTTTCACTGTTAGCTCTAATCCTTGAACCACAGAAACCGGAATGGTTACTTCAAACGCGTCCTCTCTGTCAGGAACTTTTACAAGCACAACCCCTGTTGTATCTCCTACCTCTTTTGTATCAGGAACTGTTTTCCACGAATAAATAGTTCCTTCTGGCATGTTATCTTTGTTGGCAATACCGCTCTTGGCAAATTCTGTATTCGTATCCAGTTTTGTTCCTTTGTAAGTTTCTATTGGGCTCTTCACAGCCATTGGCGCCTCTTTTAAAACTGTTTTTCCAATTTCAGGTTCTTGGTATCGCTGGTCTGACGGGATGATCTTAACGGTCAGTTCATCTCCCGCTTTTCCGAGTTTTCCTGCATCTGCTACTGCAAAAGTAAACTCTTTCAAAATCGTTTTCGGTGCTCCATTTTCATCGACAGCGTCTAAGTTTTCTACCCTTGCAATTTCTTCTCCATCTTTATTTACAAGCACTGCCACATTTCCTTTTCCGGCATTTTCATTCAGTAATACACTGGCAGCAACTTTCTTGTCTCCTTCATAAACAGACTTGATTGTCGGTTCTGAAATATATGGACTGGTTTCTTTGTTTGATTCTGAATCGTCTGTTTTTCCGTCACCGTCTACATCCTGTATTCTGTAATAACCAGATCCCCATGTATTTGTGATCAGTTTCTCATTTACATCTGTGATCCATGCATCAAAATCAAAATCTTCCCCAAATGAATTCCCCTCTTCTACACCTGCTTCCTTTTTCAATTCGTCCAAAATCTCATTAATTGGTTTATTTAATCTATACACATAGCGGATCACTGTAGGTCTCGGAGAAGCATTGTTAAATTCTACGATATTTCCCAGATCATTGTCTGTAATCTCTCCCATTCCATAGTTTTCTTTATTCGGATCCCTCTCTATGGATAAATCTGCAACTTTTACATTATTCTTATTTTCAAGAGAAAAATCCGGTGCTACAGCACCTGCACTGCCCATCTTATGCAGTTCGATTCCATCCACATATTTCACAAGTCTTTTATCAATCTTAAACTGTAGCTTCCATGGCGTTTCTTTTGCAGATACTCCGTATGCAAAATTCCTGTTTTTCGATATGTTGTGATCAACTACGATTGCTCCGTTGGCTCCCAACTTCTTTTCGTTCTCCATGTATCTCGCACCGATTGCCGCATATTTGAACCATTCTGTATTATTGGGTGATTCTTCCGCGCTCATCTGTGTATCCATATAAGTTCTGAAAGAGCCTGTGGAGTCAATTCCCGGAACGATTTTCCCTCCATCTTTCACACTGGTCAGATAGATACGATACCCTAATTTATCCAATGCCAGATTTTCATCACCGATTTCTGCCATGATCTCATCGATATTTTTTTCAAAAGTAATAATTCCATTTGGCGCTACTTGCGTATCTGTTGTTTCACCACCTGCAAAAAGTCCACTGTTTGCCCTTATATAGTTTACTTCCCAGATATTTGTTTTTCTTCCGATTGTATCGCTCTGGCGGACAAGTGTTCGCCTTCCTCCCGGCGCCTTTGCATCTACTTCTATACTCTTAATATATTTTGCCAATCTCTCATCTATCTGTAACCGGATTTTCCAGTTAGACGTTGATGCTGCAATATTGTGTTTTCCATATATTTCAAATCCAAGCTGATTTGTCTTCATTCCTTTTTCAATCTTTGCAGGATTAAACTTCAAATCTTGAAAATTATACTTTGCATTTGGTGCGTACCCGATATTCTCGGAATCTACATTACCCGAAGCTTCTTTGTTACCGGTTTCCGAAGCAGATACAACAAGTTTCGATGTTTCTACCGGCTTTATATCCGCCGCCATTGCCACTGTCGGGGTAATACAAATCCAAAATCCAAGCATACAGGATACGACACCTATAGACAACTTTCTTGTGCTATATCGTAAACGCCTTTTGCTCCCTTTCTTCTTCTGAATAATCTCTTTCATTTTCTCTAAATATTCCATAGTAATCACCTCAATTTAAATTAAAACTTTCTTTTTCCTTCTACAATCTGCAATCTTCAATTGCACCTCCTCCTTTCACAAGATTGAACAGTAAGCGTGTAATCGTGTGCCATACTTCTCCACCATCCTATATTCAATCTCCTTCTTTATAATACATACTAAACCGGCACGCTACACTTTCACCCAAAAGGAGTCAGTTCTTACATATATTTCTCGATTTATACATCCCCAAATTTTCCCAAAACTTTTTGATTTAGGTCTTCTCAAAAACGGTCAACGGCGTATAATTAGAATTAACCGCAGCGGTTAAGTAAGGGGAAGATATCATGAATGAGAAATTTTTTGCACTACCTATCCAGAAACAAGAGGCCATTCTCAATGCAGGATTTTGTGTGTTTTCACAGAATTCTTATAAGAAAAGTCCTACAAGTGAAATTGCGGATGCTGCAGGTATCAGTAAATCCTTGTTATTTCACTATTTTTATAATAAAAAAGGACTATATCTTTTCCTTTGGGAAAAATGTACGCAGATTACTATGGAAGCGCTTAAGAAAAGCGGCTGTTATGAGCAAACTGATCTGTTCGTTTGTATGAACCTTGGATTGAAAGCCAAATTGGAGATTATGCGTCGTTATCCGCATATGGGAACATTTGTAATGAAAGCATACTACGAAAAGGACCCTGATGTCCGCCCTGCAATTCAAAAAAGTATTGCAAAATATGCTGATTTTAAGACAAATCCAGCCCTCTTAAATCTGAATCCCGAGAATTTTGTCGAAGGGCTTGATCTTGAAATGATGTATCATGACATGCTATGGGCATCTGAAGGATATATCTGGGAAAAGCTGCAACATGACGACATCAATGTAGATGAGATTGAAAGGGGTTTTACAAAACTGATTGATTTCTGGAAATCTGTTTACTTACGGAAGGAGAGGTAACTTTATGGATGCGATCCAACTATCAAATCTAACGAAATATTATGGAAAATCCAGGGGAATCTTAAATTTGAATCTGGATATAAAAGAAGGGGAATTCTTCGGCTTTATCGGGCCGAACGGCGCCGGAAAATCCACCACAATCCGTACGCTGCTCAATCTGATTACCCCCTCATCCGGTCAGGCGAAAATCTTCGGGATGGAAGTGAATCAGCACAATTTCAAAATCCGTTCCCTCATCGGATACCTGCCGTCTGAGGCTGTATTCTACCGTGGACTGAAAGTCAAAGACCTGTTAAAATTGTCCGCTGATCTTCATCACAAAGACTGTTCCGCAGAAAGGGCAATATTATGCAAACGCTTACAGCTAGATGTCAATCGGAAAGTAGATGAATTGTCTTTTGGTAATCGAAAAAAAGTAGCCATTGTATCTGCACTTCAACATAACCCCAAACTTCTGATTTTAGATGAACCGACCAGTGGTTTGGATCCATTGATGCAACGGGAGTTTTTCCATATTATTCGTGAACGAAACGAACAAGGTGTGACCATATTCCTTTCCAGCCACGTTCTCTCAGAGATTCAACAAAACTGTACGAGAGCTGCCATCATTCGGGAGGGCCGGATCATTGCCTGTGACAATGTCGATGCACTTGCTAAAACAAACGCCAAACGGATCACGGTTCAGGGGAAAGTAAAGCTGGATACTCTGGAAAGAATTCGTGATCTAAAAAAAGGGGATGATATTTTCAGCTTTCTCTACGACGGAGATATCCATCAACTCCTTGAAACACTCTCAGCCGGAACAATCACAGATCTTTCCATTTCAGACCCTGATCTGGACGAAATTTTTCTGCACTATTATGAAAATGGAGGTGAACAGGCATGATCTTGATCAAACATGAGTTAAAACAAGGATGGAAATCTCTTGTTGTCTGGACTGTTTCCATCGTTTTTTTTATTATTGTCTGTGTATTCCTGTATCCGGAAATGAAGGGAGAAATGGAAGACATGAACGAAATCTTCTCCTCGATGGGAGCCTTTAGTGCTGCATTTGGTATGGATCGTCTGAACTTCGGCACTTTGATCGGTTTCTATTCCACAGAATGTGGCAATATTTTAGGACTAGGCGGTGCATTTTTTGCGTCTCTCATTGCAGTCAGCAGTCTTGCGAAGGAAGAAAAAGAACACACTGCAGAATTTCTGTTTGCACACCCGGTCAGCAGAAAAAAAGTTCTCACTGAAAAACTGGCCTCTGTCATCATCCAGCTTCTGCTTCTGAATGTGACTGTGTTCCTACTGTCTATTGGATCCATTGCACTCATCGGCGAAGAAATACTTTGGAAAGAAATCTGCCTGTTGCATCTTGCCTATTTTCTGATCCAGATAGAGCTTGCCGGCATCTGTTTTGGAATCTCCGCATTCCTGCGCGGCAGCGGACTCGGCATCGGACTCGGTATTGCCACGATTATGTATTTCCTGAACATTATTGCCAATATCTCTGATCAAGTGAATTTTCTGAAATACATCACCCCGTTTGGTTATGCAAACGGAGCGGATATCGTGGAAAACGGCAGTCTGGATACAGGTATGATTTGGATTGGAATGTCATTTGCTGTAATCGGGGTTTTAACTGCTTATTGGAAGTACAACAGAAAAGATATATAGGATTCCAAAGGATCTTCCTATATATGCAAACTTTTGTCTTATCCAGAGATAAATACTATTTTCCGCTCATCGGAAAGACTTGATTCATATTTATAGCCATTCCAGTCGAAAGCTTTGATTTCCTCAGGTGTGTCTATACGTTTTTTCATGATATATTGAACCATATGCCCTCTCGCCATCTTAGCCAAGGTAGCGAGAGTTTTTAATTTCCCTTTGTGCATATTCAAAAATTCCACATCAATAAATCGGTCATATTTCGCATATTTTCTCACACACTTTGCATACTCTTCTGAGGCAAGATTCAAAACAATGGAATTGTCCCGGTATACATCCCGATAAATATCTTCTCCCCAAAACGCATAGAGATTCTGTCCATCTATCGGGATTTTACACTGCATTTCCAAACGGTACGGATGGATTGCATCCAAAGGTTTGAGCGAACCGTAACACGCACTCAATATCCGCAAATGGTTCTGTGCATACTCTAAATCGTCTTTCTTCCACAAAACTGCTTCCGTATGTTTAAATACAAGACCGTCATAGGTAAGAAGCGCCGCCGTTCCCGTTTGCTCCATATCAAATTCCTGAATATCCATAAATGCCTGCCCCGCCAGTTTTTCGTTGATTTTCATATAACTTTCCAATTCCCACGGTGTACATTTCTTCAGTGTCCGAATCACTGCCTCTGTTTTCTCCGGAAAACTGCATGCTGAAAGAGACACATCTTCCCGCTCTCTTACTTTCATATTTTTTGCCGGTGAAATAATTGTAATCATATACGCCTCCTGCTCTCATTTTCCACTCAATTTTTCTTCCCTTATTTTGCACTATTTTTCACTTCTTTGTCAAACAATAAATTATCCTTGTCACTCTCTTCCCTCCATGCTATACTTAGATAAAACGTACTGATTACGAAGAATATCATCTGAGTAAAAAGGCGCACAAACCGGAATTTTCATAGGATAACTCTATCCTTTTTCAGGCTCGGCGTCTTCTGGCGCCGAGTCTTTTTTCATACATGAGTAACTCCGCCGGAATCCTATGTATAAACACTCCACTCATTTCATTTAAAATACGTAGCTTGCAAAGATGAAATTCGTAGGATCAGGTACCACGCGCAATGGTAACACATATGCGCAATCTTTTTTTGAATATTTTAAAGGAGGTTACTATGGACACGCGAATTGCACTAATCGGAATTATTGTAGAAAGTCACGAATCGATTGAACAATTGAACGCACTTCTCTCGGAATTCGGTGATTATATTATCGGAAGAATGGGGATCCCGTATCGTGAGAAACATGTTTCTATCATAAGCGTTGCAATCGACGCACCGAACAATATTATCAGTTCCCTCTCGGGAAAACTCGGTATGCTGCCGGGAATCAGCACAAAAACGACTTACACCAAACAATAAAGGCAGGGAAACATGAAATATTTAATTGACAAATTAACAAGTAACGGTAGTCTTTCCAAGGAAGAATGGTGCATGCTGATTGATCGTCGCACCTCGGATACTGCGGAACATTTATTTGAAAATGCACGAAAAAAACGTGAGCAATATTACGGAAAAGACGTTTATATACGCGGACTTATGGAATTCACAAACTATTGCAGAAATGACTGTCTCTACTGCGGTATCCGGAAGAGCAATGCAAATGTTACGAGATATCGTCTTACAAAAGAACAGATCCTCGCCTGCTGCGAGGCAGGGTATTCACTTGGATTTCGAACTTTTGTTCTGCAAGGCGGAGAAGATGGCTATTTCACAGATGACAGAATGACCGAGATTATTTCCGAGATTCGTAGGAAATTTACAGATTGCGCCATCACCCTTTCCATGGGCGAAAGATCCCGCGAAAGTTACCAGCGTTTCTTTGATGCCGGAGCCAACCGCTACCTGCTCAGACACGAAACGTATAATTATGAACACTATTCCCGTCTCCATCCGGAGAACTTGAGTGCAAAGAACAGACAGCAATGCCTTTGGGATTTGAAAGAAATCGGCTATCAGGTAGGAACCGGATTCATGGTCGGTTCCCCTTATCAGACAACCGAAAATCTGGCAGAAGATATGTTGTTTCTGCAAAAGTTAAATCCGCAAATGGTGGGAATCGGACCATTTATTCCTCACCACGATACTCCATTTTGCGATTTTCATGCCGGAACCTTGGAATTGACCTTATTTATGCTAGGCCTTATTCGGCTCCTGATTCCAAAAGTACTGCTTCCGGCCACCACCGCTCTTGGTACTATCGCGCCAAACGGCCGGGAACTTGGAATTCTTGCCGGCGCAAACGTAGTCATGCCGAACCTCTCACCAATAGATGTCCGGAAGAATTACACTCTGTACGATAATAAAATCTGCATGGGGACTGAAGCTGCAGAATGCATTGAGGATCTAACAAAACGAATGGAATCCATCGGTTATAAAATTGTAACCGTACGCGGAGACTCCCTGAATGAATCTTTGGGGACAGGGCATTTGTCAAAAAGGGACAGGGTAAACATTAATTAGGGACGTAGTAAAATGTAAAAAGTGTACGTCCCCGAAAGGAGATATTATGTACAATCCATCATCAAGAAATCCAGAGGATTTTATCAACCACGAAGAAATTTTAGAAACACTTGCATACGCAGAGGCAAACAAGCACAACGAGGAGCTGATTACCTCTATTATTGAAAAGGCAAAGCAGAGGAAGGGACTTTCACACCGGGATGCCCTCGTTCTTCTGGATTGTGATATTGAAGAAAAAAATCAGGAAATTTATGCACTTGCCGAACAGATTAAGAAGGATTTCTACGGAAATCGTATTGTCATGTTCGCACCCCTTTACCTTTCCAACTATTGTGTGAACGGCTGTACCTACTGTCCGTACCACCTAAAGAACAAGCACATTGCACGTAAGAAACTGTCACAGGAGGAAATTCGTCAGGAAGTGATCGCACTGCAGGACATGGGGCACAAGCGTCTTGCTCTGGAGACAGGTGAGGATCCGGTCATGAATCCGATCGAATACGTTCTGGAATCTATCAAAACCATTTACAACATCAAGCACAAAAACGGTGCTATCCGCCGTGTCAATGTCAACATTGCGGCAACTACTGTAGAAAACTACAGAAAATTGAAAGAAGCCGGCATCGGAACTTACATTTTATTCCAGGAAACTTATCACAAGGAAAGTTATCTGGAACTTCACCCAACCGGACCAAAGCATGATTACGATTACCATACAACAGCCATGGACCGTGCCATGGAAGGTGGAATTGATGACGTAGGTATCGGTGTACTCTTTGGTCTCGACAAATACCGTTATGAACTTGCAGGTCTTCTCATGCACGCAGAACATCTGGAAGCTGCATTCGGTGTCGGTCCACACACAATCAGCGTACCTCGTCTTCGTCATGCAGACGACATTGATGCAGATTCCTTCGATAACGGGATCAATGATGATATCTTTGCAAAAATCGTAGCCTGCATACGAATCGCCGTTCCATACACAGGCATGATCATCTCCACAAGAGAAAGTCAAGCATGTCGCGAACGTGTCCTTCATCTCGGTGTATCCCAGATCAGCGGTGGGTCCAAGACAAGTGTCGGCGGCTATGCAGAGCCGGAGCCGGAAGATAACAAATCCGAACAGTTTGATGTCAGCGACACACGTACATTAGATGAAGTTGTAAAATGGCTCATGGATCTTGGCTACATTCCGAGTTTTTGCACCGCATGTTACCGTGAAGGCAGAACCGGAGACCGTTTCATGTCACTTTGCAAGAGCGGACAAATTCAAAACTGCTGCCAGCCAAATGCACTTATGACTTTGAAAGAATATTTGATGGATTACGCTTCCGAAGCGACAAAAAAAGTCGGGGAGCATGTAATTGAAGAAGAAATCAATCAGATTCCGAACGAAAAAGTTCGTCAGATTGTAATCGAAAATTTAAAAGCCATCGAAAATGAAAATCGTCGTGATTTCCGTTTCTAAGGAGGAAAGTATGAGTTTAAACAGCACGCCCTCTGCCGACAGAGTCCACATTGGTATCTTCGGCAGACGAAATGCCGGAAAATCCAGCATAATCAATGCCATCACCGGACAGAATCTTGCCATTGTCTCCGATACAAAAGGCACCACAACCGATCCGGTTCTAAAAGCGATGGAACTCCTTCCTCTCGGTCCGGTTGTCTTAATTGACACTCCTGGTCTTGACGATGAGGGGGCTCTTGGAAAACTCCGTATTGAAAAAGCGTACCAGGTATTAAATAAGACCGATATTGCTCTTCTCGTTGTGGACAGTTCTGTCGGCATGACAAAAGAAGATGAAAAAATACTTGCGAAAATCCGTGATAAAAACATCCCGTATTTAGTTGTATACAATAAATGTGATATACTCCCTAAAATGAATTCCACAACAGATTACGCAATCTCTGTCAGCGCATCTGCGGGAACACATATCCATGAATTAAAAGAACGGATTGCAGCCCTTGCCCCACAATCCACGGATAGTCCTCCGATTGTAAGAGATTTGTTGAAGCCAAACGATTTTGTTATACTCGTTGTTCCGATTGATGCCTCGGCGCCAAAAGGACGACTGATCCTGCCACAGCAGCAAACGATCCGTGATATTCTGGAAGCCGGTGCCATTTCCATTGTTGTAAAGGATTCTGAACTAAAAGAAACTTTAACCACTCTCGGGAAAAATCCTGCCCTTGTCATCACCGATAGTCAGGCTTTCAAAGAAGTATCCAAAGTGGTTCCGGAAAGCATCCCGCTTACTTCTTTTTCGATTCTTTTTGCCAGACACAAAGGCGACTTGGGTACTGTGGCAAATGGAGCTCATGCCATCGAAAAATTAAAGGATGGGGACATGATTCTGATTTCCGAAGGCTGCACCCATCATAGACAGTGTGAGGACATCGGCACTGTGAAAATTCCACGGCTTCTCACAAAATATACCGGAAAGGATTTGCATTTTTCATTTACAAGTGGTGTAGAATTCCCGTCTGACTTGTCAAAGTATCAACTGATCATTCATTGTGGCGGCTGTACACTCAACGAACGAGAAATGAAATACCGTCTCCGCTGCGCGAAAGATCAAGAAGTTCCAATCACCAATTACGGAACTGCTATTGCACATATGAATGGAATTCTAAAACGGAGTTTGAAACCATTTAACGAGTTTGAATCAAGTAACTTCCAATAACCTGTAAAAAGAAAATCAGCGGTACTCCAATATAGAATTTTGCTTTTCTTGTCTTATGATGGAATACCTGCATTCCCAAAAACGCCCCTATGGAGCCACCCAAAAAAGCCACGCCAAGAAGCGTTGCCTCCGGGATTCTCCATTTGTGGCGTTTTGCTTTTTGTTTATCCAGTCCATAAAGTAAAAACGCTATTGCATTAATCACACACAAATAAATAATTATATTTCTCATTTTAATACCTCCATAAACATGATATAATGAACACAGTGAAATTGTAAACAGATCAGGAGGAAAACCATGAATTTTCTTAGTATTTTTGATGTAATTGGCCCGAACATGATCGGTCCTTCCAGCTCACATACAGCAGGTGCTGTGGCAATCGCACTCTTGGCGCGCAAAATGTATGGCAGGCCGATCAAAAAAGTTACCTTTACACTCTACGGTTCCTTTGCCAAAACGTATCGCGGACACGGTACGGACAAGGCACTTCTCGGCGGAACATTGGGCTTTGATACAGATGATGAGCGAATCCGTGATGCATTTAAGATTGCAGATGAAATGGGCGTAGAATATCATTTTATCCCGGATGAAAAGACAATCACCAATCACCCAAATACGGCTGATATTTTCTTTGAAGATGAAGAAGGTCATTCTCTTTTTGTACGCGGCGAATCCATTGGCGGTGGCAAAATGAAAATTGTCCGCATCAACAACATTGACGTGGAATTTACAGGCGAATATAGTACACTCATCGTACAGCAGATTGACAAACCGGGCGTCGTGGCACACATTACACAGTGCCTGAGTGTTCATAATATCAATATTGCATTTATGCGGCTGTTCCGCGAAGACAAAGGCACGACTGCTTTTACGGTTGTAGAATCAGATGAGCCGATTCCACGGGATATTTTAGAATATATTAAGATCAATCCAAATGTGCAGGATTTAATGCTCATTGAGATGTAGGAGGTAGCGAAATGGATTTTTATAACGGACAGGCTTTATTAGATTTATGTGAAAAGGAACATATAAAAATATCCGCTGCCATGAAAGACCGCGAGGTTACCATGGGAAATTTGACAACAGAAGAAGTAGACACAAAACTCAAGACCGTATTAGAGATTATGCGAAATTCTTCTCATCGCCCTATCGAGAATCCTGGCAGATCCATCGGTGGGCTGATCGGTGGTGAAGCAAAGCTGGTAAATGACCATAGCAAAACTTCCCAAAGTATTGCTGGTTCCATGCTTTCTAAAGCAATGGCATACAGTATGGCCGTTCTTGAAGTAAATGCTTCCATGGGACTCATTGTCGCTGCTCCGACAGCCGGTTCTTCCGGTGTTCTTCCGGGAATTTTAATGGCTCTCCAGGAAGAAAAGGATTTGTCAGATGATGATTTATATAGCGGACTTTTGAATGCCAGCGCCATCGGATACATTTTAATGCGTAATGCTTCCGTATCCGGTGCAGAAGCCGGATGTCAGGCTGAAGTCGGCGCCGCTTCCGCAATGGCTGCCAGTGCCATTGTTGAAATTCTTGGCGGAACTCCGGCACAGTGCTTATCCGCTGCTGTACATGCCATGTCAAACTTACTTGGTCTTGTATGTGATCCGATTGCCGGACTTGTGGAAGCTCCTTGCCAAACCCGTAATGCCATCGGTGTTGCCAATGCCATTACTTCTGCCGAGCTTGCTCTTTCCGGTGTAAACCATCCGATTCCGTTTGATGAAATGGCCGAAGCTATGTACCGGGTAGGTAAGAGTCTGCCTTTTGAGCTACGCGAGACAGCCATGGGCGGATGCGCTGGAACTCCAACCGGTTGTAATCTTGGCTGTACAATCTGTGGAAAACATTAAAAATCAGGAATAAAATAGCACATAAAACGGGTTGAAGATGTATGGATAACGCAGCATCACCACCCTGTTTTTATGTGCTATTTTCATGGAATTATATGTGATTTTTATTTATCCTCGATCGCCATCACCATATCGATTCTTCTCTGGTGTCTGCCGCCTTCAAACTCTGCCTTCAGCCATTCGTCCACAATCATTTTTGCCATCTCGATTCCGACAACTCTCGCTCCAAATGCCAATACATTTGCATCATTGTGCATTCTGGAAAGTTTTGCTGTATACGGTTCGCTACATACAACGGCACGTACACCCTTTACTTTATTGGCCGCAAGCGAAATTCCAAAACCTGTTCCACAAATGAGAATTCCTTTTTCCACTTCTCCATTTACAACGGCACGTCCAACTTTCTCTCCATATTCCGGATAGTCACAACTTTCATGAGAATCGGTTCCGTAATTTACAACTTCATGTCCAAGTTCCTCTAAGTATGCTGTAATCTCTTGTTTCATTTCCACTGCTGAATGATCGTTTCCTATTCCTATCTTCATAATATTTTCTCCTCACCTTTCCTGCCTTTTCAAACATGTCTATATTTATTATAGCAGATAGTGTACAACTTCGCCAACCCATTTTCTGATAGTCACTTTTTTTACTATTGCGAATCCTCTGTTTGAAAGCTATAATGACCTTATTCGGAATGAACGCTTTCATCTCCATATTTTTAATTAAAGCAGAGGTAAATATTATGATAAAATTAATTGCAAGTGATTTAGATGGCACTCTGCTCCTGAATGGAGCAAAAATGCCGAATCCGGAAGTGTATGACCTTATAACAGAATTAAAAAAGAACGGCATACATTTCATTGCCGCAAGTGGAAGGCAGTACGCCAGTATGCAGCGACTTTTTGAGCCAATTAAAGATGAAATCTCTTATATTACCGAAAATGGCTCCCTTTGCATTCATAACGGTGCTGTAACAAAACGAGCCGTTATGGATCGTGAATTGGGACTTCGCATTATGGAAGACATACGGAGACGTGACAATTGCCACATTCTTCTCTCTTGTGAGAATACATATTATGTAGAATCCGAGTTTCTTCTCCATCATATGCAAGATACCGTACTCTCTGATGTAATACTCGTTCCAAGTGTTTCTGACATTCAGGAGCCATTTCTAAAACTCGCAGTCTACGATGAAGTTACCACAAGCGATAATGCGGAATATTTTTTTCAAAAATATTCTTCCGAAATCACAGTTGCCACTTCCGGAAATGTATGGGTAGACTTCATTCTGCCAGATGCCAACAAAGGAACTGCTCTTCAGTCTTTCGCGGAATATTTCCATGTAAAGCCAGAAGAATGTATGGCTTTCGGTGACCAGCAAAATGATATTGAAATGCTGCAATTTGCAGGTGAAAGTTACGCTATGGAATCTGCTGCTCCAAATGTATCTGTATACGCAAAACATACAACAGACTCCGTAGAAAAGGTACTACGCAACCTGCTAAAAAATTCTATATAAAATAAATAAGGGACAGGGCATTTAACAAAAAGGGACACCACAAAACTTAATTGGGGACGTAGTAAACTTACAAAATACTACGTCCCCAATTAACTATTTAAATGCTACCTCATTCCATCTTAACTCGTTCTTGAAGTTTCTGATTGTTGTATCTTTATCAATATATACAGCTTCGATTCCCATAGCTGCTGCCCAATCACCCATCTGCTCTGCTGTTAAATCATAGGAGAATGCTGTGTGATGAGCTCCGCCTGCTAAGATCCAAGCCTCTGCACCTGTAGCAAGATCCGGCTGTGGTGTCCAGAATGCTGTTGCAACCGGAAGTTTTGGCATTGGTTTTTCCACTTTCTTACAATCAACATCGTTGATGATAAGGCGGAATCTGTTGCCTAAATCAACTAAAGATGTTGCAACTGCAGGTCCTGTCTTGGATGTATATACAAGACGTGCCGGATCTTCTCTGTCTCCCATAGACAATGGACATACTTTGATACCAATCGGTCCTTCTGCGATGGTCGGACATACTTCTAACATGTGAGCCTGAAGGATCCCTTCTTTTCCAGGTACTAAGTTATATGTATAGTCTTCCATGAAAGAAGTTCCTTTTGCATCTTTCATTCCGTATGTCATGATCTTCATCAGACGTACCATAGCGGCTGTCTTCCAGTCACCCTCTGCACCGAATCCATAACCTTTTTCCATCAATCTCTGGATTGCAAGTCCCGGAAGCTGTTTTAATCCACCAAGATCGCCAAAGTGTGTTACGATTGCATGGTAATCTTTATCTACTAAGAATTTTTCAAATCCAAGCTCAATACCAGCCTGAACCGCTACATGTTTCTTAAATTCTTCCGGATCTCTACCCTCTAAAATAATGTCGTATTTGCTGTAGTATTCTTCTACTAACGCACTGATATCTCCCTCAGAAACATCATTTACATAATCTACGATTTCATTTACCGGATAAGCATCGATCTCCCAACCAAATTTGATCTGCGCTTCTACTTTATCACCTTCTGTAACGGCAACGTTTCTCATGTTATCTGCTACACGTGCTACACGGATATGGCTACTTTCCATAATACCGATGGCAGTTCTCATCCAACTTGCGATTCTTTCCTGTACTTTCTTATCTGCCCAGTGTCCAACGATTACTTTTCTTTCGATTCCCATACGTGATACGATATGACCATACTCTCTGTCACCGTGAGCTGACTGGTTCTCATTCATGAAATCCATGTCGATCGTATCATATGGAATTTCTTCGTTGAACTGTGTATGTAAGTGCAATAATGGTTTTCTATACTCCTGTAAACCTAAGATCCATGATTTCGCCGGTGAAAATGTGTGCATCCATGTGATGACTCCGGCGCAAGTTTCGTCTGCATTTGCTTCATTAAATGTCTGTCTGATCAATGCATTTGTTATCAATGTAGGTTTCCAAACAACTTCATATGGAAGAATGCCTGATTTATTTAACTCTTCCACAATCTTCTGTGAGTGTTCTGCTACTTTTCTTAAACACTCATCTCCGTATAAATCCTGTGATCCTGTGCAAAACCAAAATTTGTACTCTTTGTTTTTTAACATGTTCCCTGTCTCCTTTACTTATATAAATTTTATAATCTTTTACCGCTCATGCCCACCTCCAAAGCAAAGCTTTGTCGGTGCTCGTTGCACTCCTATGTCCTTCTTAAAGGCATTCCATGCGCAAACGCCTGCATGTCTTCTTCGAAGTCCGCATTCGCGGCTTATTGTCCATAGTAAGCGTTTGCCCCATGTTTTCTGTAATAATGCTTATCCTGTAGTTCCTGTGGCGCCGGTCTTACATCCGGATTCAGTCTTTCACATCTTGCCGCCATCTTCGCCACTTCTTCCAGAACAACTGCATTGTGCACCGCATCGTATGCGTCTTTTCCCCAGGCAAATGGTCCATGATTTTTACAAAGAACAGCGGGTGTTGCCATATATTCTTTGTCTTTGAAGTGCTCTACGATGAGAAGACCTGTGTTTTTCTCATAAGCCTCATCGATCTCCTCTTTTGTAAGACATCTGACACATGGAATTTCTCCATACATATAATCTGCATGCGTTGTCCCGTAACATGGAATTCCTCGTCCTGCCTGTGCCCAACTTGTTGCCCAGGAAGAATGTGTATGCACGATTCCTCCCATCTTCGGAAATGCCTTGTATAACTCCAAATGTGTTGCGGTATCAGAAGAAGGGCGATATCTTCCTTCCACTTTATTCCCATCGAGATCCATAATCACCATATCCTCCGGAGTCAATTTGTCATAATCCACTCCACTTGGTTTGATGGCAAATAGTCCACTTTCCCTATCGATTGCACTTACATTTCCCCATGTAAATGTAACAAGACCATACTTAGGCAGCAGCATATTCGCCTCATAAACCTTTTTTTTCAAATCCTCTAGCATTGTACCACTCCTTCTTATGAGATTTCATTTACCATTCTTACCGAATGACGGATTTCCAGTTTCGGTTCCAGTTCTATTTCCTTCTCCACCGGTCTTCCAGCCAGTAGATCCAATATTGCTTTCGCAACAGTCTCGCCAAGTTCTTTGATCGGATTAATTGCAGATGTAAGCGGAACTTCGCAATATGTAGTAAGATCCGAGTTATCCATTCCCGTTATGGAAATGTCCTGTGGTACTTTCATTCCCTGCTCCAGGCAAATTGCCACAAGCTTGTTAGCCACCTCATCGTTATAGCAGACACAAGCCGTGCAATTGCGGATTCTTCTTAAAATCCTTCCCGTATCCTCACTCAAATTTCTCTGTTCATCCGTATCAATCCAGATCACTCTCTCGCCCCGGATTCGGATATCAGCCTCAATCAGTGCGTCCATATAACCCGCATAACGTAACATTCCCTGCCCGTCATCACATTTAAAAATGGCAGCTATATTTCTATGTCCACAGCTTAACAAATGCTGTGTCACAAGATGTCCCGCTTTTCTGTCATTCATAGATACGTGCGGTGCATCAATTTCCGGATAATAACTATTGATAAAAATAAAAGGAATATCGTTTTCTTTTAATTCATTGTACAAATGAAGATTTGGATTCGGAAGACCGCTTTTTGTAGCTTCCACAATAATTCCGTCCACGGATTTACTTTTCAAAATTTCTTCCAATATCTGTCGTTCTTTTTCAACCGAATTGTTGGTAAATGACAGTTGAATCACATACCCCTCTTTTGAAAGTCTCTGTTCTACTCTTTTTATGATCGCAGGAAAAATATATTCGTCAATATACGTTGTAATGACTGCAATTCGTTTTGTGTCCTTCTTTCGTTCTTTGGGTTTGGAAATGTATGTTCCGCTTCCCCGTTTTCTTTCCAACACTCCTTCATTACACAAAATAGAAATTGCATGACGCACAGTTTGACGACTTACTCCGAAAATGGATACCAATTCATTCTCTGAATAAATCCGGTTTCCAACTGTAAGTTCGCCTTCTGCAATTTTCTTTCTGATCCAATTCACAATCTCAATATACTTACTTTTCTGCTCTGTCACAATTCATCCCCTCGTTTATATATTTTGAATATTTAGTAGTCTCTTTTAAGACTTTTTCTATAATAAACATACAACACATGTATCTATTTTTCAAGATGGGATAATCTATGAAGTCTATACAACTAAAACAGTATTTTTCAATCAATATAGACAGAAAAGAGATAGTTGTACATGTACAACTATCTCTTTCTCCGCAACACTTCATTATTGATTGCGGCGGATATGTGGAACTGTTATAATGTGAATAATAAGAAAGCGACAAATTAGAATTGAGGTAGGATTATGGCGTCGAGCAAAGATTATTTGGATTTTATTTTAGGACAGTTATCTGAATTAGAAGAAATTACATATCGTGCTATGATGGGAGAATTTATTCTCTATTATCGTGGTAAAATTGTTGGCGGTATCTATGATAATAGATTGCTTGTCAAACCGGTAAAATCAGCAATTAGTTATCTGCCAACAGCTCTGTATGAATTACCCTATGAGGGAGCAAAAGAAATGTTGTTGGTAGACGAAGTTGATAATAAAGAATTTCTGACAGGTTTATTTCATGCTATGTACGAGGAATTACCAGTACCGAAACCGAAAAAGAAGAAATAAACAACTTCAAATTCAATGTAGTAATGACAGATGTTAATTTGCGTTGCTTGTGGCAACGGCTGTTTTGATATTTAATAGTTATATCAAAACAAAGGAGGCACAGGTTATGTTAAACGAAAATATTAGAAATCTACGGAAAGCAAAAGGACTTTCGCAAGAAGAATTGGCTATAAAGCTAAATGTAGTAAGGCAAACAGTATCTAAATGGGAAACCGGAGTTTCCCAAACAAAAGGATATTAAGAAATAACCTGTGTTTACCTGCTTGTGAATAAAAGAATAATGCTATTAAGTTAGAGATACTGCATAAATGTGCTGGTATCTCTTTTCGTTGGCTTGAAACAACAGACTATTTCATTTCTGCTTGATTACCCTAAACTTATCGGGATATGGTTTGTCAAGGGCTTGTTGCGTAAGCAATGCTTTAGCACCCTTTACAAATCATAGACAGATAAGTAGTTTTTCAAAAGCAGAAAAAAAATAGTAATCTTAAGATTTTGAATTATTGTTGCAAGCATTAGAAAATGATATAATGTAGACACAAAAAGACGTAGAAATAAGAATTTGTATGATTGAAATGAAAACTTCAAAAATATATTGACTTGTACGTAACGTACACCCTTATACTATCATCACAAGGAGGTGTGTCCGATGTTATTGAATGAAATTATTAAGGAAGTCGGAATGACAAAGCGTGCAGTTAAATACTATGAAGAAAAAGGATTGTTGTCAGTAGATAAAGATAGCAACGGTTATCGAAACTACTCCATGCAAGATGTTAAAACTTTAAAAAAAATTTCAGTATATAGAAAGCTTGGGATTGGTATTAAAGATATACAAACCCTTTTGGAAAAAGATGATAAAAGTATTCTTTTACGTATTTATCAGGAAAAATTACAGGAAAAAATTTTACAGGACTCAGAACTTGAGGCGTTGAAGCAATTTATAGATGATGGTAATGCAGACAAGGCAAATGAGATACTTGATTACCAAACTGTCGAAAATGCGATTGAGTCGTTGTTGCCGGGAAAAGAATGGGGAGATTACTTAAAAGGTCACTTCAAACCATTTCTTAATGTGAGATTAAAGACTTTGGAGCAGAAGCAAGCCCTACGGAATATATTAGAGTATTGCGATGAAACGACATTGAAAGTTCCTTTTATTATGGGAATAGGTGTGAAAATAGCAGGTGGGATTGCACAGGAAACAAGAACTGCAGATGAGATGATAGCTTATTATCGTGATATGAGTGAAAGCGAATATGAAAAATTAAGAGAAATGGTAAAGAAAGGTGCTAAAATGAAAACTGGCATTATGAAATATCATCCGTCATTTGTTGCCCAGAGAAAAATGCAGAAAGAGTTCCAAGATAAAGGGTATAACGACATATTCATTCCTAATTTGATGGTGCTATCTCCACAGTATGCAGAATACAAGAAAGCCTTAGATAAGGTAAACGATAGAATGTGTAGAGAACTTGGACTGCATTATGATAGTAACTACAACTTAGTTATAAAAAAGCTTGAATAAATGAGTGTATCTAAAAAGGACAGAAGTTGGGAGGAGAAGTACTTATGCGTACCAAGAAAGCAATATTTAGTGTTTTAACGATTATTTTCGGTTCTCTTGGACTGATGAACATAGTGTCTACTGATATAACACTGCCAATTATGTTTGTTTTTATGGGATTGACCCTTTTGACGAATGCAAGGGAGTGTTATGATAATGGTGCAAAGAAAGATGCTATGATATTTGCAGGTGTAGCAATCTTTGTCTATGTAGTCACTGTATATAACTTGGTAAGTAGATTTATGTAAATTACAGTTTGTTTAATGATTAAAAATTGGAAGTTGTAAAAGGAGGATAAGCAGATGGAAAATGTAAAGAATGAAGAATATGTTATTTGCCCACGTTGCAAGCAAGAAGTTTATAAAGAAGCGATTATATGCCCTTTTTGCAAGTTTGGTATTATGGCATGGCTTGAAGGAGAAATTGATGAAAATGGAGAGCCAATAGAAAATAAGTCAAAGTAAAATCCTAGGTTGAACGGAAGATAAGTGTAAATCTCAACAACCGACGGAGTGATCCAGACGTGGTGGCGGTCGAAGACATCAAGCCATGACAGCGAAGCTGTCAAACGTCTGGTTCACTTTGTCTGTGAGCGAGCCTTTGGCGAGCGATTATGAAGCCCCCGTTATCTAACAAGGGGGGCACAAAAAACAAGAGACAATATACATTAACAAGCGGAAAATGCTGTATTTACAAGGCGAAACCGCATTTTACATGGTGTGATATAAATTATGCCATTATCACTTGGGAAAATTGAATAAGACATAGGAAAGACAGTTGATTTCAAACGAGAAATTGATTGTCTTTTTCTTTTGCAGAAATTTAAGTATAAGCAATTATCAAATATGGTAGTTGCCTTTTTTGATTGGAGGAATTTAAAAATGAATGATAAAAACTTTATTGAAGAATTAAGACAAAAGCGTGAGGAATACGGAGTAACACAAACAAGGCTTGCTGTTGCCTGTGGTATCAGCCGTGAATATTACAACCGCATTGAAAAAGGAAAACAGCCATTGAATGATGAATTAAGAGAAGTCATAGAAAAACAGATTGAGCGTTTCAATCCGCAAGAACCACTATTCTTATTGATTGATTACTTTCGTGTCCGCTTTCCTACTACGGACGCATTGGCGATTATCCGTGATGTATTACAACTGAAAGCCGATTATATGCTTTATGAAGATTATGGAAAATACGGATATGGAAGCAAATATGTACTTGGCGACATCAATATCATGTGTTCCATGCAGGAGCATTTAGGTGTTTTATTAGAACTGAAAGGCAAAGGCTGTCGGCAAATGGAATGTTATCTGCTGGCACAGGAACGTTCATGGTATGACTTCATGCTGGATTGTATGACGGCTGGCGGTGTGATGAAACGGCTTGATTTGGCTATCAATGACCGAGCAGGAATATTGGATATTCCAAAGTTAAAGGAAAAATACAAGGCTGGCGAATGTGTTTCTTATTTTCGTATGCAGAAAGATTACAGCGGTACAGAGAAATGCGGTAGCGATATACCAAAGAATACAGGAGAAACCTTATATCTCGGTTCAACAAGTAGCGAATTATATATGTGTGCTTATCAGAAAAATTATGAGCAGTATGTCAAGAATGGCACAGAAATTGAAAATACGGAGATTAAGAACCGCTTTGAAATACGCATGAAGAATGAACGAGCCTATTATGCGGTTGTAGATTTACTGACCTATCGAGACGCTGAACGCACCGCCTTTTCTATCATCAATCATTATGTCCGTTTTGTCGATAGAGAGGACGACAAGCCAAAAAGTCAATGGAAAACAAATGATGATTGGGCGTGGTTTGTAGGGGAAAACAGAGAGCCGATACGCTTAACCACAAAGCCAGAGCCTTACACTTTACAAAAGGCGTTGCATTGGCTACAAAGACAGGTCGCACCAACCATAAAAATGGTACAGGCATTAGACGAAGAAAATCATACAACGATATTGAAAGATATGATTGAGCAGGCAGAACTTAAAGACAAGCATAAACATTTATTACAATTAGAGAAATCAACCATAGAAGAACGTATAGATACCGCTGTTCCACAAGAGAATGACGGTATTTTTTAATGTAATTGGAAAATTTCAGATTTAGTCAGCAAAGAGTCATTTTTATTCCCTATATGGAGTGAAAAAGAAAAATGAACTTTTTTATCAAATCTGCAACAAAACATCAACTTGCGTACAGATATGGTGCGAGAACAGGAAATCTAAACTTTTTTGAAAATAGGTCATTAAATCGGGGCTTGCTGTCCCTATATGATGTGAAAGAAGAAAAAAGTTTTGAAGTGTTCTATGAAAAGAGGAAAATACTTTATTCTCAACTTAACAATTCATGGTTTCCGTTTCCTGTATGGAGTAAAGAAAATATTTCATTCCATAGTTGGCAGTAACGGTATGGCGTGGGTAGTTAGGGTGTGAAAAGAAAAACAATCTTTTTTCATCATCAACTTAGCAAAATGACAATTTCTATCCCTATATGGTGCATGAAAAGAAGGGGCTATCGGGAAATAGATAGTTCTAAATAGGGGGGGCAGATGTGACTCGTACGAGTTGCATCTGCCCCCAAAACTTTCCCATAAAAAGAGAAAAAGATGGCTAACGA
>JAJBSL010000036.1 GCA_020540725.1 Lachnospiraceae bacterium EP-SM-12S-S03
CAAAAACACTGATTACTACAGGAGATTCGTATTTTAAGATTTAGAGCCTAAAAATTGGCATTAACCGACAGCCCCCTCTTCTTTTGAGTGAATGATACTCTGATTTTATAATTAACTTTTGTTTTGCAATGTTTTTATTTTCTCTCTGTTTCGATTCCTTGCATCTGAAAGAATTTTTCGACCATGTTGTCCCATGCTTGTTCTAAAGATTTATCGAGGGTAAACGTATGCATGGATGTTCCGGTAACGCATTGAAGATGTGAACCGTCATATTTGAGATTCATATACAGTCCATTGACGTCGGATGGCGTGAATGTAAGATCTTGCTTTAGGAGAAGCTTTTCAATATTTGCACGGGAAAGTCCGAACACCAGGTGGAAGGAGAGAGGTGTTTTCTTTCCTTTGATCAATGAAAAACAAAACTCCCGAATATCTTTCCAAAGAGAGTATTCTCGCGATCCCATTTCTTCCTGCTCTTCGGAAGTGAAAAAATTCTTCTTTAAATAGCCGTCAATTTTAAATGTGTTAAAGGTGACAATTTCCCCTTCTATAAAATAGAAGGGATCAAAAATATCCGATAACAAAAGTTTGGACATACATTCTTTTACATGTTCGATTTCCAAAAGGATCATGCTGTGACCTCCTTTTCTGTTTTCTTCAAAAAGAAGAGTGCGACAGCAAGAGTAATAAATTCGGCCAAAGGAACGGAAGCCCATATGCCTGCTACATAAAAGAAAAGTGGCAGAACATATACAAACAATACGCTTAAGATACATCCTCTGGAGAGACAGAGGATCAGAGAAAACTGAGGCTTCACAGTGGACTGAAAATATCCGATCACAAATATATTGATTCCCATCACAAAGAATCCGCTGAAATAGATCCGGATTGCTGTCTCGGAAAGCGCAAGGATTTCCGCATTCGGATTTAGGAAGATGTAGGTAAACATGTTTGGAACAATCAATCCTAAAATAGCTGGAACTGCACAGATGATCAAAGCAGTCCGAAGCCCAAGGCGCTTTACAGTTTGGATACGGTCGTGAAGTCCGGCGCCGTGATTTGTAGAGATAATCGGTTGGGATGCCTGATTGATTCCGTTACAAAGACAGGTTACTACGATAGAACTGTTGGTAATCACACCGTACATGCTGACTCCGATATCTCCTACATATTTTAAAATCTGTAAATTGAATATAAACATTACGAATCCGGCAAGTACTTCCAGAAGGAAGCTTGTAAACCCATTTTTGTAAATGCTGAGTGCGAAGGATGGGCTAAGTCCTTTTAAAGTAAACTTTAATCCGTTTTTCTTTGAGAAAAAGTGGCAAAGCAGAATGAGGCATGTGGTGATCGAACCAATTACACTGGCAATTGCTGCTCCGGCCATTCCCATGTTCAGAGGAAAAACGAAAACGATATCTAAAATTACATTTAAAATTCCACCGGTCACTACGCCTGCCATAGAAAGTCTTGGGGCGCCGTCATTTCTTACAAAGGTTTGCAGAAAGGTGGAGAAAGAGAAGAATGCAAGTCCCCACAGTATGTATGGTGCGTAATCCATAATATAAGGCATGGTCACGTTAGTCGCACCAAGAAAACGGGCGATGTCTTCTAAAAAGAAGATGAACAGGAACATATATAGAATGGATGTGGCAGCATTTAAAAGAACTGCGGTGGAAAAATAACGGTGTCCTGCATCCGCATCTCCTCGTCCTCTTGCGATGGACATGAGGACAGAACCGCCTACTCCGAATAAGAGTCCGGTACCGAAGAAAATATTGAAAAGAGGAAGCACAATATTCAATGCGGCCATTGCATCAATTCCGATTCCTTTTCCAATAATAATGGTGTCCGCCAATACGTAAATGGATGTAACCATTGTTCCGCATATAGACGGCAACAGGTAATGGAAAAATAGCTTTCTTACCGGTTGTGTTGTAAAAGTATCTGTTTGCATAAATAACCTCCAAATGTGCACCGGTATATTCGTATGTACAGCCGGTACAGTTTACATTTAACTATAGCAGAAACATTGACTTTTGGGAAGTAAATTAGTATCATATTCTTATTGCAGTAAAGGAGCCAGGTGATATGGAAGAGTTAGTCCGTTTGAATAAATTCCTAAGTGAAGCCGGGGTCTGTTCCAGAAGAGAAGCAGACAGACTGATCGAGTCGGGCAGAGTTTTTGTAGATGGGAAACGCGCGGAGACGGGAATGAAAGTGTCCGGGAATCAGGAAGTAAAAGTAGGAAAGAAAGTTGTAAGCAAAGGGAATGAGATGGTTCTGCTTGCAGTAAATAAACCGGTGGGGATTGTGTGCACGGAGGAAAAGAAAGAGAAGAAAAATATCATTCGCTTTCTGGATTATCCGGTCAGAATCACGTATATCGGAAGGCTTGATAAAGATTCGGAGGGGTTGCTTCTGATGACGAATAATGGGGATATTATTAACAAAATGATGCGTGCAGGCAACCGGCATGAAAAAGAATACAAGGTAACAGTGGATAAAGCGGTTACACCGGAGTTTATTGAGAAGATGGGAGCGGGAGTTCCGATTTTAGATACGGTGACACGCCCTTGTAAAGTGAAACAGATTGGAAAATATAAATTCAACATTATCCTGACGCAAGGGTTGAACCGGCAGATTCGGAGAATGTGTGAATATTTTGGATATAAAGTGACAAGATTAGAAAGAGTACGGGTGATGAACATCCGGCTTGGAAATCTAAAGCCGGGAGAATACCGGCAAGTAACGGAAGAAGAGATACAGGAGCTTTATGAACTGATCAAAGATTCTTCTAATGAAACTGTAATAGAGTAGGTGGAGTATGGAACAGAAAAAAAAGAGGATGCAGGAACTGATTGCGATACTAAACGAAGCGGGAAAGGCTTATTATCAGGAAGCAACGGAGATCATGAGCAACCTGCAATATGATAAATTGTATGATGAACTTGTGGCATTGGAAGAAGAATTAGGAGTTACGCTTGCCAACAGTCCAACTGTAAATGTGGGCTATGAAGTGTTGAGTGAACTTCCGAAAGAACGGCACGAAAAACCAATGCTTTCCCTTGATAAAACGAAGGATGTGGGGAGACTCAAGGAGTTTCTCGGAGGGCAGAAAGCATTGATTTCCTGGAAACTTGACGGATTGACGATCGTTCTTACCTATGAGGGTGGAGAACTCAGGAAGGCGGTTACAAGAGGAAATGGTGAAGTGGGAGAGGTCATTACGAATAATGCGAAAGTATTTCAAAACGTACCGCTTCACATTGCATATAAAGGGGAACTGATCCTTCGCGGAGAGGCGGTCATCGGATACCGGGATTTTGAGAAGATCAATGCAGAGATTGCGGATGTGGATGCAAAATATAAGAATCCAAGGAATCTTTGCAGCGGCTCTGTGCGACAGTTGAATAATGAGATTACTGCGAAAAGAAATGTGAAGTTTTTTGCATTTTCTCTCGTAAAGGCAGACGGCGTGGAGTTTGAAAATTCGAGAAAGAAGCAATTTGCGTGGCTTTCTTCCCAGGGATTTGACGTGGTGGAGCATTACGAAGTGACGGCAGAGACAGTTGAAGAAAGAGTGGCTTTTTTTGCGGATAAGATTGCAGAAAATGATTTCCCGTCAGACGGCCTTGTGCTTGTATATGACGACATTGCTTACGGCCAGTCTCTTGGAACAACTGCGAAGTTCCCGCGAGATTCCTTCGCTTTTAAATGGGCAGATGAAATACGAGACACCACATTGACTGAAATTGAGTGGAGCCCTTCAAGAACTGGGCTGATTAATCCGGTGGCGATTTTTGACCCGGTGGAACTGGAAGGTACAACTGTAAGCCGTGCAAGCGTTCATAATATTAGCATCATGGAGGAACTGGAACTTGGAATAGGGGATTCTATTCAAGTATATAAAGCGAATATGATCATTCCGCAGATTGCAGAGAATCTGACGCGAAGCGGGGTGAAAGATGTCCCGAAACATTGCCCGGTATGCGGCGGGGATACGGAGATCCGACAGGTAAATAATGCAAAATCATTGTATTGTACCAATCCTGAATGTCAGGCGAAGCATGTGAAATCTTTTGCTCTTTTTGTAAGCAGGGATGCGCTGAACATTGACGGAATGTCAGAAGCCACTTTAGAGAAATTTATTATGCATGGATTTATCAAGGATTACGCCGATATTTTCCATTTGGATCAGTTTGAGGAAGAAATAAAAAATATGGAAGGTTTTGGTGAGAAGTCTTATAATAAATTGCAGGCAAGCATTGAGAAAGCCAGAACAACTACGCTTCCGAAGTTGATTTATAGTCTGGGAATCGCTAACATTGGTCTTGCCAATGCGAAAGTGATCTGTAAGGAATTTGATTATGATATTGAGAGAATGCTGCAAGCGGATCCGGAAGAATTGAATGCCATTGACGGTGTGGGTGAAGTAATCGCCAATGCTTTTGTGGATTATTTTAAAGAGGAGCGCCATGTACAAGAAGTGGAAAAACTATTAAAGGAGCTTACGATTCCAAAAGAGGAAGCCGATGCGGGCGAGCAGATTTTTGCGGGAGTGAATTTCGTGATTACCGGAAGTGTGGAGCATTTTGCGAACAGGAATGAACTGAAAGAAGTAATAGAGAGTAAAGGCGGCAAAGTGACAGGCAGTGTTACAGGCAAGACAAATTATCTCATTAACAATGATACCACATCAGGATCTTCCAAGAATAAGAAAGCGAGAGAGTTGGGGATTGCGATTATTTCGGAAGAAGAATTTCTGAAAATGTTGGGTGAATAGAAAGGATTACTATGCAGGATAAGGATAATATTATTGATGTAGAAGATGTAAAAGAAGTAACTGTGACAGAAGAAACGAAAGAAAAAAGTGTCGAAGAAAATAAAAAAGAAGACGATGGTTATGAGAAATACTGTTTTATTTGCAGAAGACCGGAAAGTGTTGCCGGGAAGATGATCGAACTTCCGAATCACATCAATGTTTGTTCTGATTGTATGCAAAAAAGTTTTGACGCTATGAACAACGGAGAAATTGATCTGAACAGATTAATGAACATGCCGGGGGTTCAAGTGTTTAATATGGCTGATTTTGAGAATATGATACCAAAGCAGCAGAAAGTGAAACAGAAGAAACCGAAAGAGAAAAAGGAGGATCCTGTTCTTGATATTCGGAAAATTCCGGCTCCACACAAGATTAAAGCAAGTTTGGATGAGTATGTTGTGGGACAGGAATATGCGAAGAAAGCCATTTCGGTAGCTGTTTATAACCATTACAAGAGGGTTGCGACAGATACAATGGACGACATTGAGATCGAGAAATCCAATATGCTGATGATCGGACCGACAGGATGTGGAAAAACATATCTTGTTAAGACGTTAGCGAAACTTTTGGATGTACCCCTTGCGATTACCGATGCCACTTCGCTTACAGAAGCAGGCTATATTGGAGATGATATCGAAAGCGTTGTCTCCAAGCTTCTTGCAGCAGCGGATAATGATGTGGAAAGAGCGGAGCAGGGAATTATTTTCATTGATGAGATCGATAAGATTGCAAAGAAGAAAAATTCCAGTCAGCGTGATGTCAGTGGTGAGTCGGTTCAGCAGGGAATGCTGAAACTTCTGGAAGGAAGTGACGTGGAAGTTCCGGTTGGTGCGAACAGCAAAAATGCTATGGTTCCGCTTACAACTGTAAATACAAAAAATATTCTGTTTATTTGCGGAGGTGCGTTCCCGGATCTTGAGGATATCATCAAAGAAAGATTGAATAAGCAGGCTTCGGTAGGATTCCAGGCGGATCTGAAGGATAAGTATGATGCGGAGAAAAATATTTTGGAGAAAGTGACAGTAGAGGATTTGAGAAAATTCGGTATGATTCCGGAGTTTATTGGACGTCTTCCTATTATATTCACGTTACAAGGATTGGATGAAGAAAAACTTGTACGCATATTAAAAGAACCGAAAAATGCCATTTTGAAACAATACCAGAAACTTCTTGCTTTAGATGAAGTGAAATTGGAATTTGCAGATGAAGCGCTCATGGCCATTGCGCGCAAAGCAATGAAAAAAGATACAGGAGCAAGAGGACTTCGTTCTATTATTGAAGAATTTATGCTGGATATTATGTACGAGATTCCGAAGGACGATAACATCGGGCAGGTAATGATTACAAAAGAATACATAGAAGGAACAGGTGGGCCGCTTATCTCTATGAGAGGACAGGCGCTCATAGAAGAAAAATAGAATAAGGATAAAGACTTAGTGGAAAGGGCATATGTCAACCGGCAGTTTCATATAGTGGTGGGAAGAGAAAAAAAGAGGATACAATATGCCGGAAGAAGGAAAACAAACATTAGATCAAGGAGCTGAAAACTGTAGGGAAAAAGTAGTGTCCGAGGATTATAGGGATTTTATCTATGAGATGGATATGCCGTTTGGAATGGAAATGATTGCGGAAGAACGGCTATGCGAGCAGCAAATCGGTTTTGCCTACAGAACGGTTTATATTCATAAACTCTATACAGACCCTCTTACTTTGGAACGTTTTTCCTACGGATCGATCCCCAAATGTTATACGCTTTTGGATACTGAGATGTTAAACCAAGCAGGAATTTCGCAAGTACAGAACTATCCGACACTTAAGTTGATGGGAGAGGGAGTGATGATAGGGATCATTGATACAGGGATTGACTATCAGAATCCGGTATTCCGAAATGCGGACGGCAGTACAAGGATTACGGCCATATGGGATCAGACGATTCAGGATGGGAACACACCGGAAGGTTTTTTGTATGGAACGGAGTATACAAGAGAGCAGATCAATGAGGCGCTTCGCAGCGAAAATCCATTGGAAATTGTTCCGAGTAAGGATGGAGAAGAAAACCATGGCACCTTTGTGGCAAGTGTGGCAGCGGGTGGAGAAGATATAAGTGCAGGATTTTTAGGAGCGGCGCCCAAGTCTACCCTTGGAATCGTAAAACTGAAAGAAGCGAAACGATATCTGAAACAGTTTTACTTTATTAAAGAAGAGGCAAAGTGTTATCAGGAAAATGATATTATGCTTGGGATCCGATATTTGGAACTTCTTGCCAGGAAAAATAATGTGCCTCTTGTGGTGTGTATTGCACTGGGAACCAATCAGGGAGACCATAACGGAACGTCTCCTTTGGGACATCTTATTTCTAATTATGCGGATGTAAATAATATTGCGATCGTACTTGGTGCGGGAAATGAGGCGAATCAAAGGCATCACTATTTTGGAAAAGAAGCGGAAACCAACAACCCAAGAACAATAGAAATACGGGTGGGAGAGGGTGTAAGTGGATTTTCCATGGAGATGTGGACGGATATTCCCAATGTATTTACGGCCTCTGTGGTGTCCCCGGGAGGAGAACGGATTCCGTTTGTTCCGCTGCGACAGAGTGGTTCGGGTCAGATATATCGTTTTGTATTTGAGAAAACAACCGTCTACATGGACTATCGTCTGTTTGTGGAACGGACGAATTCGGAACTTGTGTTTATACGGATGGAAGAGCCTTCTGCCGGGATTTGGAAACTGGAAGTGGAAGCAAACCGTGTGACGGATGGAGAGTTTCACATTTGGCTCCCGGTGACGGAATTTTTAAGTGGGGAAGTGTATTTCCTTTTACCGGATCCGGACACGACAATTACAGAGCCTGGATGTGTACGAAATGCAATTACGGCGGCCAATTATAATGGAGCTAACAATAGTATTGCCATAGATTCTGGAAGAGGATATACTAGAAATGGAAGCATCAAACCCGATTTTGTCGCACCTGGGGTAGAAGTTGTTGGTGCGGAAGGGCGGAATCAATTTGTCAGGAGGACCGGATCCAGTATTTCTACTGCGGTTACAGCGGGAGCATCGGCGCTTCTGATGGAATGGCTTTACTATCAGGTGGGAAGGCGCAACGTAGATACCGTACAGATCAAGAATCTACTCATTTTGGGAACAGAGAGAGTAGATTTTGAAGAGTTCCCAAATAGAAGATGGGGATACGGAGAGCTGAGTTTATACAGTACGTTTGAAGCATTGCGTTCATTTTGACGAAGAAACAGGAGGAAGAAAATATGAAAGAATTGTTGGATGATATTGTGGACAGAATCAGTGAGGCGGCAGACCAGGTAGGGAAAAAAGCAGATGAAGTGATTGAGACACAAAGGATTAAAAATAAAATCCGCGGACTTGAAAAAGATAACAGAAGAAACTTCCGGGATTTGGGACGTATGATTTATGAAAAATATCAAAACGGCGAGGAAGTGGAGGAAGAGTATCTTCCGTTTTGCGAAGCTGTGAAAGAAAGAGAAGAGCAGATACGTTCTTGTGAGATAGAGCTTATAAGAGTGAAAGAGGATTAGTCATGGCGGCCGTATGTATGGGGATTCTTTTGCTGATTCCCCTGATAGATCTTGCAATGAAGCGTTATGTTGAGATCCATTTTTCTAGAGAAGAAGAACGTCTCATTTGGAAGAACCGAGTTGCGCTGCGCCATGTGCACAATGAGGGAATGGCATTGAACTGCTTAGACAGGAATCCTGTTCTTGTAAGGTGGCTTTCTTTGCTTGTGACGATTCCGATGACAATATACTATTTGATTCTTCTTTGCAAAAGAGGAAGAAATTTTGAAAAAATTAGTCTTAGTCTGGTACTTGGAGGGGCGATCAGCAATCTTTACGACCGGTTTAAGAGAAAGTATGTTGTAGACTATTTTGGGTTTCAGACAAAGTGGAAGAAACTTACAGACATCACGTATAATCTGGGAGATATGGCAATCTTTGCGGGAGCATTCGGCATGCTCATATGTGGGATTTTCCGGAGAAAATAGGTTTTACTCAGCAGGATGAGAATGTGCAGGATAGGAGAATGTGAGAATGATACAGGAGATAGAACCTCATATTTATAAAAATGAATACAGATCCATGCTCCCTGAAAAAGATAGTTATATTTTGATTTATAAAGAAAGCAGTATACTTCTAAAGAATACGGAAGAAGGAATTGTATATCCGACATTTGGAGAAATAGAAAGATGGAATACAGATATTTATGTCAGGGCTATCTATCTTTTTTCGGTGGATGACAGAAACTTTTATTATGTAAAGGATATTGGATATGATAAACTTGACGGTTATCATATGGAAAAGCTGCAGAACTTTCGCGTGTTAAAGCCGCAATATATGGCGTTTGCAGGTATTACAGGATCCCAATTGATCAGATGGTATGAATCGCATCAGTTCTGCGGACGGTGTGGGAGTAAAATGGTGCATGATGAAAAAGAGCGTATGGTTCGATGCGAAGAATGCGGGCTGATGGAATATCCGAAGATCTGTCCGGCTGTGATTGTAGGAGTTACAGACGGGAACCGGATTCTTATGTCGAAATATGCAGGACGTGCATATAAAAAATATGCGCTTCTTGCAGGATTTGCGGAAATCGGGGAGACCATCGAAGACACAGTAAGGCGGGAAGTGATGGAGGAAGTGGGATTGAAAGTAAAAAATATCCGCTTCTATAAAAGCCAACCATGGTCGTTTTCGGATACATTGCTTATGGGATTTTACTGTGATCTTGACGGGGATGACAAGATTACTTTGGATGAGGAAGAACTTGCTCTTGCTGAGTGGTTTGATCGAGAAGAAATACCGGATATAGAAGATGATTTCAGCTTAACGAATGAAATGATCCATTCATTCAAAAATAGAGAAATTTAGTTGACAATTAAAAAAAATATCCTTATACTATATTCTCAGAAGAGCAATTGCGAATTATATTTATTATAATTTGCAGTTGCTTTTTGTGCTTTGTAAGATGTTTCACAAAATTATAAGGAAAGAGAGGATGTTATATGAAAAAGAATAAAGGAAAGGAACTTACAATTGATATTGCGGCAGATATTGTGGGAAATATGCTGATTGCCATCGGAGTGTACAATTTTGCGGCAAACTCCGGGTTCCCAGTGGCAGGAATTTCCGGTATTGCGCTTATATTCTATCATTTGTTTGGACTTCCGATCGGTGTAATGACGGTCGTACTGAATATTCCGATCGTATTAATGTGCTATAAACTTCTGGGGAAAGACTTTCTTCTCCGGTCTCTTAGGACAATGATCATCGCATGGCCGCTTATGGATATTGTAGCTCCGATGCTTCCGGTATATTCTGGAGACAGAATGTTGTCCGCCATCTGTGTGGGTGTATTTTCCGGATTGGGATATGCTTTGATTTATTTGAGAAACTCATCAACCGGAGGAGCGGATTTTATCATCATGTCTGTGAGAGCGCTTAAACCGCATCTTTCCATTGGAAAAATTGCGTTTATCACGGATGTGGTCATTGTAGGACTTGGTGGCGTATTGTTTGGCGATACGGACAGCATTATCTACGGATTGATCCTCACATACATTTTGTCTACGGTAGTGGATAAGGTGATGTATGGTATTGATGCAGGCAAGATGACGCTCATTGTTACGGATCACAGTAAAGAAGTTGCTGCCAAGATTGATGAGATGACAGAACGAGGATGCACATTCTTGCGAGGGGTAGGAAGTTATTCCGGAGAAGACAAGATGGTTGTGATGTGTGCGTGCAGCAATAAGGAGATGCATAAAGTGCATAAAGCCGTAAAAGAAGTGGACAACCGCGCATTTTTGATTACAATGGAGTCTAACGAAGTGAGAGGAGAAGGTTTTAAACCTCACTAGATATTGATAATCTGGCATTCGCCCATCCGGATGGAAAGTGTTTGACAAGACGATGTTGGGTTGAAATTTCAGAATGAAGATTGACAAAAATGACTGCCTGTGGTATAAATATCAGGTAGTCGTTTTTATAATGATTGAATAATATAGGGGATTGGTCAAATGGTATGATAGGAGTCTCCAAAACTTTTGGTGGGGGTTCGATTCCCTCATCCCCTGTTATGCATCATAGAAGCGATTCAAGAGATTAGGTAGTTGCATTTTTCGTGAAATCATGTATAATGATTACATAGTTCAGGACAAAGGTTCAGAAGAAGTCAGGTCTGACAAAGATTCCCTTAATGAATAGCGGTATAACAAGAGAATAGGAAGGATAAGGAATATGATGAGAGAAAAATATGAATCTCTGCCATTAACATCATTGAGAGATATTGCAAAAGCAAGACATCTAAAAGGTGTATCTACAATGAAAAAGGCAGATATTATCGAATTGATGCTTGCAGAAGATGAGAAAGAGAAAGCAAAAGCGGTAAAAGAAGAAGTGAAAAATGAGAAAAGCAAAGAAGGAACGACGGATATAGAACAGTTGGACAGCGGAATTACAGTGAGCGGAGTGATTGAAGTAATGCCGGATGGTTATGGATTTATCCGTTCCAATCACTATTTGCCGGGAGAGAATGATGTGTATGTATCTCCGTCGCAGATTCGCAGATTTGGACTAAAAACGGGAGATATTCTGGAGGGGAATACAAGAGTTAAAACACAGACAGAAAAGTTCAGTGCATTACTCTATTTGACAAAAGTCAACGGACAGACACCGGCAGAGGCTTCAAAACGTACGAATTTTGAAGATATGACACCTATTTTCCCAAATGAAAGATTGAAGCTGGAAGGAACCGGAAGTTCTGTTGCCATGCGAATCGTAGATCTTTTGTCACCGATTGGAAAGGGACAGCGTGGTATGATCGTATCTCCACCGAAAGCCGGAAAGACAACATTACTGAAAGAGACGGCATTATCGATTCTGAGAAATAATCCGGAAATGTATTTGATCATTCTTCTGATCGATGAGCGTCCTGAAGAGGTTACGGATATCAAGGAAGCAATCACAGGATCGAATGTAGAAGTTGTGTATTCCACATTTGATGAACTTCCGGAGCATCATAAGAGAGTATCGGAAATGGTGATCGAGAGGGCAAAACGATTGGTAGAACAGAAAAAAGACGTTGTAATTCTTCTTGACAGTATTACAAGACTTTCCCGTGCGTATAACCTGATCGTTCCACCAAGCGGACGTACATTATCCGGTGGTCTTGATCCGGCGGCTCTTCATATGCCGAAGAGAATTTTTGGGGCGGCAAGAAATATGCGTGAGGGCGGAAGTCTTACGATTCTTGCTACAGCGCTTGTGGATACAGGAAGTAAGATGGATGATGTTGTGTACGAGGAATTTAAAGGTACCGGTAACATGGAACTTGTACTGGATAGAAAATTGCAGGAGAAGAGAGTGTTCCCTGCAGTGGATATTCCGAAATCGGGAACAAGACGCGAAGATCTTCTTCTCTCACAAGAGGAACAGGAAGCCGTTGACATTATGCGCCGGGCTTTGAATGGAATGAAGTCGGAAGAGGCCGTAGACAACATTTTGAATATGTTTTCACGTACAAAAAATAATGCGGAATTTGTCCAGATGGTGAAAAAAACAAAATTCTTTTAGAATAGAAGAGAAAAAACTTGCATAAATTTATAATTTATGTTACAATCAAAAAGCTGTTTAAGTAAATATTAACACGTATATAAAACGTAAATAAAAATAGAGAGGTGAAAATCATGAAAGAAGGAATCCATCCAGATTATTATCAGGCAACAGTAACTTGTAACTGCGGTAACACATTTGTAACAGGATCTACAAACAAAGATATCCACGTAGAAATCTGTTCAAAATGCCACCCGTTCTATACAGGACAGCAGAAAGCTACTCAGGCTCGTGGCCGTGTTGATAAGTTTAACAAGAAATACGGAATTCAGGCTTAAGCTAATAGAATTCGGAACTTACAGGTTGAGGTTTTTTAAATCTCAACCTTTGTTGCGTCATAGGAAATTTTGCGCAATCTTTTGTTCAATGGAGGAAAATGTATGAAGTCATCCAATATAGGCGGGCAGGCGGTGCTTGAAGGCGTCATGATGAAGAATGGAGATGAGTATGCGGTTGCGGTAAGGAAACCGGACGGGGAAATTGAAGTGAAGAAGGAAACTTACAGAAGTGTGATAAAATGGGGCACATTGACGAAAATTCCTTTTGTACGCGGAGTATTCAATTTCATAGATTCTATGGTACTTGGAATGAAAACGCTTACATATTCGGCAAGCTTTTATGAGGAAGAGGATGAAAAAGGGAAGAGAATGACGGAGGAGCAGGTGAAAAAAGCAGAGAAGAAAGATTCGCTGTTAATGGGGGTTACAGTTGCTTTTTCGATTGTTCTGGCAATCGGTATCTTTATGGTTCTGCCGTATTTTATTATAAATCTTGCAGGGAATGTTATAAAATCACGCGTTGTTCTGTCGTTTCTTGAAGGCGTACTGAGGCTTGCCATATTTATCGGCTATATTCTGATCATTTCCAAAATGGAGGATATCAAGAGAGTCTACATGTATCATGGAGCAGAACATAAGTGTATTAACTGCATTGAGCACGGAATGGATCTTACGGTGGAAAATGTAAGAAAAAGTTCCAAGCAGCATAAACGATGCGGAACGAGTTTTCTGCTTTTTGTGGTGATTATAAGTTGTGTGATGGTGTTTTTTATTCAATCGGATTCACAGCTTGTGAAAGTAGGTCTTAGAATCGCTTTGATCCCGGTGATTGCCGGAATTTCGTACGAATTGATCAAGTGGGCAGGAAACAGCGAAAACCCTATTATAAATGCACTGAGTAAGCCGGGGCTTTGGATGCAGAATCTGACAACAAAAGAGCCGGATGACGAGATGATCGAAGTTGCAATCCAGTCGGTAGAAGCGGTCTTTGACTGGAAAAAATATAAAGAAGAGAATTTTGGAGCAGAAAAATGATGACACTTGAGGAAGCGTACCGTTTTGGACAAATGTCACTGAATCAGGCGGGGATTCCGGATGCGGGAACAGATGCCTGGATTCTTTTGGAACATGTAACCGGAGTAAGCAGAACGAAATATTATGTTAATCCGGATCGGATGATGAGCGAAGAGGAACAGAAGTCATATTGTTCTTATATAGAAGAAAGAGAAAAGAGAATTCCGGTGCAGCATCTTACAGGCGGACAGGAATTTATGGGACTTGATTTTCTTGTGAATGAACATGTACTGATTCCAAGACAGGATACGGAAGTACTAGTGGAAACTGTATTGGAAGATTTGGAACCGGGAATGCGTATTTTGGATATGTGTACCGGATCGGGATGTATTCTGATCAGTCTGATGAAACTGATGCAGACAATACCCGGAGAGGATGCGGTATATGGGGTGGGTGTAGATATTTCACCGGAAGCGTTGAAAATTGCAGAAGAGAATAGAAATAAGCATAAAGTAGATGCCGCATTTGTGGAAAGTGATTTGTTTGATCGTGTGGAAGGGAAATACGATGTGATCGTATCAAATCCACCGTATATCCGCACAGCGGTCATTGAAGAACTTCAGGAAGAGGTAAAACTTCATGATCCGTATGAGGCTCTTGATGGGAAAGAAGATGGATTGTTCTTTTACCGAAGGATTGTGGGAAAAAGCAGAGAGTATTTGAAACCAGGTGGAAAACTATACTTTGAAATTGGACATGACCAGGGAGAAGCGGTGAAAATACTGATGGAAGAGGCGGGATTTTCCCGTGTGACTGTGAAAAAGGACCTTGCGGGACTTGACCGTGTTGTATTTGGCGTGTAAAATATTCAAAGAGGAAAAATTAGGAGGAATTAACATGTTTGACAAATTAGAAGATTTGCTCATTCGATTTGAAGAGATTTTAAGTGAGCTGCAGGAACCGGACGTGGCAAATGATCAGACACGTTTTCGGAAATTGATGAAGGAACAGGCGGATTTAACTCCGATCGTTGAAGCATATACAGAATATAAAAATGCAAAACAGGCTATCGCTGACAGCGAAGAGATGTTAGAAGAAGAATCCGATGAAGAGATGAGAGAACTTGCAAAAGAGGAACTTTCTTCTTCTAAGAAACGAGTAGAAGAGCTTGAGCATGAACTTAAGATTCTTTTACTTCCGAAGGATCCCAACGATGAGAAGAATATTATGGTGGAAATCCGTGCGGGAGCAGGCGGAGATGAGTCGGCACTCTTTGCGGCAGAAGTCTATCGTATGTATGTGCACTATGCGGAGAGCAAACGCTGGAAGACAGAGCTGATTTCAATAAGTGAGAATGGAATCGGCGGATTCAAGGAAGTTGTATTTATGGTAAGCGGACAGAGCGTGTACTCCAGAATGAAGTACGAAAGCGGCGTACACCGTGTACAGCGTGTTCCGGAGACGGAATCAGGCGGACGTATCCACACTTCTACAATTACGGTTGCAGTAATGCCGGAAGCGGAAGAGGTGGATGTTGTCATTGATGAAAAAGACATTCGTATTGATGTTATGCGTGCATCCGGTAACGGTGGACAGTGTGTCAATACAACAGACTCTGCGGTACGTTTAACACACTATCCGACAGGAATCGTCATCTATAGCCAGACAGAAAAATCACAGTTACAGAATAAAGAAAAAGCGTTCCGTTTACTTCGTTCTAAATTGTATGAATTAGAGCTTGAGAAAAAACAGTCTGCAGAAGCAGAAGCAAGAAGAAGTCAGATCGGTACAGGCGACCGTTCTGAGAAGATCCGTACTTACAATTTCCCGCAAGGACGTGTAACAGAACACCGCATTAAGCTGACATTGTATAAAATTGACGATATCATGAATGGAGATTTGGATCAGATTATCGATCCGCTGATTGCTGAAGATCAGGCAATGCGTTTAAGCGGTTTGGATGAATTATAGAATTCATGGGTTTTAAATAGGGAAAAAGAAATAGAAATCGGTATCCGGTTTCTATTTTTCGTGATATAGGAAACTGCTATGGAATCCTGTATCATGAGAAGCACATTTTGTGTGAGGAATGCACTGTTTTGCAAAGTGGTAGTTTTTTAGGAGGGGTAACATGAAAAATAAACTTAAGAAATTGTTTTCTTACTATAAACCATATAAAGGGTTGTTTTTTGCAGACATGTTTTTTGCCATACTGGGGGCAGCGGTTACACTTGTGATTCCACTCATTGTGCGTTATATTACAAATGAAGTGGTGTACTTTGAGAAAGACAAAGTGATGCATACGATCACAATACTCGGTGGTTTGATGATTTTTCTGGTAGTAGTGGAATATGTCTGCAATTATTTCATTGCTTTTTACGGGCATATGATGGGAGCGAAAATGGAAGCAAATATGCGAAGTGATATCTTTGGACATTATCAGAAGCTGACGTTTGCGTTCTATGATAACCAGAAAGTAGGAGCACTTCTTTCGCGGATTACAAGCGATTTGTTCGATATTACAGAACTTTTGCATCATGGACCGGAAGATATTGTGATTTCTATTATCAAATTGGTTGGTTCTTTTATCATTCTTGTAAATATCAATGTACAGCTTACAATCGTAGCCTTTATATTCGTTCCGTTCATGATTATTTTTGCCGGATACTATAACCGGAAAATGAAAGTGGCATTCAAGAGAAACAGAGCAAGGATTGCAGACATTAACAGTCAGATTGAAGATAGTCTTTCCGGAATCCGTGTAGTGAAATCTTTTGCCAATGAACATATTGAAATGAAGAAATTTGAAAAGGGTAATGATAATTTTGTTGCTGCAAAAAAGATCAGCTATAGTTATATGGCTGGATATCATTCGACTTTGACTGCGCTTACGACACTTGTTACTGTTGTAGTGTTGATCGTGGGAGCGAGGGGACTTGTAAGTAAAACAATTGTAGTAGCTGATCTGGTTACATTTCTTCTGTACATCAATAACTTTATTGAGCCGGTGAAGAAGCTGATCAACTTTACGGAAATGTTCCAGAATGGATATTCCGGCTTTGACCGTTTCCTTGAGATGATGTCCATTGCACCGGATATCAAGGATGAGGAAGATGCGGTTTCTGTAGACAGATTGGAAGGAAGCATTGAATTCAATGATGTATCTTTCCGCTACAGTGACAGCGATGAAGATGTGTTGAAGAACGTGAATCTGGATGTAAAAGCAGGGGAATATATGGCGCTTGTGGGACCGTCCGGAGTTGGAAAAACAACGCTTTGCAGTCTGATCCCGAGATTCTATGAAGTGACGGGAGGAAATATCAAAATTGATGGAATGGATATCCGTAAGATCAAACTGGATGATTTGAGAAATAATATCGGTATTGTACAACAAGACGTGTATTTGTTTGCGGGAACGATCATGGAAAACATCCGCTACGGAAATCCGGATGCAACGGATGAGGATGTGATTCGTGCAGCAAGAAGAGCCAATGCACATGAGTTTATCATGAGTTTTCCGGATGGATATGATACAGATATCGGGCAGCGGGGAGCGAAACTGTCCGGCGGGCAGAAACAGAGAATTTCCATTGCACGGGTATTTTTGAAGAATCCGCCGGTTTTGATTTTTGATGAGGCAACTTCAGCACTGGATAATGAGAGTGAGAAGGTGGTACAACAGTCATTGGAAGATTTGGCGAGAAACCGTACGACATTTGTCATTGCGCATAGACTGACAACTATTCGCAATGCACGAAGAATTTTAGTGCTGACAGAAAAAGGAATTGAGGAGCAGGGAACACATGAAGAACTTCTTGCCAAAAAAGGAGTTTATGAATCTTTATATAATATGCATAAGTAGAAGGTGTGAAAATGAAAGAAATAGAATTTAAAAGGCCGGAACTGGAAGATAAAGAAATTATTTCATCTTATTTTAGAAAGTATCCGTCCAGAAGCTGTGAAAGAACTTTTGTTAATGTGTATCTATGGTCCAGACACTATAAGGTAAAGTATGCGATTATTGAAAATGCACTGGTATTCCGAAGCGAGGATGAAGGAGAGTTCTCATTTGCCTATCCTGCAGGAGCGGCAGATGATGTGAAACGTGCGATTGAGTTTCTTATGGGATACTGCGAAGAGAAGGGACAGAAATTCAGTATGTATAATGTGACTCCGGAATTTTTTGCACAGTTTGATGCATGGTATCCGGGTCAGTATGAGATTGCATATAGCAGAGACGATGCGGATTATATCTATGAGTCGGAAAAACTGGCTACACTGTCTGGGAAAAAACTGCATGCGAAAAGAAATCATATCAACAAATTTAAGGCAGAGCATGATAACTGGGCATATGAGCCGATTACGGATGAGAATCTGGAGGAATGTTTCCAAATGGCGTTAAAATGGAGAAACGAAAATGGCTGTGAGGACAATCCGGAGAAAAATGCTGAGATGTGTGTGACTTTGAATTCTTTGCGGTTATACAAGGAATTGGAGCTTACTGGAGGACTTCTGCGATTGGACGGAGAAGTTGTAGCGTTTACCATTGGAGAAGCAATCTGTGAAGATACATTTGTTGTACACATCGAGAAAGCCTACGCGGAAGTTCAAGGAGCCTATCCGATGATCAATCAGCAGTTTGTGGAGCATACGTGTATGAATTATAAATATGTGAACAGAGAGGAAGATACAGGAGCAGAAGGGTTACGAAAAGCAAAATTATCTTATCGCCCGGCTTTTCTTGAAGAAAAAGGTTTTGTGACAAAAAAATAGGAGGAAAAAGCAGTGATATCAAAGAAAATGGAAAATATGGTGGCAAACAGTTCCGCAATCCGTGCGATGTTTGAAGAAGGAAACCGGCTTGCGAAGCTTTATGGTTCAGAGAATGTATATGATTTTAGCCTGGGAAATCCAAATGTACCTGCGCCTGAGTCGATCAAAAAGGCAATTGTTGATATTGTAAATGAAGAGAATCCCATTGCGCTGCACGGTTATACCAATAGCAATGCAGGATACAGCGAAGTGAGAACTGCAGTGGCAAAATCGTTGAATCAAAGATTCGGCACAGCGTTTGAGGAAAGAAATATTACAATGACAGTAGGAGCCGCAGGGGGATTGAATGTTGCTTTGAAGGTGCTTTTGAATCCGGGAGATGAAGTCATTGTATTTGCACCGTACTTTGGAGAGTATAGAAGTTATGTGAACAACTTTGATGGTGTAATTGTGGAAATTTCACCGAATACAGAGAATTTCCAGCCGAAATTGGATGAGTTTGAAGCAAAGATTACAGAAAAAACAAAAGCAGTCATCATCAATACTCCGAATAATCCTACGGGTGTCGTTTATTCAGAAGAGACGATTCAGAAACTTACTGCCATTATGGACAAAAAGCAGGAAGTTTACGGACATGAGATCTATTTGATTTCTGATGAACCATACCGCGAACTTGCGTATGACGGAGTGGAGGTTCCGTATCTTACAAAATTCTATGGGAATACCATTGTGTGTTATTCTTACAGTAAGTCCTTGTCGCTTCCGGGAGAACGTATCGGGTATCTAGTGATTCCGGATGAGGTGACGGACAGCGAAAAGGTAAATGCGGCGGCAAATGTAGCGAACCGCATTCTTGGATTTGTAAATGCACCGACATTGCAGCAGAAAATCGTGGAAAGATGTTTGAATGAAAAGACAGATATTTCTTACTATGATAGAAACCGGGAGACGCTTTATAAGGGACTGATTGATTGTGGCTTCGAATGTATCAAACCGGAAGGAGCATTCTATTTGTTTATGAAAGCTCCGGTTGAGAATGAAAAAGAATTCTGCAATGCGGCAAAAGAATTCCATATTTTGATCGTGCCGGGCAGTTCTTTTGGATGTCCGGGATACGTGCGGATTGCTTACTGTGTAGCTTATGAGACAATCGTAAATGCTTTGCCGAAATTTAAGGAACTTGCAAAGAAGTATTTTGGCGGATTAGAAGAATAAGAATATATGAATAAAGGGGTAATGAAATGTTAAAAAAGATTTTACAGGGAATGGTAGTCGGAATTGCAAATATTATTCCGGGAGTCAGTGGTGGTACTATGATGGTTGCCATGGGGCTCTATGACAAATTGATCCACTCCATTACACATTTGAAAAGTGAATTCAAAGAAAGTATGAAGTTGCTTCTTCCGATTTTTGCAGGAGCTGGCATTGCCATTGTTGCATTATCGAGATTGTTTGAGTTTCTGCTTGCAAACTATCCGATACCGACAAATTTTGCGTTCTGCGGATTGATCGCAGGAAGTTTACCGTTTATTTTTAAGAAGGTCAAAGGGCATTCGGTTACTATTGGGAAAATCATACCGTTTCTTGTATTCTTTGGAATTGTAATATTGATGGCAGTTCTTGGGGAATCCGGCGGAAATGCCGCAGATGTAAGCTTTGGATTTGCAAATGTAGTAAAATTGTTTGGCGTAGGTGTGATCGCGGCGGCTACGATGGTTGTTCCGGGAGTCAGCGGTTCCATGATGCTGATGCTTCTTGGCTACTATGATACGATCATTGAAACGATCAATGACTTTATTGACGCTTTGGTTCAGTTTAATATGACAGAGATTTTAAGAACGTTTGGAATTCTGGTACCGTTTGGAATCGGAGTGGTGATTGGAATTTTTGCCATCGCCAAGATCATAGAGTTTATTTTTAAAAAAGCGGAAATCCATGCATATTATGGAATTATCGGCTTGATTCTTGCCTCTCCGATCGCAATTTTAATGAAGACGGATTGGAGTGGTGTTTCCGTTATATTGATTGCTGTAAGTGTAGTGACATTTGCGGCAGGATGGTTTGTTGCAAGTAAATTAGGTGGGGAATAAATGGAGTATAGTCACGAGATTATTTTGCCAAATGAAGATCTCCCTTTTAAAATGTTTGTATTTGAGGGAAAAGATGGGAATTATGTCAGGGACAAACACTGGCATAGCGCCATTGAGATATTTGCTATTTTTGAAGGAAAATTGCGGTTTTTCCTGAATGAAGAGGAATATATTCTGGAGGCAGGAGAATTTGTGCTGATCAATTCGAATGAGGTTCATTCCATATTTTCTCCGAGGCCTAATCACACCATTGTGTTGCAGATACCGATTGCCGTTTTTGAAAATTATTATACAAACGAATCTTTTATATCCTTTTCCCACGAACCAAGCATTCAGGATGAACGAATGATGGAACTGATCGGTAAGATGTATGAAATTTACGAAAAGCGTGAATGTGGATCTGGGCTTTTGGTACAAAGCGAATTTTACAGACTTTTGTATATGCTTGTGACAGAGTACCGAATGACCGATGTGAACCCGGAGATTGTACGGAGCTACCGGAAGTTAAATCATCTCACAGATATTACGGATTATATTAAAGAGAATTATCAGAAGGATTTATCTTTGGAAAACCTGGCAGAAACTTTTGGTTACTCACCTACATATTTATCAAAAATGTTTCAAAAGTATGCAAAGATCAATTATCGGGATTATTTGCAGAATATCAGGTTGGAGCGGGCATATCATGAACTTATGAGAACAGATCATATGCTGAGTGATATTGCAGTGGATCATGGGTTTGCAAACAGTAAAGCGTTTGCGAAGGCTTTTAAGAAAAAGTACCAAATTCTGCCAAGTGAATATCGGAAGAAAATGAAGGAATGACACGGAATGTGTTGTTCCTTTTTTAATGATGTGCGTCCAGCGAAGCTGGATCACACTTGCCGGTGCAAGTCCGGTCACGGTAATCGCCAGTGAGCCGTGTAG
>JAJBSL010000037.1 GCA_020540725.1 Lachnospiraceae bacterium EP-SM-12S-S03
AACGAAGGGGCAGTTCACTGGAATGTCAAAACTGCTTTTTCGTTTACCCCATCATCGATTCTAACCTAAAGAATTTGATGCTAACAACTAAGAATCTACCTTTTATTTTATAGAAATCTCACTCTTTACTGAATCTACAATACTTTACAAAGCTTTTTACGGAAAAATGTTTCGGATTAAGATACTTAATGCCAGTATCTATCAACTCAAATTTTTCATAATCAAACTCAAGTTTTTCATTGTTTAAGAAATCATCATCTATCCATAAAGTAGGTAAAATATGCTCACAATAATCAGAGTATCTGCTGCATTCAATACATTCTTCATCTAAAGAATCTACACCAACATAATGAATATCATAATCTACAGTATCGTTTATAAATCTTTCAAGGAAGCTGTTCAAAACAAAGGCTACTCTATCATCACAATATACATAACCAATTAAATTTTTATCTGTGATTTCTACACATTCATTATACCCGTCTACTGATAAGTCGTAGTATATAGCATACCAATATGCTTCTGGATTTCCTGCTTGTGAAAGAAAATAATTTCCAATAACAGCTTCCAAATGTCCACATAATGAAATCCATTGAGGGTTTGTACTACTACTTATCGAAAAAATACCACTAATATCCGTCATGTCATCACACTCTCTACTGTATATCTTCAAATTCAAATTGACTATTTAAGAATCTATGTAATCCTTATTATCGCAATATACCATATTAACAAGTTCAAAATATCCATCTTCTATCAAGTCCTTTGGATTGGATTCTCCTCCTAATAATCTGCAGGGACATTCTTTTCCTTCTTTATGTAAATGCAAGATTTGAAAGACCTTCTCTAAGACTCTTTGGTGTGGAATGATGAAACCGCCCGGCTCAAGTTTCTTTACTGCACGATACATCTCGTCTGTATACGGAACAAGTTCCATAATTTTTTCATGGTTTTGACTTAATGATACAATTTCGCAGCTTGCACTCCATATTTTCTGCATATCACCTGACAGCATATCCTTCAAAATATCCTTTTGTTTCCGTTTTGTCTCTCTCATTTGTTACCTCCGCATTGCTACTGAAGAAAACTCATGTGCGGATAATTCATAGGAAATCAGTGCAATTACCGAATCAAATTTTAAACAATCCTCTTCATAATCATGTGTACAATAGAATGTGCCACTGTTTCCGATCCAGACACGTGCAGGGTAATAATAGCCAATCTCGCCAACTAAAATTATATTTTCCTTCGCATACTCTTTTACAGCTCTATATTCCTCTGATTCCATCCGGTATTCTGTATCATCGTACATAAAATCTACAATCTCCATTTTCTGGCTCTCAGGATAGGGAAATAATAGAAATTCAAAGTCCGGATCCCAGGCTAAGTTTTCAACCTCTATATACCACCTTCCGGCTATTCCATAATATTCTTCAAAAAAATGGATTACATATTCGTTCAATTCAATATTCCATTTTTTATAATAAGTTAAAACTGAAGAAATTTCTGTTTTACGCCCATCGTACCAACCAGCTTTTCTCAACGCCTGAACAATTCTTTCATTTTTATTTCCGCATAAATATGACCGTTCTTCTAACATAAATCCCTCCATGTTTTACTTTACGATATCCGTCTTTTCTATCCTTCCATTTGTAAGATTTATAAAATATCTTCTTCCATAAAAATCGGTTGCTGTTAATTCTCCATTATGAAAAAACAGATTTTCATATGGAAGATTATCTCCATCTGGACTTATGATATTTAGACTTTCTACTCTCCAATTGATTTTACAATCTAAGGATACCGCATATATATTATCTATTTCATTCGCATGAAATGGTATGGATAATAAAATAATAACTTGATTGTCCACCACCTTAATATCTCTAATATCATAGCCAAATTTCATTATTTTTTTATCAATCCTTAGTTCATCTCTATTAAATTCAATGATATGTTTCATTTCTTCTATTCCCACCTTTTGGAAAGATGTGCTTACGCTAACACCTGCCGTATCAAATGCACAATATCAATACCTGATTTTACTTTCACAACGATGTAACTTCCCATTTTCCTGCATTTTTTTCTCCAATCACCAGACAGGAATCGGTTCTATCTCCTCCGGCGGTCTATTATAATTCCATATTTCTTCACAGCATTTTGTTTTGCGATTATATCTGAAATTACAATGAACCTTTACATCCGGCGAAGAAAATTCTGCCTGATAATAATTTTCATCATATTCTATATTATTAAAGAAAAAGTTTATATAATGTATCATGTCATATTCCTACCAATCTTCTACTATAATGCTTGTATCTGCAACAAGATCATCCTGGAATCTTATTTGATATACTTTCCATCCTGCTAGGATATGGTCTTGAATACGGTACTCGTAGTATATGATTTCTTCGGTATCTGGCTCTGTTTCTGTCCAGGTAGGTGAACCTAACAAATCCTCTATCTCACTTCGTTGCATCCCAACCACATCATATTTTTCTTCAAAATCTTCAATATAAAGATATCTTTTCGCTGGATCACAGTTCATCCATCCCTTCTGGGAAAACTGTCTTTCCCTATAGGTTGCCCACGCGATAAAACCGCATAATACGCATATGAAGAAAAAACCGTAGACGCAGATCAGTATATTTCTGTTGAAATTTTTCTTCGTATTTTTCATTACTTTTTTCCTTCATCCTCGTATTTATTCAGTGGCTTAAATCCCGGTATTTCATTCCAAAATAACGCTTTCACCTCTGCACCGGACTCAAGTAAATATCGTATCATTTCTTTTTCGCACAAGTTCTTTTCCTCTTTAATTTTGCTATATGTACTCTTTAAAATTGTGGTAATCCGTTCATAATCTTTTGAAAATACTTTAACAGGTATTATCTTATACTCATTCCATAATAGATAATTAAAGGATTGTATAGTAGAAACATTCCACGAATGTCCTGTCTTGACTTCGAGAAATTCTCCTGTCATATAAAATATTTTCACAGGCGTGATATCTCTGTTATTGAGGCTTGCAGCTACCCACGCTCTTCCTATAATTGTCATGTTCTTTGAAATAAATTTCCCATGAATGCAAAACCAATTTTCACTCTCCAACAATTCCGGTCTGTTTAAAGGATTTTCTTTACTTCCTGTCATTTTCTGAAACACTTCGTTTTCAAGCAATTCTTCCAGTTCTTTTTTTGTGAAAATCTCATTAAAAAAAGGCATACAATGATAGCTTGTTAAAACATATTTTTTAATTGGTATGAATGATTTAGCAAGTCCTACGCTGTCTAAGATAATAATGAATATTATTCTGAAATCATGGTCTTTGATAAGTGCCACGAAACTTGCATACAATATTAAAACTGCAAATAGCCATACGGATAATAATATTATCTTTTTAATGGGATATAAGTTTTTCCATTCTGTCATCTTAACTATATTTATTTTCACAACAATTATCCTTCTTCCATCATCATCTGATAAAATGAAACCACATTATCTTCTGCTCCATTTACCAGCCTTTTGTAAATCTTATCAATCGGGGTAACATATTTTTCATCATCAGCCATCAACAGGGGAATATTACCCGTATTCTGCATTCCCCAACGATACCCTCTTTCAGAAAGACCGTTTTTTAACATCACTTCCCCCAGATAAGAGCCAAAAATAAGGGACATACTCCACACTTGATTTTCTGTTGGTCTGCTTTCTAATAGATCCTTTGCATAATAATCCAGAATTTCTTCCAGATCACCTATACTTCTCTCAGAAAAATCAAAATTCTTTTGAAAGCTTTTTGCATACTCAACCACTGTCATACTATTTTTCTTTGCATTGCTTACAATTCCACTACACTCTTCCTTTGATGTCCGTTTTCCTCTTTTCAATCTGTCCAAAATGCCCATCTTATTACCACTCCCTTTTTTCATTCAAGATTTGTTTCATGTTTTTTCTATTCTTATTTCTGTGCCTCTTCACCGGAATGAAAATCACAGGAATAACGGTTACAGCCGTTGAGAAATCCTAAGCAGAACACACTTGTTATCATACCTAATATAAGTTTTTTATATCGTATATGAACCACCTCTATGTGATTGAATTATTTACTGTTTTCTCTCCTCTATATTTTGTTTTTTGCACCATTTTTTTATATGGTACGGTAATATTTCCATATATATTTTCCTATATTTTTCTGGTTCCTTTATCATTTCTATGAGAAGTTCACGATCATCTAAGTTCATCTCTTCTTTCAATACTTGAAATTGTTTTGAAAAAATATCTGTTACCTCTTCTTTGGATTTTCCTAAAACCTCAGTTGATACAATCCCAAAATTATGCCAGAAATATTTCCTTAGTAAAGATATTTTTTCTACAGATAAATCCGTCTTTAAATCTACCTTAACAACATCTCCGGTCATATAAATAAATACCATAGGCGTCGTTGCTCTTCCTATTAAGCTAGACGTTACTCTTGGATACCCAATAATAAGAAGATTTTTAGCAATCAGTTTCCCTTTTGCACAAATCCAATGTTCACTTAATTTAATATCACAATTCGTAATATTACTGTCTTTCTTCGATATCTTTTCAAATACTTCTCCTTCAAGTAACTTTTCAAGCTCCACTTTTTGTAGCTTGGAATTTAAACCTGGAACACAGTGATATGTTGTAAGCGAATATTTTTTAATTGGAGAAAAGAATACGACACCCCCTATTCCAAAAAGTATTCCAAGCAATAAATTCTTCACATCATTGTCAGAAATAAATATAATGATTCCTGCCATACATAAAAAGCATCCGAACAGCCATATCATTACAAGTAGTATTTTTTTAATAGGATACATTCCTTTCCATTTCAATACTTTAATTGGGTTCATATCTAATCTCCATTCTTTCTAGTATATGCTTGATATAGTTTTGCCCGTAAAACTGGTCTTGTTGCCGCAGCCATAGCGGATAAAGCAATCATGCTGACTAAAATAGTACCAAAACCATAACAAAATTCGTCAGGTAAAATATCCACACTATTACCACGGAAATCAAAGTCCATAGATATATGATCATTTTTTGCGTTTTTAAATCCTTTTGTCCTTTCTGCAGCAATTCATCAGATAGGATATACGGCACTTCTACTCCCTCATTTTTTATCTTTTTTGCTATGTCATTTTCAAAAAATAATAAACCAATGTAACCGATACCAAGGCACATAAAAGCGATAAAATGTTTCAAGCAACTATTTTGAGCCAATACCATATAAACCTTAGCATTTAATAAATATCCCAAATACAACGTAACCAAAATACATAATTGATATTTTAAGGAAAATGAAAATTTTTTTCCTGTTTTATATCGTATTATTTTTTCTTCTTTATTGTCATAATATAAAACAGCGTACTCATTTTCCCTGCATACCTGAATATATCTATTTCGTTCCAAAAATAACATCTCCCTCTCTGTCTGAAAACTCATTTCAAACATTACTTGTCCGTAAACATTTTTTTACTTTTGCCACTTCCATAAATTCTCCGTAATGGAAAAAGATAACCCCTATTATTCCACCTAATAAAACCAGAAACATCCCAGTAAGATGAGCTGTCTGTATTATAAGAATCATCCCAATAAGAAAAATAAGCAAACCTATAAAGGCAATAAAACCTAACGCCCTTCTGTTCCATTTCCCCAGCGTGTATAGCTTTAATACCTCCTCTTTTTCCATAGGAATTCCCATTGTGTGTTCCTCTATGTATTGGTACTTTTCTATGAATGATTTTTTCACTTTTTTATCAATCAGAACTAATATTCCAATTACCAGAAACAACAGCAGCATCCTACCATTTTTAGGTAATAATACACGTTGAGATACCTGCTCTAAAAGTATTGCTAATATCCCACCTGAGATGAAAACAAATGGAATACCTCTTGTATTTTGTTTTGCATAATATGTTGAAAGACAGATTTTATATACTTTCTGAGATTGTAAATCAAAATAATATTCATCTGTTCTTTTATCATTATTTTTATAACATAATTTTAGCATTCTACTCTCCTAGCACTACCACTTCCTATTATTCAATAACGAGTTTCAATTATAAATCAATGAACAAGATCAAAGGGATAATACCCTGAAAAATTCTTCCTTTTTCAATTTATCACGCATCATGAATCACCTTCTTTATGACCAACGGCTGATTTTTAGTTTTTACAAGCCTTTTGAATCATCTGACAAAATCTCTCTACATTCTCTTTTTGTCCCTGAATATCAGAACCGATTGCATTATTCATAAGGGAAATTTTCAATTTGTTTTTTTCGAAATATACCGTTACAACTTTTCTTCCCGGCAAGAGTCCACCCTTCACTTCTGCTTTTGTGATACATTCCATTGGAATAGATATTCTGTTTTTAATATTACGAACGTTTACAGAGTCAACAACAACAAAATTCAAATGCTGCTCTGTAACACCTATATAACAGTAAGCATTACTTAATGCTCCTAATGCGGCAGCTCCACCTCCTACTATCGCAGAGAGTCCTCCGATTGCTGCATAAGTTTTGGAATCAGCCATTAAAACTCCCCAAAGTTTGCATAGATACTCTTCCTTTTCATTTAAAATAGAGTCTAACATTTCATTTTTATCTTTTTCATTCATTGTGATCATAATCATTCCTCCAAAATATTTTTCGTTTTCTATTATTAAAAATCATCTTTCCTGCAATTTATACAAATGACGCAAACACGTCTAACAGAATCAAAAGAATTATGAGGCACATTCCCCCAAAAACACAGATTGTTGTTTTGACCAAATGCTTTTCCTTTATTGTCAGTATCATTATGGATATCACATCAAACGAAAAAAGGAACTGACAGATACCGGACAAAATTGCCACTATTTTCGAGTGTTTTCCTTCTTTGCACGACTTTATGATATATGCAAGTGCATAGGGAGATGCCCCTAATAAAATCCCATAGCCGAAAATCAAAAAAACAATCGTTACAAGTCCAAGCAATGCCATTAACGGTAATGGAAATAATGCCGCAACCGTTACGCCGATCGTAATGCTTCCTCCAATCAAATAAAATGGAATCAAGCCATATTTAATAATCAACGTACAGTTTAACAGTGTTTTTCTTGTCCACTTTCTTCCTACGGTTAATACAGTAATCAAATTAACAACTCCCATAATAAACGGTAAAAGAATTGAAAGAATCTTCAATTCCATTACATGATCAAATAAACCGGGTAAAAGAAAAAATGTATAAGATACAATTACATATAAAGTTGGAATTAAATATGCCATTACCTTTCTCCTCTCAGTATTCTACTTGCAATTTTCCATCCCTTTATGGGATGATTTCCTATAAAAGCGATTGTTAGTAAAATCGTCAACAAGCACATCAACGAATTAAAAAAAGCATATATCAGGACAGATGGGACAACCCATATCATTAGGAAATGAGAGACTACACATATCCCAACCATGACAAGAATCAGAAAAATGTATGTAAAAAAATATCTGTGATTCTGTTTTGCCATTGCCTGCTTTTCTTCTAGTCCACAGGGATAGATTCTTACATTTTTTTCAATTTTTCTTTTTGCACGTTTTAGCATATATCCAGCGATAAGTACGCCTAACGCAACTCCGATCCCCACAGAAATCCAATACAACAGATTTGCATCAAAAGAAATCGGCTTTTCTATTTTCCTTACAAACGCATATATCACAAGTGAAATTCCGGCAATGATTCCAACAGAAAGCCCGTTTCCACCTTTGCTTTGCTCAAGAATGAACATTTCTCCGGTCTGTTCCTCATAATAATAATTGTTCATTGACTTTGATTCTGTGTAAATCCGTATATATTTCATCAAAATAGCACTCCTTTTCTTTGTCGATAATTTATAATAGAATTATATATTATCAGATATTTCTTGTATATATTTTTTTACACATGACATCATAAAAATTTTTATGCAAAAAGCAGCCTGATCAACAACCAGACTGCCTATCCATTTATTCAAATTTTGTCTACATAATTTATACGCTTTTTCAGATTTAATGTTTAGCAACGCTAGGAATATTGGATTGTACATTAGTCCTACAACATTTATGAGACCATTATATATGGAGACATAATTAAATTTATAACCAACCATATGCCTGCAAATATTTATCTGGTATTCGTAATCTTATCTGCTCATCTACATTTTTCCAAAATGCAGAAAAATCACAATCATTATCCCACTCTATATCATTTGGTAACGCAATAGCATCATCTCCACACACTATATTACATCCAAAATGCCCTCTATCATAATTGAATACAAGCACAAAATAATTATATATCGTACATTTTATATGGCTCATCTGTAAGATTAAAAAGAGTTATATTATTTATCCTTTCATTAAATGTTTCCTTGGCTGTTCTAATTATATCTCTTGCTATTTCATTTGATTTATTTCTCTGCATACTAAAATCCTCCTTCTTCTCTTAAATACAAATAGTCACCATTTTTTTCAAATATTTCCACTCTTAATCTTTTGCATTATTTTGATTTTGTTTTTTCCACTCTTTGTAATCTTCTTTTGTTTCTTGTAAACTTCTCACATCTTCCATTTTTTCTAAAATCACTTCTACATCTGGTTGACTGTGCTGTTCTGGTAGAGAATAGAAAATAATGTTATCATCATTTGTATATACTGAAATATTAAAAACCAAATTACTTTCTACAATTTCCTGCATGATATGGGAAATTTCTTCTGCATATTCCTCGTCTGTTTTTCCATCATTAAGATATATGCTTGTTTCTATTTCATATTCTCTTTTTTTCAGATATTCTTCTACACTTTCCTTACCATTCCATTCTGTCGTTGTTGTATGCCCTTGTACTTCAAGTTGATAATTTCTTATGAAAGGCTTATCTTGAAATAAAGGAGTTGCAAGTTCTTCTATTTCATCAGAATAGTAATAAACATGATAACCATCCTTAAAAAGACCAGTATTTCGTGCATATACAGTAGAAGTTTGAGAAGAATTTTCTTTACTAGAAACTTCTACGCTAATCCAATTCAATCCAATTTTTTCTTCTTTGTACTTCTTCACTTCTTTAATGGTAAATTCTTCATTGTATTTGTCCTTTAATTTTGCTAATACATATTTTTGTGCTTCTTCACTTGAATTAAAATCATGAGAATAACCACCACAACCACTTAACAGCCCTAAACCAAGCACACTTGCTATAATACTCAATACAATTTTTTTATATCGCATAATTGCCACCTCAATGTGATTTTATGATTTAACACAGTTCTATAAACTGGAATTCGGAATTATTCTGTCTAATTTGAATTAAAAATTCAATCTTCCGAAATTCCTTGATTTTTCAAGGCTTACCGCCTATTAAATATCAAAACCTTATGTATTTTCCCTTGTTTTTGCCCTTATGAGCCGAAACAAGGGAATTTTTTATGCTTCGCCCACAACCTTATCCAAGAGCCTTGCGGAAGTCCGCTTCGCTTCTCTGGTAGAGTGGGCATAAATGTTCATTGTGGTACTGACATCAGAGTGTCCGAGAAGTTCCTGCACATCTTTGGGTTTTGCACCGCCCGAAAGCAGATTGCTTGTGTAGGTATGGCGGAGTGTGTGGAAATGAAAGTCCTCCAATCCCTCAACCTCTGCTTTTGCCTTGCGGCAAATCTGACCGACTGCACTTGCAGAAACAAAAGCACCGTCCTCTTTTAAGCAGACAAAGGATAATTCTCTGTCATTTTCGGGCGTTTCCTGTGTTCTTTGCAGACTGTAAACCTCATAATAAGTACGCCCTTTTTCTTTGACCGTCTTACAGTAGTTCAGATGATACAGTTCGCCATAAAGGAAACGGTTTTTATGCTGTTCTGTTTTTACTTTCCGTAAGATGTCCGCCAATGTGTCACAGAAATCAACGGTACGGACTTTACTGCGTTTTGTCGTGCCGACTTCGTGCTTATGCCTTGTGCCATTGTACCGCATACTGCGTCTTACGGTTAGATACTGCTCGTCAAGGTTGATGTCCTGCCAAGTCAGACCGCAGACCTCTCCGATACGCAAGCCTGCATAGTAGGCTATCTGCACCGCAAGCAACGCAGGGTGTTTCTTTTGGGTTAAGAAGTCCGTCAGTTTTTGGTATTCCCCGTGTGTAATGGTAGGAACAGGAACAATATCTTCTTCGCTGTCCGAGAAAATATCTGTTTCCTCTTTTCTGCCACGCAACTTCACATACTGCATCGGGTTAAAGGTTATCAGCCTTTTCGGAAATACAGCAAAACGAAATGAATTTTGCAGTACCGCCGAGAATTGCAGCATATAGCCTTTACTCATCGGCTTTGAAGTTGTACCGCCAGGATTTATCCCTCCGTAACTCATCAGGTCGATAAACGACTGTAAATGGTCGGCAGTCACGGTTTTCAGTTTTCGGCTGCCAATGGGATATTTTTTAATCTTTTTGACTGCCGCCATATATGCCATAACCGTACCGTTGCTAAGGCTGCCGGGCTTCAGTTCTTCCTCTACCCACATATCCAGCATTTCGCCAACCGTGATGTTTTCGGCTTTCCCGACAAACTTCTTTTCCTCATAGTCAGCGATTGCTTTTCTGAGCAGGGCTTCTGTTTCAGACTTGCTTTCTGTTCCCACAAACTCTTTCTGTACTTTTCTGCCGCTTTCATCTTCGATATAGAAGCGTGCGTACCACTTTTTACCTTTTTTTCTTACAGAACCTTTTGCCATAGATAAATTTCTCCTTTCTATCCGTGGCAATCGGGACTGTGACATATGGTGTGCGTAAAGTAATAGTGTCACTTATGCCGATGAATGTCAATCGGCATTTTCACTTGTCAAAGTGCCACGGAATTTTTCTTTTTCAGCAACCCTTTCCTCGGCTGCTGTCACTATCCCGAACAGGTCGCCCATCTTTACAGCGGTGCGTCCCTCATCGTAGATATGTAAAATTCCATCTAAAAACTGCTTCATATTCTCGATAGGAAGTTCCATTTCTTTACGGTAAACTCTTTCCATAATCGCCCCTGACTCAATCGCATAGCGGCGTAAGGACTGCTTTAAGCCCTCGTCCTCCGCTACACGGTCAACCTCAGCCATAGCGTCTGCAAAGTGATAAGTCATAACCGTATAGAGGTCAATCATCTTTCCGAGGAATGTGGTGAGCAGCTGTTGGTGCGGTTCTCCCTTTACCACAGAAGAAACGGTATCAAGATAATTTTTGATATGTTCCTCCATATCCTTTGCACATAAAGTGTGGCTGTCGTATTCCTTATCTTCGGAAAGTCCTGTCAGCCATTCGGGAGTGGTCAGGAGTGCTTCTGCCAGTCCGTTGATAATCATTGTACGCTTCGGGTCTACACCGTCCGCTTCATATCTCTGAATGGTAGATTTGTTTACTCCGACACGCTTACCAAGTTCGGGCATTGTTAAGTTTAACTCTGTTCGGCGTTCTTTCACTCGTTCACCGACCTGTTTTGCGGTGAATGTAATTTCTTGTTTCAAGGTTTTCACCTCCTATTGATGATAGTATAGCACAGAAAAACTTATTTTGCAACCATAAATTTAATAATAGGCAAAAATATTTCTTGATAAGTTGCAAAACAAGTTGACAAGAGATAGTAAAATAAGTATAATTACAGATACATAGTTGCAAAATGCGTATTTTGAAAGGAGGTTGATAAAATGAGCAACATCAAAATGGGTTTAACCATAGAAGAAGCCGCAGAATGTACGGGTATCGGAAGAAATACAATGCGTAAGTTGGTAGACTGGGGCAAACTTCCCGTCCTCAAGGTCGGAAGAAAAGCGATTATCCGCAGGGATACTTTAGAGCGATTTATGAGCGTCAATCAGGGAAGAAACCTGCTCAATGAAAACGATGTTCGCAAAGTAGAATAACCATTCTCCAAGCCCTCGGCGTTTGAGAGCGAAATACACCCCTCGCACAAATCTTCGAGTTGTACTCTGGTTATTTCGCCCTTGCAGGGGGCTATGTATCACAGCTTCGGACAATGCACCGCCGCTATGATACAGAAGAAAACAGCACGCTGTTTTCTTCGCTGTCCGTCTGCTTACGCTGCCGAAACAGCAGCAACCGATTTCTCGGTTGCAAAAAGAGTATGCCCGTCACGGGAGGAAGGAGTATATGGCAAGACACAGTTTTATACAGATGTCAAAGCTACCCAATGTCAAGTGAAGAATATCCTATATCACAAGCCACGCAAGACAGGAAAATCTCTATGCCACCTACCGCACCGCCGACAATGAATTTTGGAGTAACCTTGCAAGGGAAAGCCAGCAGGAATTTAAGCGAAGCGGTACGGAGGGCAAATGTATTGAAGCAAGGGAATTGATTATCGCCCTGCCCGAAGTATATACAAAATACGAGCCGCAGGAAGTCCTTGAAGATTTTACGGAGGAGTTCCACAGGCGGTATGGTGTAGAGTGCGTGTCAGCCCTCCACCACAACAAACGCAAGACAAACTATCATATCCACCTTATCTTCAGCGAAAGAAAGCTGCTTCCTGAACCTGACATCAAGATAGCCACACGCAGCGTGTTCTATGATGAAACAGGCAAAAGGGTACGCACCAAGAAAGAAATCACAGGGGAGGACGGACAGATACGAAAAGGCTGCACCGTCATTAAAAAGGGCGAGGTTTACGAAAGCCACCTCTTTACCGTGAAAGATGATAAATTCAAAAGCGAGCCTTTTCTTCGGGAGGTAAAAGAGATTTACACTGACCTTATCAATCGCCATATTGCTGATCCCGAACAGCAGTTAAAGGTATTTGATAAGAACAGCGTTTATCTTTCTACCAAGAAAATCGGTAAGAACAATCCCAAAGCCGCCGAGATTGAAGCCGACAACGCCGCAAGGCAGGAATGGAACAGGACGGCGGATATGGCATTGTTATCGGGGATTGAGGAAACAAAGATACTGGAAATCAAGAAAGAGGAAATCCACCAAAAGGCAAGTCAGTCCATTAAAGAAAAGGGCTGGCTGCCTACCTTGTTCCGCAGCATTATCGGCAGGGCAAAGGAGCTTCTGCAAAGCCTTATCCGAGAAAAGGATATGCCGCCCAAGCCTACGCTGGATATGGATATGGCGGAATTTCGACGCATGAAAAATCTGATGATAAAGGCGCAGGAGGGCGCAAGGGAAATCCGCCGTTTGCAGGACGATGTTCTCCCGAAACTGAAAGCGCAGCTTGCAGACACAAAGGGGCTTTTCAAAGGCAAGGAGCGTAAAGCCCTGTCCGAGCAGATACAGCAGACGGAAAAGGAAATCGCTGCAAAACTGGATATGCTGCCCGATATTCTGAAAGAGGACGGTTATCCCGATGTGCAGGCGTTCATGCGTACTTTCCGAGAAATGGAAAGCGTTGTGGAACAGTACAGCCGTGACCTTGCCGAGTGGGAGCGTCAGACCAGCAGGAAACCGTCAGCCGCCGCCAAAGAGCAGCGCAGACCACCCGAAAAGCAGAGCGTATTAAAACATTTGCGGGAGATACAGGATAAAAATAGGCAGAAACCACCCCAAAGACAGCGCAAAAAATCCATTGACAGAGATAGCCGATAGATATGGAAAAACCGCCGTTATGGTGTTACCCATAGCGGCGGTGGTACATAATTATTTGCTGACTGCAAGCGTGATTTTCATATCCTGAACATTGATGATTGTTTCTTTTTTGCACTTCGGACAGTAGAGAGGAAAGTTTCTCATCTCAGTATTTTCCTGTATCATTGTTCGGGTTTTATTGCCGCAGACAGGGCAAAGTATCCATTCTGTTTTCATAATGTCGACCTCTTTGCGTTTCTCACTAATGGGAAAATATGAAATCTATATCATTCAATTTCAGTTAGAAATCTAAATTCCCCAATCCTGACTAATCATTTGCAGCTTTACCATATGCGGATAAATTTTGCCTGTGTTCATCAGTTTTTCCGGCGTTCCCTGTTCGGCAACCGTACCGTTTAAAAGCACAACCACTTTATCTGCGCCGCTTACGGTACGCATACGGTGGGCGATAACAAGTACGGTCTTGTCCTTTATCAGTCTTGACAAAGCAGCCTGTATCAATGTTTCATTTTCCACATCAAGACTTGCCGTTGCTTCATCAAGTAAGATAATAGGGGAATTTTTGAGAAAAGCGCGGGCGATTGAAATTCTCTGCCTTTCCCCGCCAGACAATTCGCAACCATTTTCACCAATCATACTGTTATACCCGTCTGGGAGCTTTTCTGCAAATTCTTCACAATTTGCTAGTCTTGCCGCCGCAATTACTTCTTCGTCGGTCGCGTCCTTTCTGCCTATTCTGATATTCTCCATGATTGTGTTGTTAAACAGCGTCACATCTTGAAATACGATAGAGTACAGAGACAGCAAGGTTTCCGGCTCTATTTTCGATATATCCATACCACCGACAGTAATCTTCCCTTTGTTTATGTCCCAAAACCGCGAGGCAAGACGCGACACCGTAGTTTTTCCGCCGCCGGACGGTCCGACTAAAGCGGTAACTTCTCCCTGTTTTGCCGTAAAAGACACATCTTTCAATACGGTTTCCCCAGTATTATAAGCAAATCCTACATGGTCGAATACAATGTCATAACCTTTATTTATCAGTTGATTTTCCCCTGTCTGAATAGGTTGGTCAAGGATTTCGTTCATGCGGTCTATGTTCGTTTTCGTAGAGATTACCGCAGCAAGATTTTGCAATGCGCCTTCAAGCGGGGCATAAAGCCTTGAAGCTACAAGCAAGAACATAAAAAACAGCGGAATATCAATTTCTCCACGAATAAGCAGCGTAGAGCCTACAAGCGCAACCGTAGCAATTCCAAACTTTAATATTAGTGTTGAAGAAACAACAAAAAGTGCTGTTCCAAGTTCTGTTATAATGTGCCGTTTTTCTACATAGTCAATTTTTTTGTCAAGTCCTTTCAGATAACTTTCTTCCGCATTGTTTGATTTCAAGTCCTGTAAACTTTCGATACACTCTTGTACACCGCTTTCAAGCGCGACATTTGCCGCTACAGATTTACAGTTGAAGTATTCCTGTATGCGAGCTGAAAAGAATGTGATTGTAAATGCAATCGGTAAAACCCACACCGCCGCAAGAGCCATTCGCCAGTCGTAAGCAAAAAGGCAGATTGCAATTAGTGTTGTTGAAATGAGGGAGCCTGCCAATGCGGGTACATAATGGGAGAATGCAGTTTCAAGCGTAGCACAGTCTCCCATAATAGAATTGGTTAAATCCGCAAGGTCTTTTTTGCCAAAAAAGGACAACGGGATTTTGCGTAGCCGTTCCGCTAAGGATATACGCCTTACCCCGCTTTCCACATAAGTCGCTAAGTAAGTGGCGTTATATTGAAACCAAGTCGCAATAAATATAAGGCATAAGCAAACCAAAGAACCAACCGCATAAAAAGCAATGCGGCTTCCATTCAAGTTCCCATTCATGGTGTCAATGACAAAGTAATAGAGCAATCCCACAGGGAGCATAAAGGATATATCCTGTACGACGCAGGCAATACAGCCTTTTATCAAATCGACAGCCCCCTGTCTTGATAATGCAAAACGTCTTTGCAATGTCTTAATCATGCGTTTACCTCCTTTGCAATCTTCCATTCTGCCGCTTCGGAATAATCCTTCCACATTTTTGTAAATATGCCGTTTCTTTCTATCAGTCCGCTATGTGTGCCGCTTTCGACAATTTCACCGTCTTGCAGTACATAAATGCAATCCGCGTCTGTGATTGACGACAACCTGTGTGCAATCATAATGACGGTCTTTCCCTTTGAAAGCGCGGATAAAGCCTGCTGTACGCGCACCTCATTATCGGGGTCGGCAAATGCGGTCGCTTCATCAAGGATTATGATAGGCGCATTTTTCAAAATCGCGCGGGCAATCGCTATTCTTTGCTGTTCGCCGCCGGACAGATATACGCCTTTTGCGCCGACAACCGTATCAATGCCATTCGGTAATTTTTCAATAATATCCAAGCACTGTGCAGCTTCCAAAGCATGGGCGATTTCTTCGCGTGTAGCGTCAGGCTTTGCCATACGCACATTTTCCAATATGGACGCTTTGATAAGTCGGCTGTTCTGAAATACAAAGGACACCTTATTCATCAATGTTTCTTTCGGAATGTCGCATATGTCGATATTCCCTATCAGTACGCGCCCTTTTTGCGGGTCAAAAAATCTTGTGACGATATTTGCAAGCGTTGTCTTGCCGCCGCCGGACGATCCTACCAATGCGACTGTCTGCCCCGGTTTTATGGAAAGAGATACATCATTGAGCGCGTTTTTCTTTCCGTCATAGCTGTAACTAACGTGTTCTAATGTAATCCCATTATCTTTAGGGATATTATTCACGCTGCTTTCAGATAATGGTTTTTCGTTCAGCACTTCATTAATCCTGTTAATTGCGTCGCCTACAATCATTGCGTCCTCGCTCATAAACATAATTTTTGTGAGCGTCGTACCAATGACGGGCGTAATCACAATATAGAAAATAAGGTTTAACAGAAGTTCATTTGTTACGCCGCCCCTTGTAAAGAGAATACCTCCGGCAATCAGAAACGCGAATACACTGTTAATTGCCGTTGTATAGAACATCATAGGCAGACGCAGCCCCTTTGTGTATGCGATTACCCATGTTTCGTAATTGTCTATCGCGTTTTTGAAGCGTTTGAAAGAAAAGATTGTCTGTCCGAAAGTCTTTACTACGGGTACGCCCCGCACATATTCAACGGCTTCATTTGACATATCGGCAAGCGCATTTTGATATTGTTCCATTCGCTTTTCCATGTCTTTTCCTGTCATTTTCATCATAATCAGAAAACCAAGCACAACGGGAACAAGGCTTAAAAGCCCTAACCGCCAGTCAAAAGCAAGCAACAGGAAAAGTAGCCCTATAGGGGTGGCAATCGCCCCCGCTTTGTCGGGAAGCCTGTGTGCAAGATACGTTTCCGTAGCAGCACTGGAACCGTTTACTATTCTCCGCAGCTTTCCACTTCCATACTTCTCCGTTACTCCGAGCGGCAATGCTGCAATATGGCGCATAAGCTCTTTTCGGATATTAGCGGCAACCCGGAACGCGCTCAAATGCGAACACATCAAAGCGGCTATGTAAACAACAATAGAGATAACTGCAAACAATACGGCAGACCAACCGTAGCCTGTGACATTCTCCGCCTGTGAGAAGTCCGGGGAAACCTCCAGTATGTCGTGAATAATACACCATATATACCAAAAAGGTACAAGAGCCAACAGTGCACTCATTACAGACAGTACCCAAGAAAGATAGGTCAATATCTTATGCCCTCCGGCATAACCCATCAGTCTTGATAGATTTGACTGTTTTTTCATTGATAAAACCTCCTTGAAAATTTTTTATGATACGAGAACAAAATGAACGTCCTCCAATATCCTCATTTCAGTTAGTGTTGCCCTTGTGAAGTTAGCAGTAACTAACCTGTGTATAAAAATTATAGGGCAGATTGCCCTAACGAATTTATTCATTTTTATTGCCCCATAATTTTCATCCACCCGGCGGTATAGAAATCTCTCATTTCTTTCAAATAGTGCTTTGCTTCTTCAAGAGGCATTTCATGTATAATCAGCTCAAAAAATGTATTAAACATTCCTGTAATCAAGATATGCTCCAACCGTTCATCAATGGGGGGAGCAGGTCTGCCTATCTTTTCAAGAACTGCTAAATAATCATGTGTTCCTTTTGTTTCTATTTCCACCATTTCATCAATCAATTTTGAAAAACGTGTTCCCTCCGAACAGCAAAGTATGAGCTTAAATTCATTCAAGTGTTCATAGGCATACAAGAGCATTTCATACATACATTCGCCGGAAGTAGAAGTAAGATTGTTAGGTTGTTCTTCTGGCGGAATTTCAGCAAATTCTTTTTGAGCCTTGCAAAATCGTTCCAGTAAAAAATTGTAGTGTTCGCCTACCAATGCTTCAAACAAGTCCTCTTTACTATCATAATAGCCATATAAAGCCCCTGTGGTTACGCCTGCTTTTTTAGCAATATTTCGTAATGAAGCAGATGTGAAGCCTTTTTCAAGAAATTCCTGTATAGCAGCCGATAAAATCATCTGCAATGTCGTTTTTTCTTCGTTGCTCATTTTTAATCCTCTTTTTATAACACTGTTATATAACATCGTTATAATAGCACCTCGCAAAAACTTTGTCAATTCCCCAATATTATTTTCCACTATCCAAATATCATTTTCTGTCTGCTCAGAGATGTAAATTTCATTATCTTTTTGTTTGAAAAGGTGTTAAATGACCGTCTTTCAGTTAACACCCCTTGAAAGTGCGTTTACCCCCCATATATTCAAGGACTTTCGCCTGTTTCGTCCATTTGCTCTCGTAAATTGTGCCCCTTGTTAGATAACGGGGACTTTGAATGGCTTGCAAGCATGACGGGATTACTTCGCCAGTTGCTGAAATTGTGAGCGTATCCGTTAAGTATATCAGGTAAAATTTAAAAATTGTTTTACTTTCGAGCAACCACACAAAGCCAGCCTTTAGCATTTTTGTTCGTTTCTATATGCGTAAATCCTGCTTTTTCCAAAGAATATTTAATCTCTTTGGAAGTATAAATTTTCATTCCTTTTATAATCTCTGTCCATTTTTTATCTTTGTCATTTTCGCCATTTGACTCATTACAAACCATAAAAATTCCACCTTTTTTTAGCACTCTATATATCTGGCTAAAACTTTGGTCAATATCAGACCAAAAATATATTGTTTCAAAAGCAGTTGCTAAGTCAAAGGTTTCATTGGCAAAAGGAAGTTCCTGCACATTTCCTTGCAGAATTTCACAATGCTTTCTTTCTACTGCAAATTTATTAACTTTTTTTGATTTTCTAACACTAACCTCTGAATAATCAATGCCAAAAACTTTACCCTTTGGACTTTTTTCTAATAGTTTTTTTATATTTGCACCACCACCGCAACCAACGTCTAATGATATATCGTTCTTATTAATTTTTATATGCTTCAATCCCCATTCTGCCATAGGAGAATGACCTATATTCATCATATTAACCATAAGGCTTCCGCCAAGTCCTTTAGGTTTACAAGTGTTTTGAAAAAAAGACATAATTACACCTCTCCTTACATCAATCAAGTTAGCTTTGACTAATTCATTCTATCATTATTATAAAATTCGTGCAATAAAGTCTTAAAATAATTGCAGAAATGAGATAGTGTATTTACGCAGGTTTTCTCAATTTAGTATCTGTTTTCAAGTCAAAGAGGGTAGACAAAAAATATTATCTGCCTACCCTCTTTTTCATCTTATAAGCGTTACATTACTATGCGTAGATAATTTCTGCATTGACGATTTCTCTTGCTCTTGCCTGTATCTCGTTTATTCTGCCAACCCACAACATCGGGCGTTCTGTTTTGAGCTGTTCAGTAACGCCCTCCTTATCAGCCATTTGCTCAACCAATCGAAACATCATCTCCGTTGCCTGTTCGTCAATATCAGCAAGATAACTGTTCAATCTGCCACTTGTGAGTAGCGTGATGTAAACTGCTTTCTTGCATTCCTGTAAATAGCGTTTGTGTCGCTGTCCCCATAAGCCGATAGGCTTGTTTTCTTTTTCGGTTGGTAAAGTAAGGCAAGGAATATAATAATCCCCCTGCAATTCATACCAAAGTCCGTTGCTTTCATCGTAAATATATTTCTCCATAGTGTTATCCTCCAAAATAATCTATTCGCACATACATCACAGTTTCCCGATTACCACACTTTGTTATATTGTGTTATCAGATTTTTCTGCCCTTGATTTTGCCCTTATGATTGTGCAGAACAAGGATAACATTGTGTGAAATCATATAAAGGGATAAGGTGGACTGATTGCGATAAATCCTTTATTTTCAAGGATTTCGGAGGATTTTATTAAAACTCTATGAGGTGCGATAAACACCTGTGAAATTATGAATTTCTAATTATAATTTTGCATCTTATCTTATTCAAAATCCAATTCTAGTGAACCATTTACTTCTATTGTACTATTAACTTCTATCTCTACATCTTCTTCAAATTTCACAATAATATCATCACCTAACTCTTCAATTCTACACACAATAATATCGCTATCATCTACTTTTTTTACTGTTGCTATTGCGGTAATATTTGAAGATTTGTTAATAGATTGATTGTATCCTTTTCTATCTTCATCTACGATTTTAAATTCGGTTACTAAATCTATTTTTAGAATACCATTTATGATATCACCCTTTTTTCTCTTGATTGGAATATTAGTATTCTCAAGATATTCATCATATTCTATAAAATGGACATATACCCCTCCTAAAGAATTATCCATTTTAATTTTAGCCCATCTTTCATATCCATCCCCATATATTTCTTCAATCACATAACTTCTCATTATCAAAACTCCTTATCAGAATTTATATTTGCTGGTTAAAGATAATCCTTGACATATGATTGTTCCAAAAACTCTTTTACTGCAAATATATCTGCAAATCTCTCATACCGAGGAAATCCGTCCGAATTATGTTTCGAGTAAGTCAAATGAAAAATATAATAGACATCTTCGCCCAATCCATTTTTAGTGACATATAGCACATCGTCATTAGATTCGCACTTTGCTACTGCCCAAATTCTTTTGTCATATAAGAAGTGATCTTCTCCAATTTCATTTTTCAATTCAGTAACAAACATTCCATCAGCCTGTGTTAACGGAAGCATATACCAGTTAAAATCTTCACCATATTTATCATATAAATCACTAAAAACTTCTTCTATTGTCATTGTAAATTCCACCTTAAATTCTTTAGGTTAGAATCGATGATGGGGTAAACGAAAAAGCAGTTTTGACATTCCAGTGAACTGCCCCTTCGTTT
>JAJBSL010000038.1 GCA_020540725.1 Lachnospiraceae bacterium EP-SM-12S-S03
CCGTGTGAGGGAGAACCTCATGCACGGTTTGATGAGGGGAAAGAGGGCAGAAGCCCTCTAACCTACTCTACATAGGAGATCAGATATTAACAGTACCGCGTGTACGCGGTGATTTTGCAGTGATACAATCTTTTGGTTTGAATGTAAAAATTTGAGAGGAATGACAAGAAAGTGCCATTACATAGACAAGTTTTTGGAAGAAATATATAAGGATACTTGTTATAATAATAAAAAATAGTGCGAAACAAATAAAGAGCAAGAGGAAAAAGAAAATGGAGATTCAAAAAGTAACAGATATTTCTTTTCAGAAATATGGTAAGTTAGTTCGAGAGATGGATTGCTCGAAACTTTTGAAAGAGATGAAACATACGCCAATGCCAAATGATGTGACGTATGTACCATCTATGAAAAGACTGGAAGACCTTGAGGTGGCAGAAGAATTCCAAAATCGCATGTATGGGGGACTTCCAATACAGATTGGATACTGCAATGGACATAATGAAACATTGAATGCTGTGGAATATCACAGATGTTCAGAAGTTGATGTGGCAGTAGACGATATCATTTTATTGCTTGGAAGGCAGCAGGATATCAAAGAGGATTTTACATATGACACTTCTTTAATGGAAGCGTTTTATGTGCCGGCAGGAACAGCAGTAGAGCTTTACGCAACAACGCTTCATTATGCGCCGTGTGGAGTAAAGGGGAATGGGTTCCGGTGCGTGATCATACTTCCAAGGGATACAAATACAGAAATCACATTTTCGTTAGCCGGAAAGGACGAAGATATTCTTATGGCAGCGAAAAATAAGTGGTTGATTGCTCATGAAGAAGCAAAAATTGAAGGTGCCTTTTGCGGATTAAGAGGAGAAAATATTACACTCAAATAAGTTTAGGAGGATGAGACTATGAACAATATGCCAAAATTAAAAATCGGTGTGGTAGCGGTGAGCCGAGACTGTTTCCCGGAAAGCTTATCTGTGTCACGTAGAGAAGCACTTATGAAAGCTTATGTAGAGAAATACGGTGATGCAGAGATCTATGAATGTCCAATCTGTATTGTGGAGAGTGAAATTCATATGGTACAGGCTTTGGAAGACATTAAAAAAGCAGGTTGTAATGCGCTGGTTGTATATCTTGGAAATTTTGGACCGGAGATTTCCGAGACATTACTTGCCAAACATTTTGACGGACCGAAAATGTTCATTGCGGCAGCGGAAGAACGGGGAGACAATCTTCTACAGGGGCGTGGAGATGCATACTGCGGTATGTTGAATGCAAGTTATAATTTGAAACTTCGTAATGTAAAAGCATATATTCCGGAATATCCGGTTGGAACTGCAGAAGAGTGCGCAGATATGATCAAAGAATTTGTTCCGATTGCAAGAGCGGTTATCGGACTTCATAGTTTGAAAATCATTAGTTTCGGACCACGCCCGCTTAATTTCCTTGCATGTAACGCTCCGATTCAGCAACTTTACAATTTAGGTGTTGAAATTGAAGAAAACTCAGAACTGGATCTTTTTGAAGCATTCAACAAACATGCAGGAGATGAAAGAATTCCTTCTATTGTAAAAGAAATGGAGAAGGAGTTAGGGGAAGGAAATAAGAAACCGGAAATTCTTGCAAAACTTGCACAGTATGAGTTGACATTAAAAGACTGGGTGAATGAGCATAGAGGGTATCGAGAATATGTAGCAATCGCAGGAAAATGCTGGCCGGCATTCCAGACGCAGTTTGGATTTGTTCCGTGTTACGTGAACAGCCGTCTTGCAGCACAGGGAATTCCGGTATCTTGTGAAGTGGACATTTACGGAGCATTAAGTGAGTTTATTGGAACGGTTGTCAGCGAGGATGTAGTAACACTTCTGGATATCAATAATACAGTGCCAGAAGATCTGTATGCGGAGGATATAGAAGGAAAATTTGATTATACATTGAAAGATACGTTTATGGGATTCCATTGTGGGAATACTGCTTCCAAGAAGTTATCATTCTGTGAGATGAAATATCAAATGATCATGGCAAGAGCGCTTCCGGAGGAGGTAACACAAGGAACATTAGAAGGAGACATTGTTCCTGGAGATATTACATTCTTCAGATTGCAGAGTACGGCAGATTGTAAACTACGGGCATATATTGCGCAGGGGGAAGTGCTTCCGGTTGCAACCCGTTCGTTTGGTTCCATTGGAATTTTTGCAATTCCGGAAATGGGTAGATTCTACCGTCATGTATTGATTGAAAAGAATTTCCCGCATCATGGAGCGGTTGCATTTGGAAAATATGGAAAGGCATTATTTGAAGTATTCAAATATATCGGAGTTCCGGTGGAAGAAATCGGGTATAATCAGCCGAAAGGCGTACGTTATTTGACAGAAAATCCGTGGTAATTATTGGGGACGTAGTTAAATGTAGTTTTACTACGTCCCCAATAAAGAATTGCTGTGTCCCTTTTTGTAAATAGCCCTGTCCCCTAAAAAAATAGCATCAAAATCAAGTCGAAATATAGAAATAATAGAGTAAATATTTGAAGGGGACACCACAAATTGTAAAAAGGGACACACCATTTTAAAGTTAGGGACATACCATTTTTGAGTTTTACTACGTCCCTAATAAAAAGTCTAACTATTAAAAGTCAAGGTTAAAATGAAGATTTTTTGAGTAAATTGCAGAAATGCTTTTCAGATATATTTGAACCTTGAAAACTGCATGACAATAAGAGCATCTTTGCAGGTGCTCTAAAAGGAGATATGAAGTTAAATTTTATGCTGCTCTATGATAAAGCTGCCCTGACTTTTCTAGTTGGTAAATAACCCTGACCAGTTTCTTGGCAGCATGGGATATGGCAACATTATAGTGTTTGCCTTCGGAACGCTTCTTTGCAAGATAAGCAGAGAACTGATTATCCCAAATGCAGACAAATTTTGTCGCATTAAACAGCGCATAGCGGAGGTAACGGGAACCACGCTTTTCCATGTGAGAATAACAGCCGTCAAGCTGACCTGATTGGTAAGTAGAGGGAGAAAGTCCTGCATAGGCAAGTATCTTGTCAGGGGAACTAAAACGGTTGAAGTCGCCAATCTCAGCAATGATCATCGCACCCATTCGGTAATTGATACCGGGGATGGAAAGAATTGGAGAGCGGATTTCGTCCATAATGGATTTAATGGAGCATTCTATTTCATCAATCTCAGAAGTTAATTCCTGAATAAGCCGAATTGTGTGCTTTAGTTCAAGAGATTTTGCAGGCATATTTGAACCGATGGAATGTTTGGCGGCATTTCGGATTTCTATGGCTTTTTCCTTATTGTAGTGTCCCTTAGAAGCATTCGCCAGCAGATTTGTGAGGCGAGTCAGATGGCATGAAGCAATCTGAGCAGAAGAAGGAAACTCGGCTAAGAGTGCGTATATAGAAACCATGTGAAGACTAGGAACAAGTTTTTCCAGTTCAGGGAAAAGGATGTTAACAAGGCGTGAGATAGAAGTTTTCAGTTTTGCTCGTTCTTGTACTTTATCAAACCTGTATCTGGTTAATGACTTAAGCTCTTCGTTGTGATAAGATGTGTTTGAGTAGGACTGTAAGTTTACTCCAGACATCATCATAAGAGCAATCGTATGGGCATCCACTTTATCGGTTTTTGTCTGTCTAAGGCTAAGACTTTTACGAAACAGATTGGTATGCAAAGGGTTGATGACAAAGGTGGGGAGACCTTTATCAATGAGAAAACCTAACAGATTGTAATTGTAGTGTCCGGTAGCTTCCAGTCCTACTTTTACGTTAGAAAAATCATTTGTTAAGGAAGAAATCTTTTGAAAGAGGTCATGGAAACCATCCGCATTGTTTGGAATAGTAAATGCGTTAAAAAGCACTTCTCCTTCTGAGTTTGTGATAAAACAATCGTGTTTGTCTTTTGCAACATCAATACCAATATAAATCATGGCAAATCTCCTTTGAATATATTTGACACTGTTTTAGAACCACAGTTGCTCTTCGCAGTTGTGAACTCGTTCTAAATAAACCGTCATGCGGTATCTAACTGATTAACAATCAAGCAAAGAGACTGTGGCTGGACACTTTCTGAAACCATCAAAGTGGTAGAGAGGAAACACCAGTCCACAGCATCTTATATATCATAACCATACCTGTAGAAAAGGTAAAGAATGGTTATGATGGAAATAGCATACAGACCTTGGAGAGGGTCTATAAATACTACTACTTTATAATACGAGAGAGGAAATAAATATGTTATATATCGGTGTAGATTTAGGAACGTCAGCTGTAAAGTTGCTTTTGATGAATGAAAAGGGAGATATAAAGAAAATTGTTTCAAAAGAATATCCAATTTCTTTTCCGCATCCGGGGTGGTCAGAACAAAATCCGGAAGATTGGTTTGAGAAATCTATGGAAGGAATCAAGGAGCTGACGGCAGAATGTGATAAAACACAGATTGCAGGAATCAGTTTTGGTGGACAGATGCATGGCTTGGTAGTTCTTGATGAGGAAGATCAAGTGATTCGTCCTGCAATTCTTTGGAATGATGGACGAACAGAGAAAGAAACGGATTACTTAAATGAAGTGATTGGAAAAGAAAAGTTATCTACATATACAGCCAATATTGCATTTGCAGGATTTACGGCGCCTAAGATACTTTGGATGAAAGAAAATGAACCGGAAAATTTTGCAAAAATTTGTAAAATTATGCTTCCGAAGGATTACCTTGCCTATCGCTTATCCGGACAATTCTGTACAGATGTGTCGGATGCATCGGGAATGCTTCTGATGGATGTGAAGCACAAATGTTGGTCAAAAGAGATGCTGGAGATTTGTGGAATTAAGGAAACACAGCTTCCGAAGTTATATGAAAGTTATGAAGTGGTTGGAACTTTAAGAAAAGAAATTGCAGAGAAGCTTATGATGCCGGGATCGGTCAAAATTATTGCCGGCGCAGGAGACAATGCTGCGGCAGCGGTAGGTACCGGTACGGTGGGAGACGGAATGTGTAATATTTCTTTGGGAACTTCCGGTACGATTTTTATTTCCAGCAATACGTTTGGAGTGGATGAACACAATGCACTACATTCGTTTGCACATGCAGACGGACATTATCATCTGATGGGATGTATGTTAAGTGCGGCTTCCTGCAATAAGTGGTGGTCAGAAGAAATTTTAAAAACAAAAGATTACCAAAAAGAGCAGGAAGGCATCACGAAGCTAGGAGAAAATTCGGTGTTCTACCTTCCGTATTTGATGGGAGAAAGATCTCCTCACAATGATCCGAATGCGAGGGCTATGTTTATCGGGATGTCCATGGACACAACAAGAGAAGAAATGACGCAGGCTGTGTTGGAAGGAGTTGCATTTGGACTTCGGGATTCTCTGGAAGTTGCAAGAAGTCTTGGTATAAAAATCGAGAGAACAAAAATCTGTGGTGGCGGAGCAAAAAGTTCGCTTTGGAAGAAGATTATTGCAAATGTGATGAATCTGAAAGTGGATGTTTTGGAAAATGAAGAAGGACCGGCTATGGGAGGCGCAATTCTTGCGGCAGTAGGCTGTGGAGAATATCCGGATGTAGAGACCGCAGCGAAGCGGTTAGTCAAGGTGGCAAGTACGGTAGAACCGGAAAAAGAGCTGGTCGGAAAATATGAAGAAAGATACAGAAAGTTTAAAAATATTTATCCGGTTGTAAAACAATTATTTTAAAAAATTAAAAATAAGAAAAAGAATAGCGGTTAATTCATAATACTATTAAAAATATGAATTGGTCGCTATTTTTGTAATATAAAGACATACATTTGAAACCATACATTTGTATGGATTAAAAAAACACATCGTCCAATTAATGTGTTTAATGAACAAAAAAGTTAGAAATTATTGTAAAAAATATACAAAATTAACAAATAAAATTGTAAAAATAGCATATTTACAATGTACGTACATTATAATAAACTATATACATAGTTAATTGACGGACGAAAAAGGAGGAAAGGGAAATGAAAAAACTTGCGGTTATTGGAAGTAGTGGAGGAAATCTTTATAATCAAGGCGGAAGTGATCCAAAAAAGATGATGGAAGAAATTTTTATACAGGCAGATTCAGCAGGAATCGAAGTTGATTATGTGCAATTTGTCGGAACAAATATGACAATGGATAATATTTCTTTGGATGCAAAAGCAAGATTATGGACACTAAAAGAAAAAAATACAATTGAGTGTAGTGAAGAAAAAACATTGAAGGAAATTAATGAGAAAGCGGAATACTATGACGAAAAGCTTGCAGAACTTATAGTGGAGGGAAAGATAGATGGAATAATGCTTTTAAGCTGTGATCCTAAAGGAATCAATAAAAAAGCATTAACGGAAGCAAGTAAAAAGAATATTCCAGTAGCTGGTACGGGAGGAACTTCAATGGCCAATACTCAAACAATGGGGTGTAAAGTTATAGCAGCTTCTGGAACAACTGGAACAACAAATAGGACGAGAGCTATTTCTGCAATTTCAGCCTTTGCAAAAGAGTGGAAATTAAAATATAGTCCGGTTATTGGAGGAGGAAATACTCAAATACAAGAAGGAAATGTATGGAAGCGGATAAATTTCCGAGGAATTATGATGGCATCTATGCCGGGATTCATTGCGATGGCCTTATGTTTGGCACTTAGCAAAATACCAGGCCTTGATGGACTGGAAGAAATATTCAATACACTGGTAGGATTTCTTCCGGTTGTATTAGCGGCAATTGCAGCAAAACAAATTTCTGGCCTTGATGAAGTTGGGATTGTAGCAGGAATTGTCGGAGGAGCGCTTTCTGTAGATGGCGGAATTATTGGAGGGCTTCTTGTAGGGATTATTGCCGGAGTTCTTGCTTATTATATTATTTCATTATGTTTTAAATACAAAGTTCCGGGAACGACAGCTAATATTGCGTCGGGTGGAATTTCTGGACTTATATCAGGACTAATTGGAATGTATGCGATCGCGCCAATTGCGGCATGGATGGGGGAAGCAATTAAATTTGCGATAGATTGGGCACTAAATTATAATGCAATTCTTGCAGGAGCAATTGCCGGTTTTGCAATTTGGTTTGCGATCATAGGTGGTGTTTATCATGCGGCAATTCTTCCAATCGTATTATTAGAAATGGAATCAGCGGGGTACAGTTTTCTTGGATGCATTGATCTTTGCTGTTTGATTATGGGATGTGCAGGTATTATGCTTGCAAATATTGTAGCACCTAGAAAATCGAGTGATCGGGTTGCATGCATTCCCAATATTATTATTAATCTAGCATTTGGTACTTTTGCAGAAGCTGCATATCCATTTATGTTTGGAAGTAAAAAAGTGTTTGCCTCTACAATTGCTGCTTCTACGATGACAGGACTTGTGATTGGCCTTTTTGATGTGAAATGTACAGCGTATGTGCCATGCTTTATGGCTCCATTTATGTCGAATGATAAGATTATGGCAACAATTATTTGCATGGTATTTGCCATAGCAATTCATTGTATATTAACGTTAATTTGTAACAAAATGGATGAAGGGAAACAAAAGAAATTAGCATAAATATAAAAAGGAGATAAAAGAGATGTTTCAAAATGACATGAAAAGAAAAATGCAGTTTAGTATGGAAAAAGTAAAAAAGGCAATTGAAAAGGGGAAAGGGCATACCATTTTAAGCACGGGAATTACAGGAGATGATGCAAGGATGGCAAAAGCTGTTGTAGATGCCGGGATAACTATGTTAGAGCCAAATCATCCTGCGCTCGTTCTTGCAAGAGGATACAAAGGAATTACTTCAATGCATGAAGCGGAAAAAATCCGTCATGAAATTACAGTAGACCAAATGGCAGAAGTGACTCATGGGGTTAGAAATGTAGTGGGAAATGATATCTATATTACAGTCGGTATTCCGGGTGGATTTACAGAGGTTGTACCTGTTCCATTATTTGAAGAGGATTTTATGAAAATGTCAAAAGCAGGGGCAGATGGACTTCATACACATAAATCAAGTTTAAACGATCTGGAAGAATTAGTAAAACAGGCGCATAAATATGGACTTTGCGTAGACGCTTATATAGGATTACCTACAGATTTTCATACATTTGGCATTTCGGCAGAAAAACCGGAGGAAGTTGAAAAGGTTGCAAAGCAAATGGAATCTATTGGCGTAGATATGATTGGTATGATGACAGGAATGAGTTATGAAGGAATTGAGGCAGGACAGATTCATCCACTATTAAAAGAGAGATTAATGGCTATGGTAGAAGCGGTTAATGTTCCGACTCTTGCGGAAGGAGGAATTAATTTGGACAACTATACTGCGTTTAAAGAGACGGGAGTCAATATTCTTGTAGTAGGTACAGCAATTGATAAAATGGCAGAAAAAGCGGTAGCGTCGGCCGTACAGAATTTTTTAAATGTTTAAATAAATAAGTATCTAAATGGGGAACTCGGGGGAGCTCCTCATTTGTGTGTATAGATATTGTGGACAACATTGCGGAACATACATTTTTCTGATATGATTTATAAAAAAGAGATGGGGAAGATATTATGGAGGGAAATAAATATCGATATTTATTAATTTATCAAAATATCAAAGAAAAGATTACTAGTGGTGAAATTGCGTCTGGTGAAAAACTAAAGACAGAAAAGGAATATCAGGATATTTACCATGCAAGCAGAGATACGATACGCAAAGCATTTGCAAAACTTGAAGCAGAAGAATATATTGTAAGGAAAAAGGCTATTGGTACGTTTGTAAAACAAAGAAAACTTGATTATACTTTGGCAAAACTTGAAAGTTTTACGGAACAGATGAAAGTCAGGGGAATTGTTCCTTCTTCTGAATTTATATCTGTTGAATTGAGGAAAATCTCGAGAGCACATATTGCACACGCGCTTGAACTAAAATCGGAAGAAAAATGTTACAAAATCATAAGAATAAGAAAAGGAGACGGACAACCGATTGCTTATGAAATAACATATGTGCCGCAAAAATTATGTCCGGATATGCAAAAGTATTTAGATGATAAGTGTTCGTTATATAACTTGTATGAAAATGTATACCATTTAAAACTTGGAAATGGGAAAATACGTTTAGACGCTGAATTGCCAAATTCAAATTTGCAGGAATACCTAAAAATAAGTCACGATTCTCCCATTTTGAAAATGGAATGTACAACTTTACTAGAGGATAATAGACCATTATATTATGTGGAATGTTATTATGTAGGAGAAAGATATTTCTTTTCTGCTACATTACCTAGGTAAGAAAAAGAGGAGAATGAAATTTAACTGAGCATTATTCTTATAAAAATGACAGTATCGTAAAACATTGTTAATATTTCTCCCGTTGACACTCCCCCTGAAACTCCTTATAATTTATAGTAAGAAGACAGTTAAAGGGGAATGCGACATGATGATAGCGAAAAATGATGAAGAAAAGAGAAGTAAAGCATGGCGGATTGTAACAACAGTTGCAACGGTTGTCATAATTATTGTGGCAGCTTACTTCCTATTTACATTATTTGCGGGGAATCCGCTGGAAGGTACATGGGCAAGTCAAGAAAGCAATCTGAAGCTGACGATTCATAAAGGAGGATCAGCAACTGCCTTTTGGTCAGAGGTGGGAGAGACATCCAATGTAAAACTAAATTTGAATTATACCATTGAGAAAGAAGGCAAAACCATCGCGTTTAAGATTGACAAAGAGGAGATAAAAGCTACTGTGGAAGCATCAGATGGCAAGCTTACAGAAGATGCAATCCTTGCAGAAGCAGGTGTGTTGGAGAATACATTTGATTACAACATGAATCAAGGAGAACTTACATTGTCTGAGCGGGAATATGGAGATCAGATGGTATTTGAAAAAGAATAAGAGAACCAATGGGGGACGTGATTATGCAAATAGCGTCCCCTGTTTTATCACATAGGAAATTCCTTAGGAGGTCTACGGATATGAGAAGAGATGATACAAAAGTAATTCATATTGGAAATGTAGCAATCGGAGGAGGCAATCCGATTGCGATCCAGTCTATGACAAATACGAGGACAGAAGATGTACAGGCAACGGTGAAACAGATACTTGCACTTGAGAAAGTGGGATGTGAGATTATTCGTTGTGCAGTTCCTACGATGGAAGCGGCGGAAGCTCTCAGAGAGATCAAGAAGCAGATTCATATTCCTTTAGTAGCAGATATTCATTTTGATTACAGACTAGCCATTGCGGCGATTGAAAACGGAGCAGATAAGATTCGGATCAATCCCGGGAATATCGGAGATATTAGCAGAGTAAAGACAGTTGTAGATAAGGCGAAAGAATACAACATTCCGATACGAGTAGGTGTAAACAGTGGATCATTAGAGAAAAACCTTGTAGAAAAATACGGGGGAGTTACCGCGGAAGGGATTGTGGAAAGTGCTTTAGATAAAGTACGGATGATAGAAGAACTGGGATATGATAATCTTGTGGTCAGCATTAAGTCTTCGGACGTATTGATGTGTGTGAAAGCACATGAATTGATTGCCGAACAGTGTCAATATCCGTTACATGTGGGAATTACGGAAGCGGGAACAGTTCTTTCGGGGAATATCAAATCTTCTGTAGGGCTTGGCATTATCCTTCATGAAGGTATCGGCGATACGATCCGAGTATCGCTAACGGGAGATCCGTTAGAGGAAATTAAGTCGGCGAAACTGATTTTAAGGACGCTCGGACTTCGCAAAGGAGGAATTGAAGTGGTATCCTGTCCGACATGCGGTCGTACGAAAATTGATCTCATCGGACTTGCAAACCAGGTGGAAGAGATGGTGCAGGACATTCCTCTTGATATCAAGGTGGCTGTTATGGGCTGCGTTGTAAATGGTCCCGGGGAGGCGAAAGAAGCCGATATTGGAATTGCAGGAGGAATCGGTGAGGGGCTTTTGATCAAAAAAGGTGAGATTGTGAAAAAAGTCAAAGAAGACAAACTACTGGAAACATTAAGAGAAGAACTTTTAAATTGGGGAAAATAGAATGGGAAAACGGTTTTTTGATGTATTTCCATCATTAAAAGCGGAACAGAATATAAGAAATTTATTTGAGGAAGTGGAAGTGACGAAAGTTTCAACTACTTCCTCAAAAGATTGTCTGAGAATATATCTTTTGAGTACGCATTTGATCCGTAAATCACGTGTTTTTGAGATGGAAAGAATGATTAAGGAGCAGTTGTTTGGAAGCATGCAGATTGATATTCATATTTTTGAAAGTTTTATGCTTTCCGGACAGTATACTCCAGAAAATCTTATGCGGGAATACAGAGACAGCATTTTGGATGAACTGAAAGGAAGGAGCATGGTAGAATATAACATGTTCCTGAATACAAAATACCGGTTTGAGGAAGGAAATACCCTCTGTCTTACTATGGAAGACAGTGTGATAGCACAAGGGAAACAGGAGGCCATTGCATCACTGATTCAGAAAGTATTTAATGAGCGATGCAATGTTCCGATACATGTGCGTGTGATTTATGAGGAGGCAAAGGAGAGTAAATATAAGAAATATAATGAACTTCAGCTTCAGCAGGAGATCAATGCCATTGTAGATGGAAATATGGCAAGGCATAAGGAACATGTGCAGGAAATAAAAGAAGCAAGAGAAGAGAAAAAAGAACAGAAAGAGGCAGCAAAAGAAGCAGGGAAACCGGCTGCTAAATTTGAGAAAAAGACATTTCAGAAGAGTGAATTTAAGAAAAGAGAATATCAGCCGGTCAAGAGATCAGATGATCCGACTGTGGTTTATGGACGCGCTTTTGAGGACGAACCGATTGAACTTTCACAGGTGGTTGGTGAAATGGGCGAGATTACCATTCGCGGGAAAGTTATCAGTTTTGAAACAAGGGAGATCAGGAACGAGAAAAGTATCATTATGTTTGCTGTGACAGATTTTACAGATACGATCATGGTAAAAATGTTTACAAGAAACGAGCAGCTTCCGGAGATTCTTTCCGAAGTAAAAGAAGGCGCATTCCTTAAGATTAAGGGAGTAACAACGATTGATAAATTTGATGGAGAGCTGACAATCGGTTCGGTTACCGGCATTAAGAAAATTCCTAATTTTGTAACGACAAGAATGGACACAAGTCCGGTCAAACGTGTGGAACTTCACTGTCATACGAAAATGAGCGATATGGATGGTGTATCAGAAGTAAAGGACATCGTAAGACGTGCCCATGACTGGGGGCACAAAGCAATTGCGATTACAGACCATGGGGTAGTGCAGTCTTTCCCGGACGCCAACCATTATATTGAAACATTGGATAAAGACGATCCGTTTAAAGTGATTTACGGTGTAGAGGGATATCTGGTAGATGACATGACGGATATTGCAGTAGGAGCAGGGGACGAGACTTTAGATGATACCTATGTTGTATTTGATATTGAGACGACAGGTTTTAGTTCTGTAAGAGACCGGATCATTGAGATTGGAGCAGTTAAGGTAGAGCATGGCAAGATTGTGGAACGGTACAGTACGTTTGTAAATCCACAGATTCCGATCCCTTTTGAAATTACGAAACTTACCAGTATTACAGATGCCATGGTCATGGATGCGCCCGCCATTGAAAAGGTGCTTCCGGAATTCATGGAATTTGTCGGAGACGCCAGTCTCGTTGCGCATAACGCCGGATTTGATGTGGGATTTATTGAAGCCAATTTGAAAAGGCAGAACATGGAAAGGAAACTGGTGTCTGTAGATACGGTTGCTCTTGCGAGAGTATTGCTTCCGACGTTGTCCCGGTATAAGTTAAATGTAGTAGCCAAAACCTTGGGGATATCTTTGGAAAACCATCACCGCGCTGTGGATGATGCGGCTGCTACAGCAGAAATTTTTGTGAAATTTGTAGAAATGTTGAAAGAACGGGGGATTACGACCTTAAAAGATGTCAACGAATTCGGTGCAACGAACCCGGATGCAGTGAAGAAAATGACCTCCTATCATGTGATCATTTTGGCGAAAAACGATTTGGGAAGGGTAAATCTTTATACGCTGATTTCCATGTCTCATTTGAAATATTTCAGCCGTGTACCGCGTATCCCGAAAAGTGAATTGATGAAATACCGGGAAGGACTGATCGTTGGAAGTGCTTGTGAGGCAGGAGAATTGTATCGTGCCCTTTTGGATGATAAATCAGAGGAGCAGATTGCAAGAATTGTAAACTTTTATGATTACTTAGAAATTCAACCTCTTGGAAACAATAAGTTTATGATTGAAAGTAACAAAATATCCAATGTTAATTCTATGGAGGATATCCGTAATTTAAACCGGAAAATCGTAAAACTCGGGGAACAGTTTAAAAAGCCGGTAGTAGGAACGTGCGACGTGCATTTCCTGGATCCGGAGACGGAAGTATATCGAAGGATTATCATGACCGGAAAAGGATTTGATGATGCGGATGATCAGGCTCCGCTATATCTTCGCACGACGGAAGAAATGCTGGAAGAGTTTGAATATCTTGGTTCCAAAAAGGCGGAAGAAATCGTGATCACCAATCCGAACCGTATTGCGGATATGGTGGAAAAAATGTCTCCCGTGCGTCCGGATAAATGTCCGCCGGTTATTGAAAATTCGGATCAGACTTTGCGTGATATTTGTTACGATAAAGCACACAGCATGTACGGGGAAAATCTTCCGGACGTCGTTGTGGAACGATTGGAACGAGAACTGAATTCCATCATTTCCAATGGATTTGCGGTTATGTATATTATTGCGCAGAAGCTTGTATGGAAATCTGTGGAAGACGGCTATCTGGTTGGATCCAGAGGCTCTGTTGGTTCTTCGTTTGTTGCTACCATGGCGGGGATCACGGAGGTAAATCCATTAAGTCCCCATTACTATTGCAAGAAATGTCATTATAGCGATTTTACATCGGAAGAAGTGCGTGCGTATTCCGGTCTGTCCGGTTGGGATATGCCGGATAAAAAATGTCCGGTTTGTGGAGAACCGCTTGCAAAGGATGGATTTGATATTCCGTTTGAAACGTTCCTTGGATTCAAAGGAAACAAAGAGCCGGATATTGACTTGAATTTTTCGGGAGATTATCAGAGCAACGCCCATAAGTATACCGAGGTGATTTTTGGAACGGGACAGACGTTCCGTGCGGGAACTATCGGTACGCTGGCAGATAAGACGGCTTATGGCTTCGTGAAGAATTATTATGAAGAGCGTGGCGCGAGAAAGAGAAAATGTGAGATTGAGCGAATCGTACTTGGATGTACAGGAATTAGAAGAAGTACAGGACAACACCCGGGAGGTATCATTGTACTGCCTCATGGTGAAAATATCAATTCATTTACGCCGGTACAACATCCGGCAAATGATATGACGACGGATATTATTACAACACATTTTGATTACCACTCCATTGACCATAACTTGTTGAAGCTTGATATTCTCGGTCATGATGATCCGACGATCATCCGCATGCTGGAAGATTTGATCACAGATCTAAATGGAGAGAAATTTGATGCGACGAAAATTCCTTTGGATGATCCGGATGTAATGGCTCTTTTTGCGGGAACAGAGATTCTTGGAATCAAACCGGAAGATATTGGCGGATGTCCGGTAGGATGTCTTGGAATTCCGGAGTTTGGTACGGATTTTGTTATTCAAATGGTGGTAGACACGAAGCCGAAGACGATTTCGGATCTGATCCGTATTTCCGGTCTGTCTCATGGAACGGATGTGTGGCTGAATAATGCGCAGACATTGATCCAGGAGGGGAAAGCCACCATTTCCACGGCAATTTGTACACGAGATGATATTATGACCTATTTGATCAATAAAGGACTGGATAGTGAAGAGTCCTTTACGATTATGGAACGTGTGCGTAAAGGAACGGTTGCAAAAGGAAAATGTAAAGAATGGCCGGAATATAAAAAGGATATGACAGAGCATGGGGTTCCGGATTGGTATATCGGTTCCTGCGAGAAGATTAAATACATGTTCCCGAAAGCGCATGCGGCGGCATATGTTATGATGGCATACCGTATTGCTTACTGCAAGGTGAATTATCCGCTTGCTTACTATGCGGCATATTTTAGTATCCGTGCATCGGCATTTTCGTATGAGATTATGTGCCAGGGAAGGGAAAAAGTGGAATTCTATTTGCGGGATTACAAGAAGCGTTCTGATTCTCTCAGTAAGAAAGAACAGGATGTTTTAAAAGATATGAAGATTGTACAGGAAATGTATGCGAGAGGATTTGAATTCCTGCCGCTTGATATTTATACTGCGAAGGCAAACAAATTTCAGATTATAGATGGAAAATTGATGCCGCCTCTTTCAAGTATTGAAGGAATGGGAGACAAAGCGGCTGAAGCGGTGGAAGAAGCAGCAAAAGACGGGGCATATTTGTCCAGGGATGATTTCAGACAAAGAACGAAAGTCAGTAAGACGGTCATTGATTTTATGGCGGATTTAGGTTTGTTTGGAAATCTTCCGGAATCCAATCAGTTGTCACTGTTTGATTTTTAAGAAGATAAGGATGAATGGATGAAAATAACAGATTTTGATATCAAGATTAACAAAGAAAATGTATTGCGTTTAATTGACTGCCACCCGGATAGTCCTGTGTACGATGCTGTTTTGAAGGAATATGAAGAAGTGTTTGAGAAAGCTTGTAAAATGCTTTTCCCGGCAGCCGTTCTCGTGTTTGGAGATCTGGCAGAGTGTGGGATGTCGGGATATGCGGGAGAAAATACAGAAGGCTTGTTTTGTATGGAAACTGTCGGTGGAGAAATCAGTTGTTTTGTATCAGAACTTTTTGAGCAAGGGTTCTATGTGAAAGGAATGATTGCAGATGCTATTGCGGATGAATATATGTTTCGAATGGATGAACAGATTCAAAAACTTGTCGTCAAACTGTGTCGAGAGAAGAATTATGGTGTCTTGAAACGATTGGAGGCGCCGCGGGACATTCCGATGAAAGCACAGCGAATCGCTTGGAAAGTGACACATGCCAGAGAAGAACTGGGAATGGAAATGAAAGAGAGTTATATGATGGAACCTGTGAAATCCAATTGTCAAATTTATATATTAAAAGAAGGATGTGCATCATATAATACGGCCCATGACTGCGGAAAGTGCGATAGAGTGGAGTGCAGTATGAGGAAGCAGAGTTTGTATCCGATTACGGTAGAGCAGAATGGCAAAAGTTTTTCGCTGGAAGGGATACGAGGAAAAACTTTGTTGGAAACTCTTCAAAATGCAGAAGTCTGTATACCGGCGGTCTGTGGAGGAAAAGGAACTTGCGGAAAGTGTAAAGTCAGGTTTAAGAAGGGAAAAACGGTTCCGACAAAGGAGGAAGCGCATTTCTTTAGCAAACAGGAATTAGATATGGGATATCGCCTTGCATGCAAGGCGGTTCCGGAGCAAGGCTGTGTCGTTTCGCTTGAAGATGAGGAACATTTTCTTGTTGTATCGGAACATGAGATCAAGGAAAAAGTTAGAGAGAAGAATACTTCGCAAAAAGAAAAGATTTTAAGAGACGCGCATTATGGAGTTGCCGTAGATATCGGTACCACTACGATCGCAATGCAGCTTGTGGGACTGGAAAGCAGAAGTATCCTGGATACGTATGTGACGGTCAATCATCAAAGAGCCTACGGCGCAGATGTAATCAGCAGAATCAGCGCTTCCAATGCAGGGAAAAGGAAAGCGTTGCAACAGAGTATTCTGGGAGATTTGAGGAAGGGAATTGATACACTCTTATATGGAAAGAATATTTCGACAGAGAAAATGGTCATTAGTGGAAATACAACAATGATTCATCTTCTTATGGGATATTCCTGCGAAACGTTGGGTGTTTATCCGTTTACGCCGGTAAATGTAGATGTGATTGAAAGCGATTATCCGAAAATATTCGGTGATGAAGCGTATACGTTTTCAATTGTTATTTTGCCGGGAGTTTCCGCTTATGTGGGTGGAGATATCACTGCAGGATTGTTAACATGCGGATTTTATGAAAACGAGAAAGTTTCCATGCTGATCGATCTCGGGACCAATGGAGAAATGGCAATCGGATGTAGGAACAAAATCCTTGTGACAAGCACTGCGGTAGGCCCGGCTTTTGAAGGTGGAAATATCACCTGCGGCATGGGTAGCATACAAGGAGCAATCAGTAGTGCGAAACTTGAAAATGGTAAATTTCAAGTGAAAACCATCGGGGGAAAAGAACCGATAGGAATCTGTGGCACAGGTGTCATTGATATTGTATATGAATTGCTTGCAAGTGGGGCAGTAGATAAGACGGGACTTTTGGAGGATGAGTATTTAGAATCGGGAGTTTTGATTGCGCCGAAAGCAGAGAATGATGTCAGATTCTATCAGAAGGATATCAGGGAATTTCAACTTGCAAAAGCAGCGGTGAGGGCGGGAGTAGAGACTTTGATTGCAGAATATGGTATTTCCTACGGGGAAATCGATACTGTTTATATCGCGGGAGGATTCGGATACAAACTGGATACCGTCAAAGCTGCGGGGGTTGGGCTTTTCCCGGAGGAGTTCAAGTATAAGATGAAAGCCATAGGAAATAGTTCGCTGGAGGGAAGTGTGCTGTATCTGACAGATGCAGAAGTGAAAGAGAAAAGCAGTGTTATTATTTCGAAAGCAGAGGAAATTCAACTTGCCTCACACCCGAAATTTCATGATTTCTATATGAACTATATGTATTTTTAATGACGTGAAAATTCTAAACGGAAAAAGTGTCTTATGTGGAAAACATATGTCCGTTTGTTGCAAACATAAAAATTAAAATGTTTGTGACAAGCGGATTTTTTACTTGAACTTTTAGATAAAATGCGGTAAAATAAGCTTAATGAAATATTGAAAACATAAATAATACCTAAAAGACAGGAGAGAATCAAAATGAGCGATAACAAAATGTGGGCACTTGTAAAAGAAGAAGCAGCTCCGGGACTTGCACTTAAGAGAGTACCAATTCCGGAAGTTGGAACAAATGATGTGAAGATCAAGATTCACAAAACAGCAATCTGTGGAACAGATGTACATATTTATCAGTGGAATGAGTGGGCACAACACACAATCGCAGTTGGACAGACAGCAGGCCACGAATATGTTGGTGAGATCGTTGAAATGGGAAGCGGCGTAAAAGGATACAAAATCGGAGATTTGGTTTCCGGAGAAGGTCATATCGTATGTGGCAAATGCCGTAACTGTCTGGAAGGACATAAAGAAAATTGTAAAGATGCAAAAGGCGTTGGTGTAAACCGTGACGGTGCATTTGCAGAATACCTCGTAATTCCGGCAGAAAACGTATGGTCGACAAACCCGGCTATTCCGGAAGAAATGTATGCTATCTTTGATCCATTTGGAAATGCAACACATACAGCGCTTTCTTATGAAGTACTTGGAGAAGACGTGCTGATCACTGGAGCGGGTCCAATCGGTATTATGGCAGCAGCAATTGCAAGATTTGCAGGTGCAAGACACGTTGTAATTACAGACTTCAACCAGTATCGTCTTGATCTTGCTAAGAAACTGGGAGCAACAAGAACAGTGAATCTTGCAAATGAGAAACTAGAAGATGTCATGAAAGAAATTGGCATGACAGAAGGTTTCGATGTTGGTATGGAAATGTCAGGTGCACAGGCAGGATTCCGAGATATGGTAGAGAATATGAAACATGGTGGAAAGATTGCAGTTCTCGGACTTCAGAGACCGGATGCAACAATCAACTGGGAAACAGTAATCTGGAACGGCCTTAACATTCGTGGTATTTATGGACGTAAAGTTTGGGATACATGGTATAAGATGACAACCATGCTGCAGGCAGGACTTGATATTTCCGGAATCATTACACATAGAATGAACATCAAAGACTACAAAGAAGGATTCAACGCAATGATCTCCGGACAGTCAGGAAAAGTTATTCTTAACTGGGAAGATTTAGATCAGCTTGAATACCAGTCACAGGAGTTTTAAGGAATAATTCAACCGTGTGAAACGGCTGACAAGATAGAAGAAAAGAAAGGACGATTTAGAAATGGCACGTAAAAATGATATTTTAAGTATCTATTCAAAACAGGTAGAAGAAATCAAAGAAGCCGGTTTGTTTAAAGGTGAAGCTCCGATTGCATCCGCACAGGGAGCAAGAGTAAAATTAGAGGATGGAAGAGAAGTTCTTAACATGTGTGCGAACAACTATCTTGGTCTTGGAGACAATCAGAGATTGATCGACGCTGCTAAGAGAACATATGACGAGAGAGGATACGGAGTTGCTTCTGTACGTTTCATCTGTGGTACACAGGATATTCATAAAAAATTAGAGAAAAAGATCTCTGATTTCTTAGGAATGGATGATACAATTCTTTACTCTTCATGCTTCGATGCGAACGGAGGATTGTTTGAGACAATTTTAACAGCAGACGATGCAGTTATTAGTGATGAATTAAACCATGCTTCTATCATTGACGGTGTTCGTTTATGTAAAGCAAAACGTTTCCGTTACAAAAACAACAACATGGAAGATTTGGAAGCAAAATTAAAAGAAGCTGATGAAGCAGGAGCGAGAATCAAATTGATTGCTACAGATGGTGTGTTCTCAATGGATGGAATCATCTGCAATTTAAAAGGTGTATGTGATCTTGCCGACAAATACAACGCACTTGTTATGGTTGATGACAGCCATGCAGTAGGATTTGTTGGAGCACACGGACGTGGAACTGCAGAGTACTGTGGTGTAGAAGGACGTGTAGACATTATCACAGGTACATTAGGTAAAGCTCTCGGTGGAGCATCCGGCGGATACACAGCAGCAAGACAGGAGATCGTTGACATTCTTCGCCAGAAGAGCCGTCCATACTTATTCTCTAACTCTTTAGCTCCGGCTATCGCAGGTGCAAGTATGGAATTATTCGATATGTTAAGCGAAAGCACAGAACTTCGTGACCACTTAGAAGAAGTGACAGCTTACTATCGTAACCTTCTTGTTGAGAACAACTTCGATATCATTCCTGGAACACATCCATGTGTACCGGTTATGCTTTATGATGAGAAGACAGCAGCAGAATTTGCAAAACGTATGATGGCAAAAGGTGTTTATGTTGTGGCATTCTCTTACCCGGTAGTTCCAAAGGGAAAAGCAAGAATTCGTACACAGGTTTGTGCAAGCCATACAAAAGAAGACATCGATTTCATCGTAAAATGCTTCATCGAAGTAAGAGAAGAAATGGGACTTAACAAATAATAAGAAATTGTAAAATAAGGGGCTGTCGGTTAATGCCAATTTTTAGGCTCTAAATCTTAAAATACGAATCTCCTGTAGTAATCAGTGTTTTTG
>JAJBSL010000039.1 GCA_020540725.1 Lachnospiraceae bacterium EP-SM-12S-S03
AAAGCTGATTTTACTCAAGCCTTTCGCCTATCATTATCATAGAAGATCTTATTTACAGACTTTTCTTCATAGTCTCAAGTTTTTTCACAGCCTTTTCCTTATGTGTAAAAAATCCTGTTTTTTTACATAAAAAAGCATATAATTCCCCTTACCCCATAAAACCAGACCGTTATCCGGTTTATGCAGCATTTGATTTTTTCATTTGTTTGTTGTGAAATTTATAAAGATTTTGTCCGATAGAAATGAGAATAACCTCTAGTTGTATAGACTTGATGCTTCTTCGGACAATTCGTTTATACCACCGATCATTTTTCATGACTCCAAATGTTCCTTCTGCCTGGATGGAACGATTCATTCTTAGCAGAGCACCATGAATACTTTCCAGGTTTTCTATCACTTCCTGATGCATAGCGGTAAGCTCATGATTCATCCTGACACTACGGTTTTTATCGGTCTTTTTACACCTTTCTGCATAGGGACATCCTGAACAATCCTCGCATTGGTACACTTCCTCCTGCCTTCCATATTGGTTCCCTTTCGCATATTGGCGGTATTGCAGATGGAAAGCTTTTTCATTCGGACAACGCATGATTCCATCTTCTCCTATCGGAAAATTTACTGCACGAAATGGATTCTCATGATACTTCCGGTCTGTCGTTTCTTTCTTGAACATCGTGAACTTCATGTATTTTTCCATTCCGTTTTGTTCTGGGACTATCTTTTTTCACAGCCCCTTTTAGAATGTGTGCCGAGTATGGCACTAATCTTGCTGGTGCAAGTTCAGCCACGGGTATTTACCGCCAAGTGTAGTGAATCACAAGTTAATATCGGTAATGGTATGGATGGAGGAAGTGGTGTAGCAAAGTTCTTGAGCCTACGTACAGAAACTTGATCAGGCGATTAGGTGGGTAAGGTTGCGTCTCAAACCAAAGCCCGAATGGTAAACGTAAGCCGAGGTTGTAAATCAAGAGGTTGTGGAACGAAAGATTAGTGTCTTACCTCGGGAGACCCTACTCACATGCTGAGAGGTATGGTCGAAAAAGGTTCGGAGAGGGAGTCAGATGATGTCATAGTAGGTGTAAAAGCTGAAGGACGGAAATGATTTATAGTACGAATCGTTATGTTTAAAATAATACATGAGCCAGAAATCGGATGGATAGGAAAAGTAGGAACGTAACCGAGGAATACTGTTTATATCCAGAGAGGTGTTATGTATGAATCTTAGGATAATCAGAGGAGTAATCACAATGGAATTAATGGAAGTGATTTTAGCAAAAGAAAATCTGAACAGAGCCTATAAAAAGGTGGTAGCCAATAAAGGTGCAAGTGGTGTGGATGGGGCTACCGTTGAGGAATTGGGAGATTATATAAGGAAAAATAAAGATGCAATCGTTACATCTATTAGAAATAGAACTTATATGCCAAAACCTGTACGAAGAGTATATATACCGAAAGATAATGGGAAACAACGTCCATTAGGAATTCCAACAGCATTGGACAGAACCATACAGCAGGCGATTGCACAGCCAATATTTGATATATACGAAGAAATCTTCAGTGAATACAGTTATGGATTCAGACCGGGCAGAAGCTGTCATGATGCAATCAGACAAGCACCCTGCTATCTGAACAAGAGATATGAATGGGGCGTAGATATTGATATTGAACAGTTTTTCGAAAAAGTAAATCACGATAAATTAATTCAGATACTAAGAGAGCAAGTAAATGACAGTACTACGCTAAACCTGATTCGGAAATATCTGAAAACGGGGGTAATGGAGAAAGGACTGGAAAAGGCAACTGCCACAGGCGTGCCGCAAGGCGGACCTCTTTCAGTTGTGTGGTCCAATATTTATTTAGATAAGTTGGATAAGGAGTTGGAACAAAGAGGATTACGCTTTACGAGGTATGCCGATGATGTGCTGACATTCACGAAAAGTGAAATGGCAGCACATCGAGTGATGAATTCTATAAGTAGTTGGCTGGAAAGAAAACTATTTCTGAAAGTAAATGTTATGAAAACGAAAGTAGTCAGACCGACAAGAAGTAAATATCTCGGGTTCACGTTTCTTAAGAATGGATCGGAATGGAAAGTCAGACCAACCAAAGAAAAGAAGAAATCGAGAAAGAAGCTGAGCGAATATGTGAAAAGAGGAAAAGCGATAGCAAGACCACTCTCAGTTACAATTAAAAGAGTGAATGAGGTAGTAAGAGGATTCATTGATTGTTCTTTTCCTGCATGGGGTAGGTTCACAGTCAGGTAAAGTTGATTATTTTACACAACGTTAATATAAGCTTTACATTAGAAAGATAGAAAATGAAAGCAAAAACGTGGTATTACAAGATAGGAAGCATGATAAATAGTGTTTTAAGGCTCTGTTTCTGCATGAGACAGAGCCTTTTTGGAGGTCTGTTTCTATGAAAAAAATTTATGTAATCGACACAAATATCTTAATTCATGAGCCTGAGGCCATCTTGAACTTTGAAGATAACGAAGTCATTATTCCACTGGTCGTATTGGAAGAACTGGATGGATTGAAAAATTCCGAAAAAGAAAAGGGACGAAATGCGCGAGAAGCAATCCGCTGTTTGGAAAAGCTGAGAATGCAGGGGGATCTTGTGATTGGAGTTGCCACAGAGCAGGGGGGAATTATCAGGATAGAAAAAAACTATATTGATATGGAACTCCCGGTAGACATGCCGGAAGATAAGATGGATAATCGCATTTTAAAAGTATGTTTGGGACTTCAGAAAGAATATTCAGATGAGAAAACGATTTTGGTTACGAAAGATATTCTTCTTAGAATCAAGGCACAGATGTTGTCAATTACTGCCCAGGATTATACGACAGATAGAATAGTGAGACAGGAAGAGCAGTATAGCGGTAGAATGGAGGTTTTTGTAGAAGAAGATCATTTTAAAGAACTGAAAAAGAAAGGGATTAAAACGGAATATATTTATCAAATGGGTGAGGACGGAGTTCGACATCCGGTTGTTCCTGAGATGAATCAGTTTTTAATTTTAAAAGCAGATCAATCTACAAAAAAAGTGCAGTTAGGACGTTTTGATGGAACAAAAATTGTTCCGCTACAATACAAAAAAAGCAAGCCATATGGGGTAACTCCAAGAAATGTAGGGCAATATTTTTTGCAGGAAGCATTAATGACCCCGGCTGAGACAGCACCACTTGTAATAGTAAAAGGAATGGCAGGAACAGCAAAAACGTTTTATGCGGTTGCGGTGGGCTTGGAGAAGGTATTTAATGCTGAGAAAAAAGAGTATCGAAAAATTTTAATCAGTAGACCTAATGCGCAATTTGATGATGACATAGGATATCTTCCGGGAACGGAGCAGGAAAAAATATCACCGCTTATGCGTCCGATCATAGATAACTTAGAGCAGTTGATTGATTCTGATGAAGAGGCGCGGTACAAAAACGAGGATGAGCTTCATGCGAAAATCGATGAGCTGTTTTCAAGAGGAGTTGTTGGGACTGAGGCAATGAATTTTATTCGTGGAAGATCCTTCGTAAATACTTATTTAATTATTGATGAAGCTCAAAATATGACACCGAAGCAGGTGACTGGGATTATCACTCGCGCAGGAAAGGGAACAAAAGTAATTCTTCTTGGAGACCCAAAACAGATAGACAATCCATATTTAGATGAACAGACAAATGGGTTGAGCTATGCATCAGAGCATATGAAGGAAAGTCCATATTGCTATCAGATTACCCTCAATGCGGAAGAATGTGAGCGTTCTGAATTAGCGATGGATGCCATACAAAGAATGTAGAAGGACGGTGAATAAATTGAATTTAACGTATCAGGACATAAGAAAAAATGAAGAAATAAACCAGTATATTACGATGGGAAATGAAATACTGGGGGTACTTGGCTACACAGATCACTCACAAAAACATGCGGCAATTGTTGCCGAGCGGGGGGCAAAACTATTAAAAGAATTAGGATATTCAAAAAAAGAGATAGAGTTATGTAAAATCGCAGGATATATGCACGATATAGGGAATTGTATAAACCGTGCAGACCACGCTCACAGTGGAGCAATTATGGCAATGAACATATTGCAGAGACTTGGAATGGACGCAGAAGATATTTCAATTATAATATCAGCTATTGGAAATCATGATGAAGAAACGGGGACCGCAGTCAATGCAGTATCCGCAGCGATTATTCTGGCAGATAAAACAGATGTACGCAGAAACCGTGTACGGAACAAAAAGAAGTCAAGCTTTGATATACACGACAGAGTAAATTATGGAGTGATAGCGACAGAATTTATCACCAACCCTGAGAAAAAAGAAATACATTTAAACTTGGAACTGGATGAAGAAAAGTGTTCCATATTAGACTATTTTGAAATATTTACAGGACGAATGTTGATGTGCAGGCGAGCATCCGAGATGTTGGGACAACATTTTAAGTTTACGGTCAATGAACGAAAAGTTCTGTGATTTTCCGCATAAATTTAACGTATCAGAAAAGTGGTACATGAGTAGGAGAAAAAGAATGAAGAGTACGAATTTGCCATATTTAAACCGGGAACTGTCATGGTTAAAATTTAATGAGAGAGTATTGGAGGAGGCAGAGGATAAATCTGTTCCGTTGTGTGAGCTGTTAACATTTTTGTCAATCTTCCAGAGTAATTTAGATGAATTTATAAGAGTTCGTGTGGGAAGCCTCGTGGATCAGATGGCTTTACGTCCGGATTTAAAAGATGATAAGACAAAGATGACAGCAGAAGAACAGTTGTTGGCTGTATTGGATGATATGAAACGATTACTGCAAAGGAAAGATTATACTTACACGCTTCTTAAAAATGAGCTAAAGGCAGAAAATATCAGCATTGTAGATTTTGCAACTCTTTCGAAGAAAGAATCGGATTATTTGGAGGAATATTTTGATTTGGAAATAGCGCCGCTAATTTCTCCTATGTTGATCTCAAAAAATGCTCCTTTTCCTTTTTTAAAAAATAATGATATTTATGCAGCTGTTTTACTCGGTAAGAAAGATAAGAAAGACAAGGTAGGAATTATCCCTTGTAGCAATAATGTATTTTCACGTTTGATCAAGAGTCCGTTTCGAGAGGGGACGTACATTTTAACAGAGGAATTAATTTTACATTTTGTAGAAAAAGTATATCCGCATTATGTTGTGAAATCAAAAACATTGCTGAAAATCACTAGAAGTGCAGATATTGATGCGACGGACTTGTATGATGATGATCTAGATTACCGTGATATTATGTCAGAACTCATTAGCAGAAGAAAAAAATTAAATCCATTAACAATGAGCATGACACGAAATGTAGATGAGAAAGTAGTTGATACATTATGTGAAAATCTTGGTCTTCATAAGAAAAGAGTGTTCTATAGTGCGTCGCCGCTGGATTTTAAATATGTATTTCAACTTCAAGATGCACTTCGAAAAAAAGAAGAGCTGTTTTTCAAGAAAAGAGTACCTCAGCCAAGTGCCATGTTTGATATGAAAACAAGCATCATCGATCAAATCATAGAGAAAGATCGGATGTTGTCCTTCCCGTTTGAAAGTATTAGACCGTATATAGAATTTTTGAGAGAGGCGGCAAACGATCCTGAAGTTTTATCTATTCGTATTACATTGTATCGAGTTGCAAAAAACTCAAAAATCGTAGAAACATTAGTGGAAGCTGCAGAAAATGGAAAAGAAGTTACCGTATTAGTAGAGCTTAGGGCTCGTTTTGATGAAGAAAATAATATTGAGTGGTCACGAAGATTGGAATACGCAGGCTGTAATGTAATCTATGGTTTACCGGGATATAAAGTTCATTCAAAGCTTTGCCTGATTACAAGAAAGCACAACGGTGAAATCCAGTATTTGACACAGGTTGGAACCGGAAACTACAATGAAAAAACAGCAGAGTTGTACACAGATCTTATGGTTTTGACGGAAAATCCACAAATTGGAGAAAATGCGAGACAAGTATTCCAGGCCTTGGTAATGGGAGAAGTTGTGGAAGAATCAAAAAAACTGCTTGTAGCTCCGAAATGTTTGCAAAACAGAGTACTTGAAATGATTGATACTGAAATCGCTCATGCAAAACAAAACGAGCAAGCATATATCGGTTTAAAAATGAATTCCCTGACGGACAAAAAGATCATAGACAAATTGATTGAAGCATCCCAGGCAGGTGTCAAGATAGAACTAGTTGTCCGAGGAATTTGCTGTCTGGCAGCAGGCGTTCCGGGATACACCAAAAATGTAGAAATAAGAAGTATTGTGGGACGTTATTTGGAGCATTCCAGAATATACATATTTGGAGTAGAAGAGCGAAGAAACATCTTTATTGCATCAGCAGACTTCATGACAAGAAACACAGTGAAACGTGTAGAAGTAGCACTTCCTATTGAATCAGAAGAGTTAAAGGTTCGTATTGAAGAAATGTTTATTACAATGATGTCTGATAATAAAAAGGCAAGAATGATGAAGCTGGATGGAATGTATGAGAAACTACCAATTGATGGAGCAGAATTTAATTCTCAGGAGATTTTGTTTGAACAGGCATATGAAGTGATTCAATAATTGAATCAATACGTGAAAAGGATGGATTCCTAATAGTAGGGATTCGCCTTTTTTTAACTCAAGAATTGACTTAAGATTTGGTAATATTTATTTAAAATGAAGAAGAAAACTTGCAATGTTGGAATCTATCGGTATGAGTAAGAGACAAATTCGTAAGATGATGCTTGGAGAAAGTCTGCTTTTGGTACTTGCCACCGTTGGCGTGACAATGACCATCGGTACGCTGTGCGGCTATGTATTGAGTAATGTGCTTTATAATATGGGGGCATTTTATATGGCATTTAAATTCCCTGTATTTATGACATTGATTTATACAGTTGTACTGATTGCTGTACCGTTGTTGATTACCATTGTATCAATGCATAGTTTCTCAAAAGAAGCGCTCGTAGAAAGATTGAGAGGAATAGAAAATTGATATGTGAATATGCGATATGCATTACAGGTAACCACGATATTTTGGTACTTTCGCCCGAAATCATAGGAACGCTGCTTGAGAAAATTCGATGTTCAGACATGAAAGAATTGATAATCCCTGCGGATGAATTACTTCCGCAGGGGTATGCGGAATATTTGGAGCGTGTAATGCAGATCAACGATATTGGAAAGAATATTGGCAGGCAGGATGTGTATGATTTGACTGCAAAGCAGATAGGAATGCTAAAGGTGAAACAGCAGAAATGTTTTGATAAAGCAAAAGCAGAAACAACCGAAAATGCCGCACAGTTTAATCTTGAAACAAATGAAAAATTCTTTTTGCTGACAAAACAATCAGATAGCCGTTTTATTTGTGACTATGAGGACGGGGAGAAAATTGTAGTTTCGCTGAAATATTTATAGACCTAAAAAGATGAAACAGGGGACTGTTTCACTTGTAATATTTACATTTGTGCGAAAAATAGAAAAGCCAATTTCTTTTAATGCAAATCTGTTGTATTGGATTTCCATTTTTAATACGTTGATGTGCTTGTTAACGATTTTGATGATAATAGCTTTTGTAGGAAATCATCCGATAAAAGGATGGAAAATAAAAGCGATAGGTATATTTACAGAGTGGAAGGATTTCTTTATAATTAGAATTACAATATAAAAAGCGAAGATAAAAACGCAACGCATATAGCGATATATGCCAGAGCCGGTAGGTAGCCCGGCCGTCCTGTTTATCAGGGTAAGTAACCTGCCCCTCCGGGTTGTCCATTCTTTGCTCATAGCAATTACTAAGGAGGGATTGTCATGAGTACAAGTATAGGTAAACTGACAGTGTTTTTTGAAGAACCATTTTGGGTGGGAGTTTTTGAAAGAATTGAAAATGGTAAGCTTTCAGTTTCCAAAGTAACATTTGGAGCAGAGCCGAAGGACTATGAGATTTATGAGTTTGTTTTGAAGAATTATAACGGTTTGCGATTTAGCCCGGCGATAGAAACCGTCATAAAAGAACAAACTAAAAATCCGAAGAAACTTCAGCGTGAAATCCATAGGTCAATGTCTGCCAAAGGAATTGGAACAAAATCTCAGCAGGCTCTACAACTACAGCATGAACAATGCAAACAGTATCGTAAAGCTAAAAGTAGAGAAGAAAAAGTGGCAGAAGAAAAGAGACTATTTGAATTAAAACAACAGAAGAAAAAAGAAAAACATCGGGGGCGTTAAGCTCTTGATGTTTTTCTTACAGATTCGATTTTGAGAACAATGGGGAGGCAAGGATGATGGATATTCAGGAAATAATTGAATTAGTAAAAAAGACAAAGAAGTTTATATCGAACCGTGAAATGGTTTCGAATGTGAAAGAAAAAGGGATTGCGGACTATGTAACACAAGTAGATATTACAGTTCAAAACTTCTTAAAAGAAGAATTATTTATTCTGGCACCTGATATTCAATTTCTCGGAGAGGAAACAGGGTTACAGAATATGGAAGCAGACAGTTTTTGGATTTTAGATCCTGTTGATGGAACAACAAATTTAATGCATAACTATCAACATAGTGTAGTATCCTTAGCTCTTTGCCAGCAGGATGAAATTGTTATGGGAATTGTATATGATCCTTTTCGTGAAGATGTATTTTACGCAATGAAAGGAAAAGGCAGTTTTTTAAACGGACAACCGATACATGTATCGAATGTAGGAAAACTATCTGATACAATGATTGGAATCGGAACAGCGAAGAGAGAGTTGGCAGATGAAAACTTTGCTCGCTTTCGTAGGGTATTTGGCCAGTGTCAGGATATTCGCAGAATTGGTTCTGCAGCATTGGAACTGGCATATACGGCTTGTGGAAGACAAGGAGGATATTTTGAAATATATTTGAATCCTTGGGATTATGCTGCTGGTATGCTTTTAATACAGGAAGCTGGTGGAAAAGTAACCGATTTTACGGGAAGAGATTTGGATCCAAGAAAAGGGGGAAGTGTAGTAGGAACAAATGGATATATTCATGCGGAACTTCTAAAGCTGTTGTGATTTATCCTTATAAGAAGATGCAATGAATATTTAAAATGTTTTTTGTGCATATAACAGATAAATTTGTCTCTTGTAAAGATAGAAATTGTGGAGGATCATATTTATGAATAAGGCGGTTATTTATATACATGGAAAAGGTGGAAATGCAGAAGAAGCAGCACATTATATTCCTCTTTTTAGTGATTGTGATGTGATTGGTCTTAACTATGCAGCACAATTTCCTTGGGAAGCAAAAGAAGAATTCCCATTGCTATTTGATTCGATTTGGCAGAACTATAAGTCTGTTGAAATAATTGCAAATAGTATAGGTGCCTTTTTTGCTATGAATTCCTTGTCAGAGAAGCAGATAGAAAGAGCATATTTTATTTCCCCTATTGTAAATATGGAAAGATTAATTGGCGATATGATGCTGTGGGCAAATGTTACAGAAGAAGAACTCCAAAAGAAAAAAGAAATCGAAACCAGCTTTGGTGAGACTCTTTCGTGGAAGTATCTCAGCTATGTAAGAGAAAAACCTGTTACTTGGGCAATTTCAACACACATTTTATATGGTGAAAAGGATCATTTATCTTCTTATGAAACAATATCTGAATTTGCAAAGCAAAATAATGCAACACTTACTGTTATGAGAAATGGAGAACATTGGTTTCATACAGAAGAAGAAATGCAATTCCTTGATAATTGGATAAGACAGGTAGCGCAATAATTTTGAGAACCAAATGTAAGCATTGCTATAGCAAGATTTCATAAAGAAAGGGAACGTTTGATGCGTTCCCTCGTTCTGATTTTTGTATGGATAACCGCAGGTATCGTGAATATGCATATCAATCAGATCCTAAGGGAGATGATTAGAACTGCTCAATAAGATTGTTGGTGCTTAAATAAAGTGTATTGCTTATATCAATACATTGTAGTATAATGAATATAGAAAGAGGAAGACCATTTCTATGAAAGGAGCTGTTGTTATGGCAAAATCAGCAAGCGTATATGCAAGAATTGACCCTGCATTAAAGGAACAGGCAGAAACAATATTATCTGCACTTGGTATCCCTACTTCTAATGCGATTGATATGTTTTTTAAACAGATTGTCTTAAAAAAAGGACTCCCTTTTGAAGTGCGATTGCCGTATGAAAAACCTGTCTGCATGGAGGCGCTTAGTGAAGAAGAATTGAACGCAGAACTTGAGAAAGGATATGCGGATATTTTGGCAGGAAGAACAAAGCCTGCAAAACAGGCATTTGCTGAAATGCGCAAAGATTTTAATTTATGAAATTTGAAGTGGAATTAACAGAAAGAGCCGACAGAGATTTAAGGAATATCTTTCTTTATATTGCAGTTGATTTGAGTTCGCCTGAAAATGCGGAAAAACAAATCAAGCGCCTATGGGACGCTATTCTCGCTCTTGATGAACTACCGGAACGATACCGCCGTTATGAAGATGAACCGTGGCACAGCCGAGGTATGCGAGTTCTTCCGATAGATAACTTCGTCATTTTATATATTCCTTACTTGGAAGAAAAAGTTGTGCGTATCGTTACTGTCATGTATGGCGCACGTGATATAAGTGAACAGTTAAAGAAAATTTAATAATGATAAAAATTGAATATGATGTAGAAACTAGCAGTTGGTCTTTTAGATTAGCTGCTTTTTCTATGCCTAAAATTAAGATTAGAGTGATGATATGAGCGATATTTTTAAGGATATGCAGGCAAAAGTCGGCTGTGAATATATTTCAGACCTGCCCTCTTACAAGAGAGTCATTTGGAAAGAACTGAAAAAGCAAAACCTTTCCCAGTATGACAAAAAGCAGTTGGAGGATTTTTCAAATGAAAAAAGCATGGTTTACATTGCCTATTGATGAATTAAATGTACTTGGGGATCTTCCATTCTTTGGGGTGGTGAAGTATAATGTTAGCAACAAATTTGACCGAGCAAAGCGAGGGATGCTTCCTGAACGTAAGTTCAAGAAGATGGAAGTGGAAAAGAATAGTATAAATCGAAAGTTGAAGAAAAGAAAAAATGGAAGATAAAAAGATATTATTTGATAATATTGATAAAATTCATACAACTGAAATGGGAATTGATAGAATTAAAAGAAATCTAAAAATTGATACAGCAGATGTTGTTGAGTATTGCAAAAATAAGGTGTTAGATAAAATGTGTAATATATACAAACAGGGCAAAAATTGGTATTGCGAAGTTGAAAATATCAAAATTACTATCAATTCATATAGTTATACAATTATCACAGCGCACATTGTTAAGTAAAAGCGGAATTTGTGATTTTATTTGACGGATATTACGGAGAGGTGCATTTACTTGAAAAAATTTTGGGGTGACCATAAAGAAAAAATTACAACATTTATAATCTGTGGGACGATTTTTATAGCGGCACTGTCAATTATTGCTGTGATAAGTGGTACTATAATGAGAGTGTTTGGCTTTCAATATGAATCGGTAGGTAGTATTGCATTGTTTTTTATAATAGCAACAGCAATGTCTTTTCCATTAAATTTGATGGCTGGAGGTTTGCCCAAAGCATTGTATGAACTTGAAAGGATAAGTAAAAAATCTGCCCTGATATTGTATCTTCTTTTAGATACTATTGCTACAAGTGTTGGATTGAAAATAGTGGATTATTATATGCAGTCTGTTTCAGCTACGACCACTTCTATTATCGTTATTTCTTTCTTGCTGGCATTGCCAGGAAAAGATGATTTTAAGGATAAGCAAGAGGAACAATAGCTTTCAGTTGGCTTAGACATTATAAAAAAACTTGACATAAGGTGTCAGGCTTTGCTTGTTATTCTATTTGCAACGGAGGAGGATAAAATGCAAGAAAGCAGATTATTCAAAATAGTATATTATTTGCTTGATAAAGGGCGGGCTACAGCTCCAGAATTAGCAGAGTATTTTGAGGTGTCGGTTAGAACAATATATCGAGATATTGATGCGTTAAGCGGAGCTGGCATTCCTATATATGCGGAAACGGGCAGAAATGGCGGTATATACTTGATGAAAGATTTTGTTTTAGATAAAGCCGTACTATCTGAAAAAGAAAAACAAGAAATTCTTTTGGCACTTCAAAGTATGGGTATCGCACAAAACAATGACGAAATAATGAGGAAACTTTCTGCGATATTCAATCTTAATGTAGATAATTGGCTTGAAATTGATTTTTCAAGATGGGGTACACCACATAACGATAATCAAAAGTTTGAGCAATTAAAATCCGCTATTATTCATCAAAAATGCGTAAAAATTACATATGCAAGCTCTTATGAAGAAATTACGGAAAGAATTGTGCAACCGCTAAAACTTCTTTACAAATCTATGTCGTGGTATCTGAAAGCGTATTGTACGCTGAAACAAGATTATAGAATTTTCAAGTTGACTCGGATTACAAATATAGAAGTTCAACCGGATGGATTTTCTTATAAAGAATTTCCAGAATTAAAGATTAGTTCTGAGCAGACATATAAAAAAATCGTATTAAGGTTTCCGAAAGAAGTTGCCTATCGTGTTTATGATGAATTTGATATAACACAAGTTGAAATACAAGCAAATGGAGAGTTCATTGTTTCGATTGAAATGCCAGAAGATGCTTGGCTGATTGGATACTTGTTAACTTTTGGAACGCAAGTGGATATTATTGAGCCTATCCACCTGAAAGATGTTTTGGCAGAACAGGCAAGAAAAATATACGAAAAAAATAAATCTTGACATAAGGTGTCAATATTATTGTGATACTCTTATAACAGAATATTTTTATTAGGAGAAAAGATTATGAGCAGGCCAACATCAAAAGCAGATTTAATAGATGCTGCAACGGCAAACTATGAAAAAATGAATACACTGATTGCGGGATTAACAGAGAATGAATTATCGACACCTTTTGATTTTTCCAACGATGTGAAGAAAAAGGAAGCACATTGGAAAAGAGATAAAAATTTAAGAGATATTATAATTCATCTTTATGAATGGCACCAGTTATTACTTCATTGGGTACAATCAAACAAAGAGGGTAATTATGTTTCGTTTATTCCTGCACCGTATAATTGGAAAACCTATGGTGAAATGAATGTAGAGTTTTGGGATAAACATCAGGAAACAACTTTAGAAGAAGCAAAAAGTATGCTTCAAAAATCACACAGCGAAGTTATGCAGTTAGTAGAACAATTTTCAAATGAAGAACTATTTTCTAAGGGCGTGTATCAATGGGTCGGCGGAAGTACTTTGGGGTCATATTTTGTTAGTGCTACAGCAAGTCACTATGATTGGGCAATGAAAAAATTAAAAGCCCACAGAAAAAATTGTGCTGTCAAATAGATATTTTATGAAAGGAACAATGTTATGCACTATGTGACTGCAAAAGGAGTTTTATCAGCCAAAAACGGAATGAATTTATATCGTGGTTGCTCTCACGGGTGCATTTATTGCGACTCCAGAAGTAACTGTTATCATATGGAACACGATTTTGAGGATATTGAGATTAAGGAAAATGCCATTAACCTATTAGAAAATGCTCTAAAACATAAACGAAAAAAATGTATGATAGGAACAGGCTCTATGACTGATCCGTACATTCCATTAGAATTGGAAATCGGAAATGTTAGAAAGGCACTTTCTTTGATATATGAATACGGTTATGGTTTTACTGTAATAACCAAATCACATCACATTATGCGTGATATAGACCTTTTACAGAAAATAAATCAAAAAGCGAAATGTGTCGTTCAAGTGACCTTGACAACTTATGACGAAGAAGTGTGTAGAAAAATCGAGCCAAATGTCAGCACAACGGCAGAACGATTTGAGGTTTTGAAACAGATGAGGGATGCAGGAATACCCACTGTTGTGTGGCTGACTCCAATTTTGCCATTTATCAATGACACGGAGGAAAATATCTCTGGTATTTTGGACATGTGTATTGAAGCAAAAGTATATGGTGTTATTTGTTTCGGAATGGGTTTGACTCTTCGTGATGGGAATAGAGAATACTTTTATAAACAATTAGACCGTTTATATCCACGATTAAAAGGAAAATACATTGAACGATACGGAAATCAATATATGGTTGCCAGCCCGAATAATGCAAACCTAATGCACTTGTTTCATAAAAAATGTGAACAGTACGGAATAGTTCATAACAATGAACAGATTTTTAACTATTTGCATAACTTTGAAGAAAAAGATGCAGGCAAACAACTTAGTCTTTGGGATTTGGAAACGAGATAAATATTATTCCTTGGAGAAAGTGAGGTTAAATAATGGCATTTGATTTCAAGAAAGAATACAAAGAGTTTTATATGCCAAAGAACAAGCCTGAAATTGTGATCGTTCCAACGGCCAATTACATAGCAGTACGAGGACAAGGGAATCCCAATGAAGAAGGCGGAACTTATCAGACGGCGATAGGCATATTATATGCAGTTGCATATACTTTGAAATGAGCTATAAGAGCGAGTATAAAATAGAAGGCTTTTATGAATATGTTGTTCCTCCTCTTGAAGGCTTTTGGTGGCAAAATGATTGCAATGGAGTGGATTATGCTAACAAAGATACATTTAATTGGATTTCTGCTATTCGTCTGCCTGATTTTGTCACAAAAAAGGATTTTGATTGGGCGGTGGAAATAGCAACAAAGAAGAAAAAATTAGATTGTTCCTCTGCCGAGTTCTTATCTATAGAGGAAGGTTTATGCGTACAAATTATGCACTTTGGGTCTTTTGACAATGAGCCTGCAACTGTTGCCATTATGGACAAGTTTCTTAGTGAGAACGGATATATCAATGATATTAACGATATTCGGTTTCATCACGAAATTTATATGTCTGATGCAAGAAAAGTTGCTCCCGAAAAGTGGAAAACGGTCATCAGACATCCGATTAAAAAACTGGCAGATGCTTGATATTCTCGCGAATTCTTTTGTTTTATATCTTTTTATAGCCGCACTTTGGACATACATCATTTTTACCTAACAAAATGCCACATAGAGGGCAATGGTAAGAGGGAAAAAAGACGTGTGATGTTATGCTTTATTTTTTTATCTTGAATGAATAAAAAGATTGAAAGCTGTGTTTGTTTCCAGTATAATGTTTTTGTATAGAAGGAATGATTGAGAATTTTTGAAAGAAGGGTTGACAGTCATGTTCACACACTACTACATTTGCGACAGACAAACGGACAAACAACTAGAATCTGCCTATTTTTCAATCCGATCAATAATAAACAGAACGCACAGATTACTCATGTATAAAGGGTAGTTTGTGCGCTTTTCTATGCAGAAATTAAAAAATCAAGGAGTGAACAGACATGAAGAAAAAACAAGTTCTTGCAGTAAGTTCCGCATTGATGATTGGAACAACGGCTGCACTTACAGGGCTTCCTACACCTGTTATGGCACAGGAAAACACAGAAGTTGTGCAGGAAGCCATTGTAGAAGAAAACAAGACAGAGCAAGTTCCTATGGAACAGGAAACAGAAAATGCAGAAGTACAAGAAAATACGGTAGATAATGAGCAGGAAGAAATGGTACCAGAGAAAGCACCTGCTGAAAGTGTGGAAAATAAAACCGTTGAAGAAAGCAAGAATACAGAAGTAAAGGCTGGAAGCATTGCTATTGATGAAGCACATTTTCCAAATCGTGCATTTAGATTATATGTGCAGACTAATTTCGACAAAAATAATGATAACAGCTTATCATCCGATGAAATTAACAATGTTACTAGTATGACAATACAAGAGAGGTCTAATAAAGAATTTACATCTATACAGGGTATAGAATTATTTACTAATTTAGAAGATTTGTCACTTGCTGCACCTCTTAAAGATTTAGATTTAAGCAAAAATATCAATTTAAAAAATCTGAAAATACAGAGCCTATCTATCTTTGGCTTTGATGTTAGCAAAAATATGAATTTACAGTCTTTAACTGCAAATTCAAACTATCTTTGGTATAACATTGGCAACAATCCAAATCTTGAAACTGTAAATGTTGGAAATAGTCATCTTTGGACTGAAATAGAAAAAAATCGGTTTAATTTTAAATATGAATGTCCAGGAATAGATATCTCAAAAGTTTCTATTTTACAGAATGGAAAATTAGATAAAGATACTGGAATTGCTTATATTGATGATGTAAGCAAAGACTTCATTTATGAATATGATTGTGGTACATATAAAGGCGGTAAAAAAACATTAGAAATTACAGTACATGTACGAACATCATCTCTACCAGATATTTTTGCGGAAGATGTCACCTTAAAAGTGGGGGATACGTTTGACCCATTGAAAAATGTAACTGCCAGTGATTTTGAAGATGGTTCAATTACTTTAACACAAGAAAATATAATTGAAAATGATGTAGACACTTCTAAGGCTGGTATTTATCATGTAACTTATAAAGTAACGGATAGTGATGGAAAATCTAGAAGAAAAGTTATTACTGTTACCGTAAAAGGTTCGACTGATATTCCGAATACTGCTCCAATTATTTCCGCAAATGATGTTACATTAAATGTAGGCGATACGTTTGACTCATTAAAAGATGTAACTGCAACAGATAAAGAAGACGGAACTATCATTTTGACAAAAGATAATGTTATCACAAATAATGTCGATACTTCTAAGGCTGGCACTTACCATGTAACCTATAGGGTAACAGATAGAAACGGAGCTTCTACCGAAAAGACAATTACTGTAACCGTAAAACAAAATACAGAAAGCCTTAATTCTGCACCAACTATTTCCGCAAACGATATTACATTGAATGTAGGAGATACTTTCGACCCATTGGAAAAAGTTATAGCAACGGATAAAGAGGACGGAACGATTACTTTAACAAAGGACAATATAATTGCAAATGATGTTGATACCTCAAAAGCCGGTACTTATCATGTGACTTATAAAGTAACAGATAAAAACGGTGCTTCTACTAAAAAAACAATTACAGTTACCGTAAAAGAAAAATCAACAAATAAACCTGTAAGTCCACAACAGCCACAGAAACCGAACAAGCCAACCAACACAACAAAGCCTAACGGACAAAAGAACCCTCCAAAAACAGGCGATATGGCAAGTATCGGATTGTTCGCTTCTATGTTTGCAGGTTCAACCGGTGCATTAGCGGTTTTATTTGGTAAAAAACGCAAAAGAGATAAAAATAATTAACGAAATGTATAGCGACAAGATTAGATACTAATAAATTTTCATGTAAAAGGACACCCAACTATGAGGTGTCCTTTTCAAACGTGTATTATCATATCAAGGCTCATTCAATCGTGGTACATTCGTGGTAAAATGAGTGTTTTTCTATACTTCAAAATGCTCAAAAGTATAGTGTTTATGTGGATAATCAAAAAATAGATAGAAGATTTTTAAGTGCATATTCCGCAAGAACTGGGGCTATCGGGAAATAGATAGTTCTAAATAGGGGGGGCAGATGTGACTCGTACGAGTTGCATCTGCCCCCAAAACT
>JAJBSL010000004.1 GCA_020540725.1 Lachnospiraceae bacterium EP-SM-12S-S03
GCGATTTCGCTAAGCTTATACGCTTTCTCTTTACCTTTCGGTGATGGGTAGGGTCTCTCCAGTTCCGAACCACACTTTCCATACATACCGCTTCCCATATACCGAGAGATTCTTCCGTGCTGCTTTTCCAGTTTCTTCACACGTTCCTTGGTTTTCGCCTATATGATCAAGGCTCAACTTCTCTTTACTCTCTTTCGAGACCTTTTTTAACGATACGGCAGAATTCACTTGATGTTACGGTCTGCATGATTGCTCGCTCCTTTTATCAAGGCTACTTTATCCACTCGCTTAGTACCCTGCATTACTGCAACGCACCGAGTTTAACTACACGGCTCACTGGCGATTACCGTGACCGGACTTGCACCGGCAAGTGTGATCCAGCTTCGCTGGACGCACATCATAACGAAAAGCGAAGACGATTCCATGTTCGAAATCGTCTCCGCTTTTTTAATTATTCCTTGAACATTTCTCCGCATCTATGGCAAGCACTACCATAAGAACAGCAAGTGCATCCTGCGGATTCACGATATCAAGCACATATGTATCCGTCCATTTCATGACTTCTTTCGTCACAGACGCCACCGTCATTCCCACGGAATCCACAATGGTATAGTCCCACTCCATCCAGTTTCCTTCTACATTCCACCCGTTACAGTCCAACTGGAATTTCGGCTTCAAAAATGTCAGTTCTTTTGTGATACATCCAACATAGGAATCCCCTATATAAAGTTCAAATTTCGGAAGGAAGGTCAGCACTTTTTCTTTTACCGTACCCAATTCTTCCCTATTCGCTCCAAATATCTTCAAACAATGCCCCCAGGCAAGTTGCCCTTTTACTTCATATACTGCACTTCCAAATTCATCATAAATATCATAACTGTCAAACCATGAAAAAAATCTCTGTTTAAAATATAATTTCATCCTGTTCTCCTTTATCTTGCATAAACTCCCGTTAGCACTTCCCGAATGTAAGCCTCCCTCATCGGCAGTTCTTCACATTCTGCCGCGATCTTGGCCGCCAGCCCGTTATCATAAGGAACACTTAAGGTAGTAATCCGAATCGGTGCTTCTTCCTTACAATCCTTCTCTCCTTCAATAAGAAGCCCGTGCGCTTTCGTCACACAGAGACTGTTCCCTACACTTCCTGTATTCAGAGCATATCCGAATGGTGTTGTCCTCATATACGGACGGTGGCTGTCCGCACATATAAAGCCGCTATAGGTCTTTTCCCTGTTTCTGAAAAAATCAGACAAAAATTCATCGCTTGCCGATCCCTGGAAAAGCGGCGTTACCGGTCTTCCATGAAAAAGTCGGAACTGTATTCCACTCACAAGCAATTCCGCTTCATTTGGAAGCCCCCTAAGCCATGTGATACGTTCTTCTCCCAACTGTTTCCGGTAAAAATCACTTCCCTCATTTTTCGGATCCGAGCTTCCGTAATCCCAGTTCCCACCAATAAAATACTGGCAATGTTCTCTTACCCAATCACAGGTTTTATCGCTTTCGGGTCCTTTCCCAACCGCATCTCCAAGGAACCAGATTTCATCCGGTTCTATCTTATTGATTTCTGCTTCCATGGCTAATGTTGCCGGCATATTTCCATGAAGATCCGCTAAAAGAACTATCTTTGCCATCCTGTTCGCCCCCTTCTCATTCCTACTCTAAGTCCCGGCACCGGGCTTTGATCGCCCTCGGTCAAACCGTATAGGCTTCCTCACTTTCTGCATCCGCAGCATCAAGCTCCTTTGCGGTACCTTTCAGAGAATCTTTCTTCGGCAGTTCTTGTTCTTTCGCAACCTGTACAGTATTTCTATACTTTACAGCGATTGCTCCCATCCCCAAAAGCACCGCTATGCACACAACAGCTATCAGAATCTTCTTCCTTCGCATACGCACCACCTTCCGCACAAAAACAGACTACTTTTATAATTCAATTATACGAGTTCTTGCGGAATTTGGATAGTGGAATTTTTCACAATAGGATCTATAAGTCTTTTCGTTGCAATTTTCTCCACAAATTTCCTATCATGTTCTACAAAGATCATGGTCGGTTTAAATGTTTCGATCAAATCTTCTATCTGCATTCTCGAGAAAATATCAATAAAGTTCAACGGTTCATCCCATATATACAAATGCGCCTGCTCGCACAGACTTCCCGCAATCAATACTTTCTTTTTCTGACCGCCGCTGAATTCTTCCATCCGCTTCTCAAACTGTACTCTGGAAAAATCCAGTTTCCGAAGAAGAGCCTTAAAAAGACTCTCATCTAAATCACGTTCTTTTGCATATTCCGTCAATGTTCCCTTCAAATAAGAAGTGTCCTGCGATACATAAGAGATCTTCATTTTGCTTGCCAGCTCTATTTTACCTGTATAGGTGATCTTATCCCCAAGGATGGCTTTCAGAATACTGGATTTTCCACAGCCATTTCTCCCCTCCAGGACAACCCGTTCCCCGTTTCTCACTTCAAAGGAAACCGGCGCAAATATTTTTCTCCCATCGTAAGCAATCTGCAGATCTTCTATCCGCAGAAGCACATCCTTGTGATGGCGAAGAGGAAATAATTTTAACTGTTCTGCCTCCTCAATATTTTTCAGAAGCTTTTTCTTCTCTTCCACCGCGTCAAGCGCACGTCCTTCAATCACTTTTGCCCGTTTCATCATTTTTGCAGCCTTATGTCCGATATATCCCTTATCTGAAAAACCAGGGTTGATGTCCCCTCCCTTGTTTCCTGACTGATATTTTGTCTTCTCTACTGCATTGGACCAGCGTTCTTTCTGCTTTGCCGCCTGAGTAAGTCTCTTAATATCTCCCTTCAAGCGCTCATTTTCCGCCAATTCATACGCATCCTGCCGGTTTTTATTCTCCCACCAGGATGAAAAATTCCCCTGTACCACATCAATATCCGCTTTATTAATGGACATTACATGATCAATACACTGATCCAGAAAATACCGGTCATGTGACACGAGAATAAATCCCTTCTTCTTCTTCAAATATGTTGCCAGCACTTCTCTTGCTTCCATATCCAGATGATTGGTTGGTTCATCAATCAGCAGAAATGAACTTTCTTTTGAAAATAACACAGCAAGCATGACCTTTGTCCGCTCTCCGTTGCTTAACGTCTCAAACGGACGGTAAAGCACCTCACAGTCTGTCTGAAGAAGATTCAGTTCTCTGCACACTTTCCATAATTCATAATTTTTATCCACATCATCTACGATATCGATTGTCATTTTCCCCACATCTTCCACAGGAAAAGGAAAATAATCAAATGGTACCGAACTGCTGATACTGCCTTTATATTCATATTTCCCCAAAAGCAGATTCAAAAAAGTTGTTTTCCCTCGTCCGTTTCTGCCAATCAAGCCAAGTTTCCAATCCGTATCTATTTGGAAAGAAACATTCTCAAAAATATGATCGTAACTGCCGTCATAATAAAATGTCAGGTTATTTACACTGATCTGTGACAAAATACATCCCCCCTTTGAATCAAAAGACGCAGAGAATCATTCCCTGCGTCTTGTTCACATACCTTATCAAGCTATCCAACAACAACTTCCGCACTAGATCAACTCACTGTTACTGCGCATGTTCCTGTATTCAGCTACAGAACGGTCAAAGCCTTGAATATGCCTATATAGCCACTCTGTGACTCTCTTATTCAACTGCTCTGAAAATTCCTTTGTAGGACCTTCCTGTTCCTCCAGCATCTCGTGAAGCTCCTCAATCGCCTGTTTGAACTCCTGATGCTGCTTTTTATGTTCTTCCATTCCCGGATATTCAATCTCTTCCTGTAGTTTCTCCTCTTCTGAAAAATGAAAATCCGTATAATCCGCAAGATAATTCAACATCTTTACTGCCACGGAAAGCTCTGCATTTGTCTCACAGCTTCTCTCAAGGCCATTAATCTTCTCAATCAACTCTTTGTGCTGAGAATCGATCATCTCATTTCCTGTCACTAAATTGTCACTAAATTCTGCGTACATAATTTACCTCCTTTTGGCAAAACTACTGATACAAGGAGTATATCATGAAAAGTATAGATTATGCAAATATTTTTAAAGTATCTTTGGGGTGCAGCATTGCGTTCGTATTGGCCGAAACATTCGGGTTTCAATATGCAACTTCTGTTGTAACAATCACACTTTTAAGCATCTTAAAAACACGAAAAGAAACCTTTCTCGTTGCCTGGAAACGTATTCTTGCTTTCTTAAGCGCAGCCCTGATCGGAACTACGGTATTTCATCTTTTGAACTACTCTCTCATAAGTCTTACGGTTTATCTGCTTATCTATCATCTTATCTGCCAGATTGGAAATTTTATGGAAGGATTTTCCATGAGTACCGTCCTTATGCTTCACATCTGGAAAGGCGGTGCCGTTTCCCTCCCTCTTCTGATGAACGAATTCGGACTTATGCTCATTGGGATTTCCATGGGAATCATTATGAATCTGTATATGCCAAGCCGAATCGGACGCATCCGGAAAATGCAGCGGGAAATCGAATTGGAAATGTCTCAAATCTTATTTGAAATGTCAAGAGCTGTCTTTCAGGAAAATGCAGATGAAAATATAAAACAACGCCTTGATGATTTGGAAAAGCTCATTCACGAAGCACTCTTCCATTCACAATACACGGAAAAGAACTTTCTTTTCCGGGATATGAGCTACTATGTATCTTATACAAAAATGCGTATGGATCAGGTACAATTGCTAAAACGGATCTACCAAAACCTTCCACGGCTGCAGGAATCTTATATGCAGACAAATCTGGTATCAAAATTTATGCGGATCACCGCGATTTCTATGGATGAATATAATAATGCTTCCGACCTCTTACAATATTTAAGTAAACTCCGCAAGCAATTCCGGAAAGCTCCGCTTCCAACTTCCCGTCAGGAGTTTGAATCCCGCGCTGTTTTGTATGAAATCGTAAACGAACTGCAGGAACTTCTGATCCTGAAGCAAAACTTTTCTTCCAACTTAACGGCATACCAAATTGAAACTTTCTGGCAATAACCTGAATTCACTCCGCTCCAGACGTTGACTCTCTCTAAAATAACATCTATACTATCAATAGAAATATATTTATAGAAATCATACTTTATTATGGTTTTACAAATTAGGAGGTCAACCATGAAAGACAAAATTTATAGTAATGTACCAGTATTTGAAAATGGGATGGCACAACCTGTTTTCCCATTCACAGACGGAAAAAGTGGAGAGAACTACGATCCTTCCACATCTGATATCGTAAGATACTGTGTATATGTGGAATCTGATTATGATATGGATGGAGACGGCAAGAGAGACCTTGTGAAAACTCTCGTTCAAGTGCCGAAAAGTGCGGTGGAAGGAAATTACAAAGCAGCCTCTTTATTTGAAGCACGCCCGTACTGTGCAGGTGTTCAGGCAGACGGTTATGATCACATGAAGGAAGTAGAAAATAAAGAATATCGCAAATTTGATTTTGCCGATCTTGACAAAAAGGTACCGGCCCGTGTTCCTACAGGCTCTATCAGCGCTATGGAACTTGCATTAAAAGCAGATCCTGCCGACTGGTATTATCCAGATAAAGGGGACAACGGAAGCATGGTTTACGAGAATCTTGAGAACTTCAACTATTATCTTGTACGTGGTTTTGCCGTTATTTTAAGCGCCGGTTTCGGAGCACTTGGTTCAGACGGTTTCAACTATGTAGGATCTGATTACGAAAGAGATGCATTTAAATTTGTTGTGGAATGGTTACACGGCGACCGTGTTGCTTACGCAGACCGCGAAAGCACCATTGAGACAAAAGCAGACTGGTCAAACGGAAATGTTGCCATGACAGGCAGATCTTATGCCGGAACCATGCCATTCGCAGTTGCTACAACCGGTGTAGAAGGATTGAAAACAATCGTTCCTGTTGCCGGAATTTCTGACTGGTACAGCCAGCAGAACATGCAGGGCGCACAACGCTACTGGCCAAAAGAGATGCTGAACAGCTTCCTTGCTTACTTCTGCTCCAGCCGTTACAACGATCCGACTTTATCTGAGAAGCAGTTAGATGATATCGCTGCATTCCATCACGAATTGAGCCTTCAGCAGTTAAAATGTGGTTTCGACTACAACGAAGACTTCTGGGGAATGGGTAACTACAGATTAAATGCGGATAAAATCAAATGTAGTGCATTGATCGTACAGGGATTAAATGATGAAAATGTATCTACAAAGCAGTTCGAAATGATGTTCAAAGCATACCAGAAATCCGGACAAACAGTAAAAACAATTCTTCATCAGGGACCACATATCACACCTACCATGCCAAATAAAAACTATGGTATTCTGATTGACGGAAAATTCTATGATGATATTGTAAATGAATGGATTTCCCACTATCTGTACGGAGTAGAAAACAATGCTGAGACAATGCCTGAAGTTCTTGTCCAGGCAAACTACAACCAAAACAAATGGGAAACAGCAGACTCTTGGGATACAGGGCATTCCTTCAAACTTGAGAGTGCTGAAAACGGCGTAACTGTGATTGATACGGATTGGGAAAAAGCCGGCATCAGCGCAGAGAACTTTGATGATGTGATGGGTGTCAAATCTACAAACATGGCACAGCGTTATGTGACAGCACCATTCGAAGAAGCTGTTACAATTCAGGGAACTGTTCGTCTGGATTTAAGAGCAGCATTAAAAGATGGTGATATCGAGCATGATTTCAATCCAGAAAACAGAAACGATGTTGACAAACTGACAATGCAGCTTGGCGCTTCTAAAGTTTCCGGAAGAATGGATGATGTGGAAATTGCAGTTCTCCTCTGCGATGTGTGCGATGAAGCATTTGACAGTATCCAGACTGTAGATCCTGAAAGAAACATTATCCCTGTTGTTACTGTAAAAGAAAATGGTATTGTAAACGGCGGAGATCTTCCGGCATTTAACGAAGCTGAATTCTCTACTGTACATAAAAATTATCGCGTGATCACACGTGCTTTTGCAGATCTTTGCAATCCGGAAGCAGGTTATGAACCAGAGACAGCCGCAAACAGTATCGAGCTGAAAAAAGGCGAATACCACGATTACCACGTATATCTGTGTGCAACAAGATATACAGTAGAGCCTGGTCACAGCCTTGCTCTTGTTATTGCTACAGAAGATCCGGTAAACTGTATGATCCACAAGACATACTCCATCGAGATTGACAATGCTTCCGTAAAGGCAGAAGTTCCTGTAACAAAAGCTACAAAAGATTGTGCATTAAATCTCAAATAATCATATCGAAATAAAAGAGAGGTTCCGATGCTGTGTTACCCACGCATCGAAACCTCTTCTTACTTTTCTACTCATGTTCTACGATAAGCTTTACTCCCATGACATCTACTACTTTCACATGCGTTCCTGCTTCAAAAGTTTCTGTTGGATTCTTCGCCCTCGCTGTCCATTCCTGACCATTGAACACCGCCGTTCCTGTCTCATTCAGATTATCAATCTTCTCCGTTACTTTCACAAGCTTCCCGATTACCTCTTCATAATTCGTTTTCGTTCTGCCGGAATTGATAAATTTCTTTGCAAACGGTCTTGTAAACACCATAAGTACCAGTGATACCAAAAAGAATGCCGCAATCTGCCATACAAGCCCTACATCAAACAGATGCAAAATAAACGCCACAAGCGCACCTCCCGCCATCCAAATAGACGTAAGCCCCACCGTTGCAATTTCAATCAGTAAAAAAATAATAATAAGAGCCAGCCAAATTGTACCAATCATAAAAATCCTCCTCCACTACATATCTTCAAGGAATTCCGGGCATTCTTTTATAAACTCCCTATATTCCTCTTCTGTCATGTCCTTGATAAAGTCCTTCTTATATTCTTTGTCATCCTTCATCAATATATGAACTGCCTTTACCATTTGTTTTTCATTCGGTCTGTCATTCATATTTCTTCCTACCTTTAACTTAAACTTTTCTCTGTCAAAAATAACAATTAGCAACCATATAGTTGCATTTCTACTTTTATTATGCCACTAAATGGTAGGCTAGGCAAGAGGTGATAGTAATGTATTTGAAACGATTGAAGGATTTACGAACAGATCATGATCTGACACAGGAAAATATTGCAGATATGCTGAAATGTCATCGTGAAGTCTACCGCCGTTATGAGCAAGGCATCCGCACACTTCCTATCGACTATCTTATCACAATAGCAAACTACTATAATACAAGTACAGATTATCTTTTGGAACTTACAGATGTGAAGGAACCTTATCCCAAAAAGAAGAAATCTTATAAAAGGCCGTAATCTTTGATCTCTCAAAGATTACGGCCTTTTGGCTGCGGATGACAGGAATCGAACCTGCACGGTCTCCCACTAGATCCTAAGTCTAGCGCGTCTGCCAGTTCCGCCACATCCGCACATTTAATTATCCCATAGAATAAATGTGAACAAGCTCACGCTTGTTCACAAATGAAGCATCGGGGATTCGAACCCCGGACAACTTGATTAAAAGTCAAGTGCTCTACCGACTGAGCTAATGCTCCGTAAATATAACTGGGCTAGTTGGATTCGAACCAACGAATGCAGGAGTCAAAGTCCTGTGCCTTACCGCTTGGCGATAGCCCATTAAAAAGGTGGATAGTGGGACTCGAACCCACGATATCCAGAACCACAATCTGGCGCGCTAACCAACTGCACCATACCCACCATATAAGCGTGCTTGGAGGGATTCGAACCCCCGACCCACGGCTTAGAAGGCCGTTGCTCTATCCAACTGAGCTACAAACACATACCGCATTCATTGGTCATCTTAAAACATCTTAATTGCTTTAAGAAAGCGGGTGATGGGAATCGAACCCACGTATCTAGCTTGGAAGGCTAGTGTTCTACCATTGAACTACACCCGCAAAGTCGGGGTGACAGGATTCGAACCTGCGGCCTCCTGGTCCCAAACCAGGCGCTCTAGCCAAGCTGAGCCACACCCCGTTGTTTATTTGTTTTGTTGTCATCTCCGTGACACAATAGCTATTATATATGCAAGTCACGGAAATGTCAACAACTTTTTTCATTTTTTTTATTTTTTTATTTTCCCCGCGGAAAATCGCCATTTTTCGCGATTTTTCTACAGATAGTATGTCTCAAAATCTACTTGTCCATCGGATTTGATTTCCATAATCATATAACTTCCTTGCCTTCCAGGCTGTCGCGGGTAGGAAAGACTCCCCGGATTCAATATCGTGATTTTATCGTCCTGTTCAAAATAAGGTCTGTGTGTATGACCGAACATAACAATATCTGCTCCTCTGGCCAACCCTGCCCTTCGAATTTCTTCTGTTCCTACGGACACATAATAATTATGCCCATGAGTCATAAAAATTTTCTTACCTGCAAGTGTAAATTCTCTTTCTTTCTTAAGAAAACTAAAGAAATCATTGTTCCCTGCTACCATGCACACCGGACATCCTGCTACAGCTTCAATATACTCTTCGCCTCCTTCTACATCTCCGAGGTGTAAAAGCATATCAATGTCTCCTGCTTGTTCGAGCGCTTTGTCAAAAGCTTCATGCCGGCCGTGTGTATCGCTTATTATCATCACTCTCATCATTTATCCCATCTTCCGTTCAATAATCGGCCGCATAGCACGAAGCGCATTTCCTCTGTGGCTCAGTTCATTTTTCTTGACCGGATCCAGTTCTGCTGTTGTACATCCATATTCCGGCAGGTAGAAAATCGGATCGTAACCAAATCCATTTTCTCCTGCAATTTCATACCCGATACGTCCCTCAATCGTTCCTCTCACTGTTTCTACCGTTCCATCCGGAAATGCCGCCGCAATAGCACATACAAATCTGGCGGTACGTTTCTCGTCCGGCACTCCATTTAAGCGTTCCAAAAGCATATTATTTTTAATTGTATAAGAAGTATCCACGCCGGCATAACGTGCGGAGTAAATTCCCGGTTCTTTATTCAGATGATCAATTTCAAGCCCCGAATCATCCGCAAGCACAATGTCTTCCGGAGAAAGCTCGGCAACTGCTTTTGCCTTAATCATAGCATTCTCTTCAAAGGTACTGCCGTCTTCTACAATATCAATGTCAATCCCCGCTTCTTTCATAGACACAATTTCCATCCCAAGATCTGCAAGAATCATTCTGATTTCTTTCATCTTATCTTGATTACCTGTTGCAAAAAGAATTCTACTTCCCATCTCGGTCCTCCTTCTTCTGTCTTGGCGGTTTTGGCCCTAAAAACTGATAAAAGTATGTCTTCAGCATACCATTATAAATCTTGCGGTTTTTATCGGCCTTCCTTCCAAAATATTTCTCGGTATCTTCATAACTTGTGATCATATAAGCGGACCAGCTATCCAGATTTTTAAAACTATCTCCAAACTCCTTATAAAGCCCCGGAAGGTTTTCCTTCTCTTCCAGACGTTCTCCATAAGGTGGATTTGTAATAATAAATCCATATTTTTTCGGATGCCGCAGATCCTTCACTGCTCTCTCCTGGAAATGGATCAAATGATCCACTCCTGCTTCCCTTGCATTTTCCCTTGCGGCTTTCACAACCGCACCGTCTATATCATATCCCTGAATGTCTACTTCTATATCGTCATTCACAAGATCATTCGCCTCATTTACCGCATCATACCACGCTTTTTTCGGTATCAGATTTGTCCACTCTTCTGCTATAAAAGAACGGTTCATACCAGGGGCTATATTAGCAGCGATCATTGCCGCTTCAATAGGAAATGTACCGCTTCCGCAAAACGGATCCACAAGAATTCTGTCCTTTTTCCAAGGGGTCAGCATGATCAATGCTGCTGCCAGCGTCTCTGTGATCGGCGCTTTACTCTGCAACTGACGGTATCCTCTCTTATGAAGAGAAACTCCTGAAGTATCAATTCCCACCGTCACTATGTCTTTCATTAGAAAAACACGAACCGGATAGGATGCTCCGTCTTCTTGAAACCAATCGGCATGATAATGTTCTTTCATACGGTTTACCATAGCCTTCTTCATGATAGACTGAATGTCCGAAGGACTAAACAACTTGCTCTTCACAGAAGCCGCCTTCGTTATCCAGAATTTCCCGTCTTTCGGAATATACTTCTCCCACGGAATCTCTTTCGTCTTTTCAAATAGCTCATCAAACGTCACTGCCTTGAAGCTTCCGACTTTCAGAAGCACTCGCTCCGCAGTTCGAAGGAAAATGTTGGCACGGCAAATTGCCGCTATATCTCCGTAAAATGAAACTCTCCCGTCTTCCACCGTGGAAATTTCATACCCTAAATCCTGCACTTCTCTTTTGAGCACTGATTCCAGACCAAAATGACAAGGTGCGATCAACTCTATTTTTTCCATATGTATCCTCCATATTACCCGCTTCCGATTACTTTGGGTTCCTTTTTCTATATTATTTGAAATCTTCTCAGATGTCAAATGGAGACGTAAACTCTTTTCTATGTTTACGTCTCCATTTGATCATTTCTTTTTAGTAGTTACTATTCTCGTTTGCTGAACGTGTGTTTTTGTTAGAAGAACCATTTACATTCTTATTGGATGTTTTGTTTGATGTCTTGTTCTTGCTCTGTTCATCATTCATAGAAGAATAAGAGTTTTTGTTGTTCATTTTGTTTGTTGTATTTGTTTTTGCCATTACTTTGTTCCTCCTGATATTTTTTAGTTGCAAAACTATTATGCCTTTTATTCAGCATTTTTATACACCCAAAACAAACCTTAAGAATTTTTAAAATTTTTCTTGATTTTTTTACCAATTTATATTATACTAACTGATGTAGAAATTATTTCTACAACCCCTTATTAATTATTTATACTCCCCTCGAGATCCCGGTAGCTCCCCTACCGGGATTTCACTTTTCAATCAACTAAAACAACTGGAAACAGGATTCCAATGCATAGGGAACATAGCATCGGAATCCTGTTTTTCATTTATTACTCATTTCTAATTGCCGCAAGGGGACTTAATTTCATTGCTCGCAATGCCGGAAAATATCCAGCTACCATTCCAACCAATGTTGCAAATCCCAAAGAAATCAAAACAAGCCATACCGGTATATAGGAAATTCCTCCGCTTAATCCTGCCTCAGCGCCCACACCTGTCACAACTTTATTGATAACAACAGATATGATGATACTGACTATATTTCCTACCACACCACCGATCAGACCAATGAATCCGGCCTCCATCAAGAACATTTGCTTAATATTCTTCAGATCACATCCAAGAACTTTAATGACCCCAATTTCTCTCGTTCTTTCATAAATCGACATCATCATTGTATTGGCAATACCAATTGCCGCAACAAGAAGGGAAATGGCCCCGATTCCGCCAAGTACCGCCTGGATCATGGCAGATTGCTTCTTCATACTTTCAAGGTATTCCGCATTGCTTTGCGTCTGGAATCCCATATCACGGATCACCGAAGAAACATCATCCACATTGTTCAGATCATCCACCTTGACTTTTGCCGAATTATATACAAAATAGCTGTATGGTTTCCCATTTTTCATTGTCGGCTGTCCCGGAATCGCTCTGCCCTTAAATTCCTTTTTCAATACTGTTTTTAAAGTTTCCAGATCACAGTATGTATTATATGAAAACTGGTTCCAGTCTTCAATACCTCCTTCTACCACTCCAGATGCTTTCACAGAGTATTTCTTCGCTACCTTCGGAACAGAAGAGGACTCTTCCTCAGTACCTCCTCCCATAACACCGGAATTTGACTGATAATACGCGTCCTGATCCAGAATTAAAAACAAAGTGTCATGTGCCAGATCAATGTCCGGGAGTTTGCCGGTATCCCAGTAACCGCCGCTACCGGATTTGTTGGTAAAATTCTGAAGGACCATATTCCCATATACAAGCTCTAAATTGCCGCTATTCTCAGTTGGAAGCTTCCCTCCTTCTGCCAATGGGATCTCCATCTGCTCCAACGCTTCATGAGACATTCCATACAAATCAACAGAGCCTTGATAACTCCCTTTCAGTGCCACTGCCTGAACATTCAAAACCGGAGATGCATATACTACATGGTCCAACCCTTTTAGTTGTTCCACAATATCATCTGTAATGAGTTTTTCCTCATCAGAAGACGATGAAGCTTGGCCCTCCATTCCTCCTATATCTTCTGCAGAAACTTCTATTTCCGTAAGTCCTCCGGACTTTTCAATATCTTCATACATTGATTTCTGAAGTCCAAGTCCAAGAGAAATCATTACAACAATGGAGGCTGTTCCGATCACGACTCCGAGCACAGTAAGAAATGTCCTAAGTTTTCTTCTCTTAAGGTTTCCACTACTCATCCTCAGTAAGTCTATCAAGCTCATCCTCTAAGAATTCCTCCTCTTCTTTCAATGCTTTTTTCTTTTTCCGTTTCTTTATGATCACAACAATTACAATTGCCGCCACGATTACCACGCCTATTACGACAGGAATGATTGGGAAGCCCTTTGTTTCTTCTTCCATCATAGAAGGATCATCTGCAACAACATCTTCCGGTACCGGCTCTGTTACAAGAAGTGTCAGTTCTTTTTCTGAAGTAGAAACTGTACCGGCTTCATCTTCATAAGTTAAGATGAGCTTCGCTTTTCCATCTCCTGTTGTCACCTGCTCTCCCGTCACCATTCCGTCAATTGCCGCTGTAGCTCCGGATTCTACGTTTCCAAGGAAAAGTTCTTTTGACTTTAACCCTTCTCCTTCAAATTTCGCCTTTACATTATAAAGCTTCACCCGCCCTAAATTGTAAAGGTTACACATGATATTGGTCTCACTGCCTACTTCTACAGTCTCAGAACTCATCTCAAACTCACTGATTTCAAATCTGGCATCCTGTTTCACCGGAACAGAAATGTTTGCAGCGCTTTCATACTGTCCACCTGCGCCATCTTCATACTTCATAGATAATTCAATGCTATACGGCTTCTGAAGCAGATCTGCCTTTGCATTCAGATCAATCGAAATGTCTTTTGTTCCACTTGCCTTGATCTTCTCCAGGTATACGGCACTTGAACCGGATGATGGCAGGAAAGCAGGCGCAGTTGTATTCTCATCCCCTTCCGAAGGTGCACTGAAGTCAAACAACATATTTTCTACCGCCGTACTTTTAGATGTATTTTTCAAATGGACGATCAGTTTGAAATTACTTCCTGCTTTTACTTCTGCAGGCTCTGTTGTGAATCCTGTCACAATCACGCGAGGTGTATACCCGCTATTGGTACCCGTTCCTTCAGAATTTGTTACAGAACCTCCTCCATCTGTGTAAGAAACCGCCTCCGCACCGATATCTCCGCTTGGATATACAACATCATTTCCGCCAGATATATTTTGATTCTGATTATTTCCTGCATTTTTATCTGTATCCTTGTCTGTATTTTTGTCCGGAGTTTTATCTTCTGTTTTTCCTTCCATTTTCACAAACATACTCTGTTCAAATGTCTTATCCCCATAAGATACATCAAAAATCAGTTTATAATATTTTGTCTCCACATTCTGCCGTGGTACAACGGAAAAAACAACGTCTGCCGACTCTTTTCCTTTTATGCTGTCTACTTTTTTCTCATAAGATACTTTCTCAATCTCAAAAGGCCAATTCTTGATACCGGCTGTTACTCTTGGTGTAATTGTAATATTCTGAATCTCTTCCTCACCGCTATTGTTCAAAGTAAGTTCCAAATTCTTAGACACCCCATACTTAAATGACGGCGTCTTTTCACCTTTTAATTTCAAGCTTAATACTTCTGCGTTCTTTCCTTCTATTTTAATATCCGAAGCCGCTACATCTGCTGCTTTCGCCTGAAACGGCATTGTACCCGTCAGTGCAAGTGTTGCACACATAGCTACTACCGCCAGTTTTTTAATCTGTCTCATATTCGCGTTCCTCCCTCTTGTTCTCTATTTTTACAATTTCTCCATCCAGAATATGAAATACTCTGTCTGCATAGGATGCAAGTTCATTGTCATGCGTAACCATCACGAGCGTCTTATTCTGTTTCTTAACTACACTCTTCATCAATTCCATGACTTGCTTTGACGTATTAGAATCGAGATTTCCCGTCGGTTCATCCGCAAATATAATCTGCGGATCAACCACAAGCGCCCTTGCCACGCCTACTCGTTGCTGCTGTCCACCTGACATCTGATTTGGCATATGTTTCTTATGTTTCGTCAGTTTCACGAGATCCAACATCTTGTCCGCTTCTTTCAATCGTTTTTCCTTTGGAACTCCGCGAAATGCCAACGGAAGCGCTACATTTTCCACAGCATTCATGCTTCCGATTAAGTGAAAAGACTGAAAAATGAATCCCACATGCTCTCTTCGGAATCTGACAAGTTCATTCTCACTTAGTCCTTCAATGTGCTCTCCTGCAATGACGATTTCCCCTCGTGTCGGTTTCTCAAGCCCTGCCAGCATATTGAGTAGTGTAGATTTTCCGGAACCGGATTTTCCCACAATCGCACAAAATTCGCCTTCTTGTATAGCAAAGTCCACACCATTCAATGCCCGTACAACATCCTCGCCTACACGATATAGCTTAAAAAGATGTTTCACTTTGATTATATCTCCCACTTCTACTCTCCTTTCCTTCTTTATAGCATACTACTTACGGGTATTGTATCATTTAAAAATAACAAATTCCTTGAGATAGTGTTGAAATATCATTAAGTTTTCCTTAAAATTCTTTCAGAAAGCTGAACCTCTAAAAAAAGGGAAAAAGGGGACGTAGTAAAATGACATTTTACTACGTCCCCTTTTATCAATTTCTTCTATTTGAAAATATTTTTATGATAATCACAATTACAAGTAACGGCCCGATAATCGGCATAAGAAGAGAAATGATTCCGCTTATGATTGAGAAAACAAGGAACAAAACCGCCACAATAGCAACAAGAAGCAAAATAATCTTCCATTTACTATTAAAATTCCAAACGTGTACACGCCGGTCATTCTCATCTCGTTCCGTCCGTACATAGCCGTCTTCTGCACTTTCATAACTTTGATAGCTGCTTTGATTTCCCGGAGTGATGGAAATAGTCTTGGCAATCAGCCACGGATCCCCAAGTTCATCTATCACTTCATTTTCACTACGTCCCTTTTTCACTTCTTCCTCTATATATCCGGTATAATACCGCACATTTTCTTGTACGTCTGCTTCACTTATATTACTTTTCAGAGCTTCCCGAAGCTCCCGTATAAATTCACTGCGATTCATCTTTTCTCACTTTCATTACACTTCAAATATCAGATCACCATAAGAAGGCATCGGCCACATATCCTTCGCAACGATCATTTCAAGTTCATCCACAGGCTTTCTAAGCGCTTCCATAGCCGGAGATACTTCTTCATAGAACCAGAACGCCTGCTCTTTGCCTTCCTGCTTGTCCACAGCCTGATACGTTACAATCTCCAGTTTCTCAAGCGCGGTCTTAGCCTCCTTCAAAAGTCTGGAAACCTTATGCAGGATATCCGCCTGAACTTCATAGTCCGCACCCGCTTCTCTTACAGCATTTACAGTTTCGGCAAGTTCTTTCGTATATCGAATCACAGCCGGAATAATATGTTTGCTTGCAATATCGATCATAGATCTTGCTTCAATATTCAACGCCTTCGCATATGCCTCATATTTGATTTCCGCACGCGACTCCAATTCAGCCTTCGTAAATACACCAAACTTTTCAAATACTTTTACAGCCTTATCCGATACCATCTCATCAATGGATTCCACCATGGATTTGATATTCGGAAGTCCACGGCGTTTTGCTTCTTCTACCCATTCCTCAGAATATCCGTTGCCATTAAAGACAATTCTCTGATGCTGTATCGCATACTCTTTGATCAAATCATGTACTGCCATTTCAAAATCATCAGCCTGTTCCAATATATCGCAAGCCTCCGAAAATACATCCGCGACAATCGTATTCAATACAATATTCGGTGCTGCCACAGAATCTCTGGATCCCACCATACGAAACTCAAATTTATTATTTGTAAATGCAAATGGTGATGTACGGTTTCTATCTGTTGCATCCTTGGCAAGATCCGGAAGTGTTCTTACACCAGTTTCCAGTTTTCCTGTCTCAATACTTCTTGTAGCCTCACCTGTTGCCACAAGCTGCTCCAATACATCCTCAAGCTGTTCTCCAAGAAAGACGGAAATAATTGCCGGCGGAGCTTCTGCTGCACCAAGACGATGATCATTTCCCGGATCTGCCGCGGATTCTCTAAGAAGCCCGGCATAATTATCGACTGCCCGCAGAATACAAATCAATATAAACAGAAATTGAATATTATCATGCGGTGTATTGCCCGGATCAAGCAAATTTTTGCCGTCATCTGTTGTAAGCGACCAGTTATTATGTTTACCAGAACCATTTACCCCGGCAAACGGTTTCTCATGAAGCAGACAATGCAAGCCATGTCTGGATGCCACTTTTTTCAAAATCTCCATCACAAGTTGATTATGATCAACCGCCACATTACATTGTGCGTAAATCGGTGCCAGTTCGTGTTGTGCCGGCGCTGCTTCATTATGCTGCGTTTTCGCAGTGACTCCCAATTTCCACAGTTCTTCATTGACGTCTTTCATATATGAAGCAATTCTTTCCCGAATACTTCCAAAATAATGATCGTCAAGCTCTTGTCCTTTCGGAGGCATTGCGCCGAACAGCGTTCTTCCTGTAAACACCAGATCTTTTCTCTTCAAATATGCTTCCCTGTCCACAAGGAAATATTCCTGCTCTGCTCCTACAGATGGAAGAACTTTCTTTGCTGTTGTATTGCCAAAAAGGCGGATAAGACGTAACGTTTCTTTATTAATAGCTTCCATCGAGCGAAGAAGAGGTGTTTTCTGATCTAAAGCTTCCCCCTTGTAAGAGCAAAAAGCTGTTGGGATGCAAAGCGTAGCTCCTCCTGCGTCCTGACGTACAAATGCAGGTGATGTACAATCCCAGGCCGTGTATCCTCTTGCTTCAAATGTGGCACGCAATCCTCCCGATGGAAATGAAGATGCATCCGGTTCTCCTTTGATCAGCTCTTTCCCAGAAAAGCTCATCAGAACCTTACCGCTTGGCATCGGCGCAGATATAAAGGAATCATGTTTTTCTGCAGTAGCGCCTGTCAGCGGTTGAAACCAATGTGTGTAATGTGTGGCTCCTTTTTCGATTGCCCATTCCTTCATCTCATGTGCAATCACATCTGCCGTCACAAGATCCAGTTCCTTGCCATCCTCAATGGTTTTCTTCAAATCCTTATAAACCTTTTTCGGAAGTCTTTCCTGCATCACTGTATCGTTAAAAACGTTCTCTCCAAAAATTTCAGCTACATTCATAAAGTCGCTCATTTCTCTTATCCTCTCTGTTAAATTTCAAAATTTACTTTATACGATACATCACTTTTTTTCATTTTGCAAGTTTCAAATAAAAAATTTCATATTGTGAATTTCTCAAATAAAAAGAGTGTAGCCGAAACTACACTCTCTGGTAAAAATGAACTTTATTACGCTTTGTTTACAGAACCGAATAATTCCATTTTTTCTTTTACAGTTGCTTTAATAGCTTCAAAGCCTGGAGCTAATAATTTACGTGGATCATATCCTTTGCCCTGCTGATCTTTTCCTGCTTCAACATACTCACGTGTAGCTGCTGCAAATGCTAACTGACACTCTGTATTTACATTGATTTTAGATACACCAAGATCGATTGCTTTCTTGATCATATCAGCCGGAATACCTGTTCCTCCGTGAAGAACTAATGGCATATCTCCTGTCAACTGCTGGATAGCATCTAATGTTTCGAAGCTTAATCCCTGCCAGTTAGCCGGATATTTACCATGAATGTTACCGATACCTGCTGCGAGGAAGTCAATACCAAGATCAGCAATCATCTTACATTCCTTAGGATCTGCACATTCACCTGAACCAACAACTCCATCTTCTTCTCCACCGATAGCACCAACTTCTGCTTCCAGTGACATACCTTTTTCTTTTACGATTGCTACTAATTCTTTTGTCTTAGCAACGTTCTCTTCGATTGGATAGTGTGAACCATCGAACATGATTGAAGAGAATCCTGCTTCGATACATTTCATACATCCTTCGTAGCTACCATGGTCTAAGTGAAGGGCTACTGGAACAGTAATATTGAGTTCTTCTAACATACCGTTAACCATACCTACAACAGTCTTATATCCGCACATATATTTTCCAGCACCTTCAGATACACCTAAAATAACCGGTGAGTTATTTTCCTGAGCTGTAAGTAAAATAGCTTTTGTCCACTCAAGGTTGTTAATATTGAACTGACCAACTGCGTAATGTCCTGCTTTTGCTTTATCAAGCATTTCTTTTGCTGATACTAACATAATTCCATTCCTCCATTTGTTTATAAATCAAATTTCTAACGAAGTTATTATACCTCATAATAAAATAGATTGCAAATGATTAGACGAAATGAATATTATTTTTACATGAGTAATATTAATCACTCCACTATTTCTTATATTTTCCCCTTTGATAGACTACCTTTCCATCAATCATGGTATATTGCACTTTTGCATCCGTGTCCAATCCTAGCCTTCCTTTTACAAGAATGATATCAGCATCTTTTCCTACCTCCAGTGTACCAATACGGTCATCTACTCCCATGCTTTTCGCTGCATTTACTGTAACCATACGGATTGCACGTTCCGGAAGCACCCCTTCACGAACCGCTTCTCCTATATGATGATACAATGATTCTTCACTTAAAATTGGAGAATCTGTGACTAACGCAACATTAACTCCCTGATTATCTAATTCTTTCACTGCTTCGATATCAATTTTTCTTCTTTCCCCCGCACATCGATATGTTCCAATCGGCCCATAGCAGACGTCACATCCACTTTCTACAATTTCATCCATATAATCCGTCGCTCCCCAAGCATGTTCCAAAGAAAATCTCACTCCATACTCTTTACAGATTTCTATTGCTGTCAGCATATCATACTGTGTACAATGTACTTTACATGGAATATCTCCTTTTAATGCAAGACTAAGTACTTCCATATCTGCATCATAAGTCACATCTTCGCCGCGTTCCTTTTTCTCTAAGTATGTTTTCCCTTTACGGAACGTTTCCCGCAATACATGTGCCACTCCCATTCTTGTCATTGGAAGTTGTTTTTGATCTCCATATGTGTTTTTCGGATTCCCCCCCAAAGCAATTTTGATAGCACAAGGAGCTTTCAATGTCATCTCAAATACATTGTTCCCATGTGTTTTCATTGCAAATGCTAATCCACAGAACACATCTCCACTTCCGGGTGTCACAAGTAATGTTGTAATCCCATGCTCATATGCTGCGCGAAATTCTCTCGCTTTCGGATTCACCCCATATCTTGCGTCTATAGCAATTGTTACCGGATTTGTCATTTCATTTGCATCATCTACTGAACACTCATGATTGAAATCAAACATTCCAATATGTGTATGGGCATCAATCATTCCCGGCAATACATATAGCCCAGAAGCATCGATTATCGCAGCATCTTTATCTTGAATATCCTGACCAATTGTCACAATTTTCCCGTCTTCAACCAAAATGTCTCCCTTGGCATCTTCAACTCCATCTATCATCGTACATAGCGTACCATTCTTAATCAGAATTTTCATTACATAATCACCTCGCCATTCACAATGCTTCTTTCCACTTTTGCCGCATATGTAGTTACCGGATGCCCGGTGAAAATAGAAATATCAGCATCCTTCCCTTCTTCGATGGTCCCAACTCGTTGAGCAATACCAAGCATTTTTGCAGGAGATAATGTCATCATTTCTACCACTTTCTCCGCATCTACACCTGCACGATATGCTTCAATGGCGCTCCAAATAAATACTTCCCGTCCCTCAGATCTCCCATTACATGTATTCGTAAACGCAATTAAATTACCATGATCCACCAAATCTATTAATTTTTCCATTTTCATATCATGTTTCTTAATCTGAGACATTGCATTCACATTTCCAAGAATCAATCCAACATTCTGTGCTTTCATCTCTTCCACACAATCTCCGAAAGAAAATCCGTCTACAAGGATTTTCTCTACTTTCTCCATTCTCAGAATGTGAAGAATAGAATCCATCTCTCCTTTTGTCTCCGCCGCAACAAATATAGGCATTGCTTTCCGATCAAATACTTCACAGATTGCCTTCTGCCCCTCATCTTTTTCTTCTGCTCTTCTTGCATCTTCCAATGTTTTTTGAAACAGATTCAATATGCCCATTCGAGTCATAGGAGTCTGTTTTCTTCCGCCGTACACCTGCTTTACTCCAGCTTCCACACTACCTTTTAATGCGGCACGGTCGTTTATTAAACGCATTGCCATTTTTTGCGGCGCTGTCTTGAGTGCTGCAATCTGGCCTCCAAACACATTATAATTTCCGGGAGTACATCCTATCGTTGTAATTCCACTCTTATAAAACTCCTGTGCATTCACTTCATCCGGATCTATACTGTACTTGATATTCATTTCTGCCGTCACCGGACTAGATACCTCATCAGTATCCAAATTACGGCTTGGAATTCCCATTGCGCCGATGGTCGAGTGAGGGTCGATAAATCCAGGAAATACCTCTTTCCCGGATGCATCAATCACCTCTCCAACCTCACACGCTATATTCTCGGCAACTTTTTCTATCCTAGTACCATTGATTAAAATATCACTTTTTTCTAATACGGTTCCATTTCCAATATGAATACGGCCGTTTTTTATTATGTACATATTCTCTTCCTTTCATTATTGTTCCAATTCACAATAATTCTAAATGCCGCTTTTCTCTTTTCTCTCATTTTGTTTTTCATGCAACACTTCCGGTACAATCATATAATGCTCTTCAATCAGCTTTGCAGCTTCCTCTACCGGCAATTCTTTTAATCCCTTTAAAATTAGCTCATGATTTGTTCTGATTACATCAAACGGGACTTCTGCCTCCACATTCATTGTATAATAAGCTTGTGTGTTACACTCCCTAAGCATTGCCCAAACTTTATACAATGTTTCACATCTAGCAGCTCTTACAATACAAGAATGGAATTGTTCATCTAGACAAATGATTTTATACAGATCCTTCTCTTTTGTTGCTTCCTCCATTGCCTGAAGACATTCTCCCATCTCTCGTTCAAATTCTTCCGGAAGATTCGATGCAATAATCCTCACAGCCAGAATCTCAAGTGTGGAACGTACAAGATACTTTTCCTGCATCTCTTCATATGAAATCGTTCTAACTCTGCAGCCTTTGTGCGACTCATATTTTACAAGCCCTTCTTCTTCAATATGTCTTAAAGCTTCCCTGACTGGTCCTCTGCTGACATGAAATCTCATTGCAATTTCTTCTTCAACAATTCGTTCCCCTTGCTTAATTTTCCCGCGGATAATATCTTCTCTAAGAACATCTGCAATTTGTTCCCATAGCGTCTTTTTCGTAATCAACGTACTTTCATCATATCCCATTCTTTTATTTCCCTTCTTATGTTATATAATCCTCATTTTAATCAAATAGCTATTTTGCGTCAATTCTTGTCATTAAAAATCTGCTTGAAAAACAAGTCCTTTTCTTTCTGTTAAAGAAAGAAAAGACCAATTCCTACTATCACTGCGATCGTAATCGCTAGTGCAGGCCATAAAGCCAAAAACGCACCTAAAACCATTGCCAGATAATCTCCTTTTTCAAAAACAACTTCTTCCTCTTTCAACTGTTTTTGAAATTCTAAAAATTTTTTATCCTGCTCTTTTAGTTGTTGTCCTCTTTTGCTTCCTTCACCAAAAAAACTCATAACCTTTTGCTGCCTCTCTTCTACAAATCATTCTGCTCATCAAGCGGATGATGGCAGGCCACAAAATGTCCTGGAGTAATCTCCATAAGTTCCGGAGTAATATGCTTACAAATTTCTGTACAATATTTACACCTCGTATGGAACTTACATCCTTTTGGTGGATGTATCGGACTTGGGATATCTCCTTCCAGCGGAATCATTTCTCTTTGTGAATCCACGTCGGTTGTCGGAATTGCTGATAATAATGCCTCTGTATAAGGATGTGTCGGCTGTGCAAACATCTCAGCTGATGTTGCTAATTCCACGATATTCCCAAGATACATAACCTCTATTCTGTCACTGATGTATTTTACAACGCTTAGCCCATGGGAAATAAACAGATATGCCAGATTCTCTTCTTTCCCCAGATCCTTTAATAAGTTTACAATCTGTGATTGAATAGAAACATCCAATGCGGAAACCGCCTCATCACAAACAACAAACCTAGGTTTTAAAGCCAGTGCACGGGCAATTCCTATTCTCTGACGTTGTCCTCCAGAGAACTGGTGCGGATAGCGGTGGATCATATAAGAGGCCAGCCCACATTTCTCCATGACTTCCATTACATACTGCTGCATTTTTTCATCATTTTTCTTAAACATTCCGTGTGCCAAAAGCCCTTCACCGATAATCTGCCCTACTGTCATACGGGGATTCAAAGAAGAATATGGATCCTGAAAAATCATCTGCATGTCTTTTCTCAACAGACGCATTTCCTCTGACTTCAATCTTGCCAAATCTATTCCTTCATCTCGATATTCCTCATATTTTACAAAAGCCTCATCTTGGCTATATGCTTTACGCAATGTTTCAAGTTTCTCTTCTGCTTCTTCCAATTCTGTCGTTTTGTCCGCAATTTCTTTTGACTTGTCCGTTTCTTCTTTGCTTTCTTCTTTTAAAACGCACAATTCTCTTGCCGTTTTAAATTTATTCAGCAATAAGTGCTCCGCTTCTTTCGTATCATCTACACTATAAAATCCACCTATGATTTGTACAAGATTCAAAAACTCCATATTACATTGCTTTTGTACCATTTCACATTCAGCCTGTTTTTGGAATTTTCCCGCTGAATCTTCCATTTTTTCATATTCTTGTTTCAGCGCCTCCTCTTTTCGCTTTAATTCACTGATTTTTTTCTTCCGAGCAGAAATACTTTTCACAGTTTCATCCGCATAAATAGGTGCCACTTCCGTCAGATTTCTTCCATAATACATAGTTTTTCCCTCTGTCTGACGATAGATTTGTAGTAATGTTCTTCCAAATGTTGATTTCCCACAGCCGGATTCTCCTACCAATCCCACTGTCTCCCCCTCATAAATATCTAATGTAATTCCGTCATTTGCTCTTACATATTCCTGCTCTTTCTGGAATAATTTTGTTTTTTTGATGGGGAACCACTGTTTCAGATCAGTTACTCTTAAAAGTACTTTCTTTTCATTACAATTTTGCATGTCGTGCCTCCTTGTCTGGATAGAAACAACGAATCAAATGGTTATTTTCCAATAATTCCAATTTCGGTTCTTCATTCATACATTTCTCCGTTGCGTATTTACAACGCGGAGCAAATTTACATCCTTTCGGAAGATTCAACGGATGAGGAACTGCTCCAGGTATTGCTTCCAGCCTTGCTCCAACCGGTGTATCCAGACGCGGAATAGAGGTCATAAGCCCTTCCGTATATGGATGAGAACATTTTGTCTCTTTTGTAAAGATTACTCGAGAAGCACACATCTCTACCACCTGTCCGCAATACATAACTGCAACTTCATCTGCCATCTGGTTAATAACTCCAAGATCATGTGTAATAAATAAGATAGAAGTTCCCTTTTCTTTTTTCAACTCATTCATCAATTTCAGTATCTGTGCCTGAATCGTAACATCCAACGCAGTAGTTGGTTCATCCGCAATCAAAAGACTTGGCTCACACGCAAGTGCCATAGCAATCATAACTCTTTGACGCATCCCACCAGATAACTGATGGGGATATTGTTTTAGCACTGCCTCCGGATTTGGAATCTTAACCGACTTCAGCATTTCCAATGATTTTGCACTTGCCTCTTTTTTCGTAAGTTTCTGGTGTGTTAAATACACTTCATTCAACTGTTTTTCAATTGTATATACCGGATTAAGACTTGTCATCGGCTCCTGGAAAATAACAGAGATTTCATTTCCACGAATCTGATACATATCATTCATCGTACATTCCGCCAAATTACGTCCTTTAAATGTAATTGTACCACTGTCAATATATCCGTTTCCATCCAAAAGCTTTAAAATACTCATTGCAGATACACTTTTCCCACTGCCGGATTCTCCTACTATTCCAAGAGTTTTTCCTGCTTCCACACGATAAGAAACACCATTGACCGCTTTTACAATTCCTTTTTTTGTTTTAAAAAATGTATGTAGATCATCTACTTCCAATAAATATTTCATCGTTTTTCCTACCTTTCATTTGCTTTCGGGTCAACCGCCTTACGTAGTCCGTCTCCAAACAGGTTGATACTAACTGTGCAAAGTCCCAAAACAATAGATGGAAATACCCATCTCCACCAATACTGAGAGATCACCTCTGAAGATCGACAGTTATTCAACATATTTCCCCAGGACGGAATTGGCTCTGCAACACCAAATCCCAAGAAAGATAATCCAGATTCCGTTAACATACAAGTCGCAAACGAAAGAGTGGCCTGTACAATAATAATTGTCATTACATTAGGTACAATATGTCGGAAAATAATATTTCTCTCCTTAACACCAAGCGCTTTTGCTGCAACAACAAATTCTTTTTCACGCTCTGCAAGTACCTGTGCACGTACTATGTTGGCAATTCCGGTCCATCCAAGTACACCAAGGATCATCATGATCATAATAATTCGTCCTACATCCGATACTTTATTGCCAATTAAAGCAGATAAAATCAATGCAAGCGGAATAAACGGGAGAGAACCAACAACCTCTGACAAACGCATAAGAAGCAAATCAACTTTACCGCCGTAGTAACCAGAGATACCCCCAATAAAGATTCCGATTGCGAACTGAATGATTACAGCAATGAAACCAACTGTCATTGTCATCTGACCACCTTTTAAAATACGGTAAAATACATTTCTTCCCAGATTATCTGTACCTAATAAATATCCTTTCAATCCCCATGTAATTACTTTGCCTTCTTCAGTAATTGCACAATTCTGATAATAACCGGAAGCAATTTTCTCTGCGTTTTTCACCTTTCCAGGTACTCTTGCCTGCTTATTTTCATTTCCTCCCCACGCAACTACATCACCTTCATCTGTCAATGCAACAATGTGATTTCGTCCTGCCGAAATATCTACCACATGTTTCTGCACTTCTTGCGGAACCGAAAAGATATCATAATGATTATTTCCCCATACTTTTATACTTCCATCTTTCAAAACGGCTGCTGCTGCTTTGTCTGTCAATGCAATTTTTTCTACTTTTCCCTGAATTTCTTTCGGGACTTCATCAATAGCTGTATCTCTCTTTGCCAGTGAAATCACTCGTCCGTCCGTTGTCAATGCAATTCCAGTCTGAATGTTTGTCTTTACTTCCTGAATCTTCTCATCCTCGACTTTTGCTGTGGAAATATCGACTGCATTTTCATTTCCCCATGAAATCACTTCTCCATCCTCAGTCACAACAATCGATATTTGATATCCAGCTTCAATGTCACGAATCTTTTTCCCTTGAAGCTCTGAAGGTATTTTATTTAATTGCATTCGATTATAGCCCCATGTAAAGAGTTTCCCTTTATCATTCAAAGCAAGCACATGATCCTGTCCAACTGCAATGTCCACTATTTTCCCCATGTCATATGGCATATCTTTCAGATTTTCAGTCAATTGTCCCCATTCATAAACATAACCTTCTTGGTCTATCCCCACGCCAAATGTTGGTCCAAATTCTATCATTTTTGCGTTATTATTTAATTCTTTTGGAACATCCAAAAATGAAAATCCCGGCGCAATGTTCTTCTGTGTCGGATCTTGGTAATTCATACTTTGATGGAACCAGATCGGGAGAATAAAACACATAGCAAAAATAGATACAAATACAATGAAACCACCCATTGCTAATTTATTTTCTAACAAGTTTTTTATAATTGTACGAAAAGGACTCTGCATCTGTTCTTCTTCTAAAACGGAACGTTGTTCTCTTTCTTTTTTCTTTCCAAATAACATCTGTTTTCCTCCTAATCCAGTTTTATTCTTGGATCAACAATGCAGTAACATATATCTGTAATCAAGTTAGCCGCCAACCCCAATAAAATGTAGAACATCTGCATCGACAATGCCACTGTGTAATCATGCTGATTCAAAGAATCAATCAAAAGCTTTCCAACACCTTTCCAAGAAAACAACGTTTCGATGATTACTGCTCCGCCGAAAATAGCCACAATAGAGCCAACAATCCATCCTGTAATCGGAATCAAGGCATTGCGAAATGCATGCTTATAAATTACAGTCTTTTCTTTCAGACCTTTTGCACGTGCAGTTCTAACGTAATCCATGGATAATGCATCCAACAATGCACCTCTAACATAACGAATCAGACCACCCATTCCTGTAAGAGAGACAATAACCGGTAAAGCCATATGATACATATAGTCAAGAAATGCTTGAAAACCTGTATAATTTGCTCCGGTCGTGACCATACCGCTAATCGGGAAAATCGGAATCACAATTGCAAACAAAAATATAAACAGTAACGCAGATATGAAAGAAGGAATACTGATTCCTATCATCGTCGCTACCTGCACTGAAGTGTCAAACACCGTATCTTTCTTTACCGCACATTTGATACCTAATGGTATTCCGATTGCAAACAAAAAAATGTAATATACAACATTTAACGCAATCGTATTCTTCATCGGCGGCCCAATCAAATCTTTGACAGGAATACGATAGACAGAAGAATATCCCAAATCTCCTTGTAAAATATTCCCCATCCAGCTTAAATACTGAATCGGAAGCGGTTTATCAAGTCCCAAACGTTCTCTTGCCTGCTGATATAACATCTCATATTGTTCTGGAGAAACACTCATCTTTTGTCCTTCCACCATAAGTCTCGCCGGATCTCCCGGTACCATCTTAAAAATTCCAAACAACAGAAATGAAAGCAAGAAAAAAACTATTATAATATACCCAAGTCTTTTCAGTATGTATTTTGCCATAATACAAACATTACTCCTTCCGTTTTATAAAATCTCTTTTGGTTATAAGCAAAATGATAGGAAGGCAGAAGCGGATCTCCGCTCTGTCCTCCCTCAAAATATTTTGAAACTATTCCTCAATATATGCATCCTGGATTAAAATATCCCATCCATCATAGGCTCTTGGAACAAAGTTTTTCAATCTTGGATTGAAGAATGTATAGGATACACCACATCCCATTGGAAGGCTTGGAAGCTTTTTATTATATACCTTTTGAAATTCACCATATAATTTTCTGAATGTCTCTTTGTCTTCCGGTTCTACTTTCTGCATCTCTTTTGCAATTTTCTTTAATTCCGGATCTGAAATACGATTTACATTCCATATCCCCATTAAGTCTGGATTATCATCAAATGCATACCAGTAGAAAAGAATTTCCGGTACACCGATACTACAATAGAAAATATTATATGTAGGATCAACTCCTTCTCGGTTCATATGATTGATCATGAGTGCAAAATCCATAGATGTATATTTGTACTCCATACCAATTTTTTCTGCTTCCGGCGGAATCACTGTATTGTATAATTTCGAATACTCATCTTCGCCACAGGCAACTTCAACCTTCAGTTTCATTAGTTCACCGTTCACTTCTTTATAACGATATTTATCTACACCTTCTTTATACTCTTCTCCCTTCTCATTCAATGTCCAACCACCATTAACCAATTCCTGTTTGGCTTTCTCAAGATCATAAGAATAATGTGTTAATTCAGATTCCAATTCATCTTTGATCGCATTATAATTTTCGGATGCTTCTGTTGCATAGCAGTCTAATACTGTTCCATACCCACCTGTAAGCTGCTTATTCATCTCATCCCGATCTACAATATACCCGATTGCACGTCTTACTTCCTCAAACTGTGTTGGTCCAAAGTCACATACAAAACGAAGTTCTGTCATGGTACTTCCAGGCACAATACCATAGTTGGCATTTAACGTACCTTCTTCTACTTTTGTCAAAGCAGCCTCTATCTTCTCGCCAGATCCTGCACTGTAAAAATCAATTGTTCCCTTTTCAAATTCGTCACGTATTGTTTCACTCGCAACCGGTTTAGAAATAATAGACTGAATATGCGGTTTTGTACCATCATAACGTCCAAGATATTCTTCATTAATTTCTAACTCCACAGTCTCTGTTGTCAAATCAATACTCTTCAATTTGTATGGTCCACATACCACAGGATTTTTATAACGGAAGCCCGTCTCCGGATCTAACAGTGTTTTTCTTAACAACTCTTCTGTAAATGCCCCCGTCAAATAAGCCCCATTTCCGTCATCTTTTACATCAACACCTGGTGCGATTGCAGCCAACGGCTCCGGTGCATACGCAATATTAGAAAGTTCAAAATAGTTCGGAAGTTCTGACGCTTTCATTGTTAAAGAAAATTCATATTCCCCAAGAAGTCTAACGCCGGAAAATTCTTTCTTTTGGCCCGAATTACGTTCTTCATACCCTACCAATGCCCATCCACTCGTAGCATCAGCTTCGCATGCTGCATATTCCGGGGAAGAACCTAATAAGAAACTAAACACGTAATCTTTTGCTGTGATCGGAGTTCCATCACTCCATTTCAAATTATCATTGATTACAATACGGAAAGTTTTGCTTCCGTCATCATTTGTTGTTACTTCATGCTCTTTCACAACGACCGGATCCCATTCTAACACACGATCTCGATTCTCAGACGCCAAATAATATCCTTGTAGTAAACCAATAAATCCTGCATTGGTTGCATTTGATGACCATCCGGATTTCATATCCGGAGATAATGTTCCTGGTGTAATTGCAATTACAGCCTGACCTCCTATCTTCGCATCTTCTGGCGGCGGTCCTTGATCCTCAGGTGAAACTTCGACCCCAACTTGTTTGTCTGCTTTTTTGTCATTCTTTTGCTGATTCTTACTGGATACTCCACTGCCACCGCAAGCACTTACAGAAATCGCCATAATTCCTGCCAACAAAAGTGCCAACATTCTCTTTTTCATTTTTCTTCCTCCCTCGTGTTCTTTTCTTATTAAGATTGATATAATTATAACATTTTACCAATTTTTTGTCTAATATCATTGCATTTTTTGTCATTTTTGTTAAAATTGCTATTTTGATATTTCTTCATAGTCATAAAGTCCGTACATCAAAGACTTTATTTTAAAAAAACATTGCTTTTGTATTCAGTAAGAGGACATTTAAATTGTTAACAGTTTTCAAATTAGTAAAAATAAACAATTTGAAAACTGTTAACAATTTTTTGTTTAAAAAATTATGCTCGAATTTTGACAAAGTACAAATTTCGCTTTCTTCTTAACGCAAAACGGGAAAAACTTATGAACAAAAGAAATGACCCTAAAACAAAGTATTTCAGGGCAAAAAAATATCCACAGAACATTCTGTGGATATCTACTAATTAATGACTCCCAGGGGAATCGAACCCCTGATTCCAGCGTGAGAGGCTAGCGTCTTGACCGCTTGACCAGGGAGCCATGAATCGTACTCACTTAATATATCATACACAGTTATAAAAAGCAAGTACTTTTTCAAAAAATTTTGTCATTCAAAAATGCCGTTCAAAAGGCAAGCGAAACTCAAAGCTCCCTCACCTTTTCATTGCCGCTAACCTTCTTTTCCCGCTTCCAATAGTATCTCTGCCGCTTCATACATCAATGTTGATTTGTTTTCCGGATCAATCATAATTTCCAGCCCTTGACGCTCATTTTTTATATGAACACTATCATGCTCACCTCCGAATTCTCCGTCAAGAGTCCACGGGATTTCCTCCAATGACTCAAACACTACTTCCTTTGTCTTGAAAGAATACATGTATTTTGAATCCTGTTGCCCTGTAGCAAGTGACAGAATAATGTCATTCAATTCCAAAGGATTCTTTGGAAATTTAATCAATGTCGCTTCAAATTCCCCATCATCAAATACTACATTTTTCCCAATCATATTGCGGAAACCACCAACAGATTTCGAGTTCGTCACCATTCCAAATACAAATTCATCTTCAATTACTTCTCCGTCATGTGTCACTCGAATCCGGTAAGACGGAATCCCAAATAGTCTTTTCGTTCCTTCCAGTACATAAGCCAAATGACCAAGCACATTCTTTATTTCCTGTTTCGTCTGATAAGAAACATCCGTGAACAGACCAAAAGCTGCTATATAGACAAAAACATCCTTATTAAACCGCCCGATATCACATGCAAAAGGCTCTCCGTTCACTGCTACATCCGCAGCTTTCAAAAGATCCTTCGGAATATGCAGACTATTTGCAAAATCATTGGTTGTTCCCGTCGGAATATAGCCAATTGGAATCTTATCTTCTCTCTGCATCATACCGGTAACCACTTCATCCAGCGTGCCATCACCACCGCTGCAGACAAGAAGGTCATACTCACCTTCAAATCTTGCCACTTTCTTATATCCGTCACGATATTTCTGTGTAGGGTATACTGTAACTTCATATCCTGCTTTCACAAAAATATCTAAAATATCAGAAAGTTTTGGCTTTAACAAGCCTTTCCCCGCATTCGGGTTGTAAATAAAAAGCAATCTTTTCATACCGATTCTCCTTCCCTTTTATTTTTACATATGTTTTCAAAAAATTCCCTATGTATTGAAAAAGAATGTGCGAAACACATTCTTTTTTTATCTATTCTTTATTGTTATTCGCCTAACACTAAAAGTTCTTTCATCTTCTCAACAGCTTTTGTCTCATCGGCTCCTTCTGCCACAACTGCCAGACTATCTCCCGTTGAAAGCTGAAGACTCATCATTCCCATAATACTTTTTGCGTTGATTTTTTTTGTTCCAATTTCAATAAACACCTGACTGTTAAATTCATTTGCAATCTGCACAATCTTAGCTGTAACCCTTGCTCCAATTCCTTCCTCGGCCTGAATAGTAACTGTTTGCCTAATCATAATGTACCTCCTTGTTTTGCCTGAGTTTATCGGCAATCTCGCCTAATTTCCTCAGTCGGTGATTTACACCCGATTTTCCAACCGGTGGCGTCAGTAAATCTCCTAATTCCTTTAATGTTGCTTCTGGATATGATAATCTTGTAAGAGCCACCTCCTTCAGTGCCTCTGCCAAGTTCTCCAATCCGATGGTATCACGGATATACCGGATATCTTCTATCTGCTTTACTGCCGCTGATACCGTCTTATTAATGTTCGCAGTCTCACAGTTCACCTTCCGGTTCACGGCATTCCTCATATCCTTTAAAATTCGGATATTCTCGAACTTCATAAGTGCCACATGCGCTTCCATAATGTTAAGCAGATCCGAAATCTGGGCTCCTTCTTTGACATACACTACATATGATTTCTTCCGCAATATTACCTTCGCATCAATTTCAAAACTGTTTATGATCTTCTGAAGTTGCTCTGCCTTTCCTTTTGCAGAACAAACAATCTCATAATGATAAGACTTCTCCGGGTCACTGATCGATCCTGATACAAGAAATGCTCCTCTTATAAAAGCTCTCCTGCAGCAATACTGCTGTACAACCGTATTCCTGACAATTGAAAGTTCCTCGAGAACATCTCCTTCCTGAGTCAACAGCTTTGCCGCCTGAAGAAGCCGGAGTGCTTCCTCATGTTTCTTTACGAGCAGCCAATATGACGTATTCTGCTTCGAAAGATTCCTTCGGATTGAAATTTCAGTTCTTATATTAAATGTTTTTCTCAATAATGTAAAGCATTTTCTTGCAACAATCAGGTTTTCCGTATGAATTTTAATAGAATACCGATCATTACTATCAATCATAATGCTCCCACACATACTGAGAATAGCTGCCGCCTCTGCAATCCGGCAATGCCTTGCATCACTTAACTGATCACCCAATTCTTCTTTGACTTCTCCTGAAAATGACATTCCATCCCTCTATTCTGCTTTTCGCAAAGCATCCTTTGCTATATCCCGATGTTCTATACGCACACCGTAATCATTTGCCGTTTCAAAATAATGATACAACTCATTGGCTAACGTTACCGAACGATGTTTTCCTCCGGTACACCCAATGGCTATAACAAGTTGATGTTTTCCCTCCGCAACATACTGCGGAATAAGAAAATCAAGCATATCCTTCAATTTTTTCAGAAATTCCTCTGCTTTTCCGTTGGACATTACATATTCCCGTATTTCTTTGTCATTTCCTGTCTTTGGACGAAGTTCTTCCAGGTAATACGGATTTGGCAAAAACCTCACATCAAACACAAGATCTGCATCATTTGGAATCCCATATTTAAATCCGAAAGATACCACAGTAAGATACAGATTTTTATATTCTTGGTTATCCACAAATATTTTATATAATTCCCTTTTTAATTCTCTTGTAAGAAGAAGGCTTGTGTCAATAATGTAATCTGCCTTCTTCTTAATCGGTTCCAAAACCTGTCTCTCTTTTTCAAGGCCTTCCCATATATTTCCATGAACCGCAAGAGGATGGGTCCTTCTCGTTTCTTTGTATCGTTTCACGAGTACTGAGTCTCCCGAATCAAGGAACAGCATCTCGTAGGAAATATCCCGGAGCATCTTTTCCATATCCGTAAAATTATGCCCGCCTCTTATGTCAATTCCGAGCGCCACCTTATTAAACTCCTGACTTGGGACTTTAAAAAGTTCCAAAAGTTTAGGCAGAAGCGCTACCGGCAAATTATCAATGCAAAAATATCCCACATCTTCCAACATTTTAAGCGCGGTACTTTTGCCTGCTCCGGACATTCCGGTCACAATCACAAATCTCATGTTAGAAATCCCCCAACTTCTTCACCTCCGGCTCAAGCGGTACACCAAATTTTGCCTCCACTCGATCCGAAACCTCTCTCATCAGTTCTGCTACATCCTTGGCTGTAGCGTGATCCTTATTGATCACAAATCCACAATGTTTTTCTGAAATCTGTGCTCCACCCACTGAAAATCCGCGCAATCCTGTATCCTGGATCAGTTTCCCCGCAAAGTATCCTTCCGGGCGCTTAAATGTACTTCCGGCACTCGGATATTCCAATGGCTGTTTCGTTGTTCTTCTCTCTTTCAAATCATCCATCGTTGCTTTTATTTCATCCGGATTTCCTTTTTGAAGTTCGACCACTGCCTCAAGGGCAATATATCCCTTCTTGCCGACTACACTTGTTCTGTATCCAAGATCTAATTCCTCTTTTTTCAGAACCTTCACTTCTCCGTCCTGCGTAAGAGCCGTAACCTCTGTCAAAACATCCTTCATCTCTCCGCCGTAAGCGCCTGCATTCATCACAACCGCTCCACCTAGAGTGCCCGGAATCCCCGAAGCGAACTCAAATCCTGTCAATCCGTTTTGCAGCGCTTCTGCTGCAATTTTGGAAAGAAGCGCTCCCACTTGTGCACGTATTGCATTTCCTTCTACTTCTATATGACTCATATTCTTATAAAGCTGTATGATCACTCCCCGGAAACCGTCATCGCTGACAAGAAGATTACTTCCGTTTCCCAATATGTAAAAAGGAACCTCTTTTTCTTTACAAAGCGCGATTACACCTTTTACTTCCTCTATATTCTTCGGAAGAACGAAATAATCACTTGGTCCGCCAATGCGAAACGTAGTATGTTTCTTCATTGGTTCATCCAGTAATACCGATTCTTGATCCATAATATCTATCAATCGTTCATAAAATTCTTTCTGCATTTCTATCTCCTATTTTTCTTATTCTCGTTCATAATACACTAATATATTAACATATGCAATGTACTCTTGCAAATTCATAGAGAATACGGTATATTAAAAATGTTAACTTTTTTTATTTTATTAACAAGAAGGAGTGAATTAACAAGTGGACTCGAGTGTCGCCACACAAATTATTATCTTAATTATTTTATTACTTTTTTCCGGACTTTTTTCTTCAGCGGAGACATCGCTGACAACAGTAAACAAAATCCGAATGCGTTCTTTAGCAGAGGACGGTAACAAACGCGCTAAGAAGGTGATTGCAATAACCGAAGATTCCGGCAAGATGTTAAGCGCCATCTTAATCGGCAATAACATTGTGAACTTATCTGCATCTTCCATAACCACAAGTATTGCTTACATGTTTGGAGGTTCGGCAGTAGCCATTGCAACCGGAATCATTACTTTATTGATCTTGATATTTGGTGAGATTTCTCCGAAGACTCTCGCTACCATCCATTCGGAAAAGCTTGCATTGTTTTATGCCTATCCGATTGATTTTGTTATGAAGATTATGACTCCGTTCATTATCATCATTAACAGCCTGTCAAGAGTAGTTCTTTTCATTCTGCGTGTGAATCCGAATGCAAAGCCGGATACCATGACAGAAAGTGAACTTCGTACAATTGTGGATGTAAGCCATGAGGATGGTGTCATCGAATCCGAAGAAAAAGAAATGATCTACAATGTGTTCGACATGGGCGATGCAAAAGCAAAGGACGTTATGGTACCAAGAGTGCATATGACATTTGCCGATGTGAACAGCACATATGAAGAACTGATAGATATTTTCCGAGAAGACAAATTCACAAGACTCCCAGTATACGAAGAGACAACTGACAACGTAATTGGAACGATCAATATGAAGGATTTGCTTCTGTTTGACAATAAAAAAGAATTTCATATTCGCGATATTCTGCGGGAAGCTTATTTCACCTACGAATATAAGAGCATTTCCGAGCTGCTTGTGGAAATGCGTGAAGCTTCATTTAATATAGCGATTGTATTGGACGAGTACGGCGAAACTGCCGGTCTGATCACTTTGGAGGACCTTTTGGAAGAAATCGTTGGTGAAATCCGTGATGAATACGACGAAAATGAAGAGGAAGATTTTAAAGAAATCAATAAATTTGAATACATAGTAGAGGGTTCTATCAACCTCGATGACTTAAATGATGAACTCAACACCGAACTCGAATCCGAGGATTATGATTCCCTTGGCGGCTTTATCATTGAACGTTTGGACCGATTACCGGAACTTCATGACGAAGTTACGACAGTAGACGGAATCCGCCTTGTGGTAGAGTCTCTGGACAAAAACCGTGTAGAAAAAGTTCATATCTATCTGCCGGAAGATTTCTACGAAGAAAAATCCGCAGAGGATTAAGCATTACAAAAGAGGGTGCTGCAAAATCAATAGCTTAACTCATTGGCATTGATTTTGCGACACCCTCTTCTATGTTCTTACTTATTCTTCTTCGTCATCTTCTTCCCCGGTAAGACGCAAAATATCATTCACCTCATCCTCTGTCAGCTCCATATACGCAGCAAGCTCATCCAATGTTGGTTTCCGTTGCAGATCTTCCGTAAGGTTTTTGACACATTCATTTAAGTATGACACTTTCTCAATCATTTTCTGATCATGGTGCTTTATCTCTTCCATCTCTCCCAATAGCATCTGCATCGCCTGACGTATGTTGGCAAGAATCTGTTTTTCACTGAGAACTTCCGGTTCAAGGGACATCATAAGCCCTACATTTCCCTCTTGAATCAAATCTTCAATCATACATTCCTCTGTATAGAGTTCAATTGCAATATCCACAACCTTCGGAGAGTAATATTTTAATTTCTCCTCCACTTTGTTTTGTGGACGCAATACTGAAATTTCTTTCAAGTATTCCTCCACATACATCCGTTCCTGTGGCGTCAGTTTCTCCTCCTTTTCCTCTGCCGAAATCACTGCCCCGCCTTTTTTCTCATATCCCATAACAGATATTTTCTGAGTCAGAAGATAGTCATACACCAGCTCCATCTGTTCTTCTGACAGCATATCCTCTTCAAAGTATTGTTCCACTTCTTCAGTTGTCAACACTTTATTCTTTTCATTTCCAAGCTCTAAAATACCGCTTAATCTCTCACGAAACTGTAGTTTTCCACTCATGTTCTTTCTCCTGTTTCTTTTATATTTTAACTTACGATAATCGTTGGATAGCCTGCCATTTTGAGGCGCCGCTCCATATCAACTGCCTCCTGCAGAATCGGATACTCTCCTACCTGTACACGGAAAAATCCATTTCCTTCCTCAAGGAATGCCGGATAATCCTGTGCAATCAGTTCATTCAAAAGCTGCTCTGCGTATCGTCGGTTCCGATATGCTCCCACCTGTACACGATACTGCATATCCGTGCTCATTCCCGGCTTTTTCAATGTATCCATAATTCCATCTGCAATGGCTCCCGCAATATCATAAAAATTATCATCAAACAACTGGTTATCTATATCGGAATTAATAAATCCTACTTCCACAAGCACTGCCGGCATCTTTGTCCGTTTTAAAACGATAAGATTCGGTCTTGCTTTTACTCCAAGATTTACAAATCCTACATTCTCCAATTGTTCATTGATATTCTGTGCCATTTCATATTTGATTCCTGACAAATCATAAACCAAACTTTCCACGCCAGAAACCTCATTATCTACCGGATAGGAATTCCGATGAATAGATACGAAAAAATCCACTCCGGCTTCATTTGCCTCCATCGCTTTCTGAAACGGCGACTCATATACATCTGTTGTCCTCGTATATTCTACATCAAATCCATGATTTTGTAAAATTTCTCCAACGGCCAATGTAAGCCTGAGGGCATCATCCGCTTCCTTTCTTCCTTGATAAGTTGCTCCCGGATCACTTCCCCCATGGCCCGCATCCAGCATAATTGAATATGGCATATCGCACTCTTCCTTTCTGATCTTATACTATCAAAATATGCCATCTCCTTGAATATGTGCCTTGCGATTTTTTCACTTTCTTATATGTGAATCCCTCCCAATACTTTCCCAATTGACTCCTGAATACAAAGATCCGCCTGTCTATCTCTTGAAGTTCCGCTCTTGTTGATTACAACTAGATATTTCCCACGGAAATAATCAATGAAACTTGCTGCCGGATATACCACAAGCGAGGTTCCTCCGATGATCAACATATCGGCCTTTGCAATTGCACGAATGGAATTCTGAATGGTCGATCCGTTAAGTCCTTCTTCATAAAGCACAACATCCGGCTTAATGATTCCACCACACTCACACCTTGGGATTCCTTCCGATTCTTTCACATATTTTGCGTCATAGAATTTGCCGCATTTCTGACAGTAATTCCGGTGAACGCTTCCATGAAGTTCCAGCACATTTTTGCTTCCGGCCATCTGATGCAAACCGTCAATGTTCTGTGTAATGACTGCAGTCAGTTTTCCTGAATTTTCCATTTCTGCAAGTTTTAAGTGCGCCGCATTTGGTTTCGCATCAAGGAACATCATCCTGTTTTTATAGAAGTCATAAAACATCTCCGTTCTTTTTACAAAAAATGTATGACTTACCACCTGTTCCGGCGGATACGGATACTGTTCATTATAAAGCCCATCGCTGCTCCTGAAATCCGGAATATTGCTTTCTGTCGATACTCCCGCTCCTCCGAAAAACACAATATTCTGACTTTCATCGATCATTCCTTGTAATTCCTGCAGCTTATCCATAACGCCGCCTCCTTTACTTTATATTTTCAATTGATACTGTGCGGTAACTATCCCCTTCCATGTTTTTCCATGTATAAACCCCATCTTCTATGATCATGTAGCTATGCTCCGAATCTTCTTTCGGAATGGAAACAGACCCTGGATTCATATAAAAGTATTCTCCGATCTTTTCAAATGCCGGCACATGAAAATGTCCGTTCAGAAGAATATCCCCTGGTTTTAACATTGGAAGGTTCTCCTTATTGATTTTATGTCCATGTGTTGCAAAAATCATTCTGTGATCCATATAAAACACGGCATATTCCGCTAAAATCGGGAACTGCAATACCATCTGATCCACATCACAATCACAGTTTCCGCGAACACATAGCAATTCCTCCTTCATTTCATTGAGCATTTGGATCACTGTCTTCGGTTCATAATCTCTTGGAAGATCATTTCTTGGTCCATGATACAAAATATCTCCTAATATCAGAAGCTTCTCTGCCTTTTCCCTTTTGTAAGCCTCTATCATCTGTCTGCAGTAATATGCAGAACCATGTATATCTGATGCAATCATTAATTTCATAATTTCTTCTTCCTTTCTACTATTTCTCTATGCAGATCTCTCTTCATGATTATTCTCTTTTTCCTTCCATTGTCTGCTTAATAATACTTTCCATTACATCTTGACTCAGCATTCCGGAGACATACCCAAACACATTTCCATCCCGGTCGATCATAAAAGTGGTCGGGTAGGAAGAAATACCATAAGAAGAAAAGATTTCTCCTGTTGTATCCATGACAACCGGATACGTGTAACCATTCTCTTCAAGAAATGCTTTAACCTCTTCTTCTGATCCTTCACCTCCAATATTTGGAGAAGCAACTCCAAGTACGACCAATGCATCCTCCCCTTCTTTATCATAAGACTCATAAATCTTCTGAATATCCGGCATCTCTGCCTTACACGGCGGACACCATGTTGCCCAAAAGTTTAAGAATACCGTCTTTCCCTTATACTCAGATAATGTGTGTTCCTTGCCATACTGATCTTTTAACGTAAAGTCAACGGCTGCGATCTTCTCCTCGTCTTGTGCCCCATTTTCAGAATCGGTGCTTTCTTTAGAAGATGTATCTTCCTTCTCCGTATCCTTCTCTTTCTGATTCTCCTTCTTTTCCTCAGAAGCCGCTCCGGTTGTTCCGGAGATTTTAGAAAGATACCCGGTCACAGAATTCATTTTCCCGGTAAACATAAGAATTCCCATAAGTACCATAAGAACACCGCCTATTTTCACCGTGTATTTTACAACTTTCATATGGTTCTTGAAAAATTCCAGCACAGTTGTTGTAAACACTCCCACTGCAAGGAACGGCAATACAAATCCAAGCGTATATACTCCGATCAAGATAAATCCCATCATCTTAGTCGATGCAGAGGCCGCCATAAGAAGCACACTGGCCAACGCCGGTCCTACACACGGTGTCCATGCAAAACTGAAAGTAAATCCCATCAGAAGAGCCGTGACAGGAGACATGGCAATGGTCTCCATCCGAAAAGGCAGCCTTCTTTCTTTTCCAAGAACTTTGCTCTGTCCAAACACTCCAAGCTGATACAGCCCAAATGCCACAACAAGAATTCCGCCCACTCTGGCAAATACCATCTGATTCTCCTTGAAAAATCCCGCCGCCGTCGATACTCCAAGTCCCAAAAGGAAAAATGCAAAGCTGACACCAATCACAAAGCAGATCGTATGGAACATTACTTTGCTTCTTTTATAATGTATTTTCCCGTCTTCTCCCCTCGTCCCTGTTCCTCCAGATAAATATCCTACATATAATGGAATCAGAGGCAGCACACAGGGCGAAAAAAAACTCAAAAGCCCTTGCAAAAACACGGTCAGCGCGGGTACGCTGACGTCTATTGAAAATCCCATATAGTATCCTCCTTCATCTATTGCCATTTGTTGTTTCATCATATCACGGCAGAAACAATTTCGTCTAGATTCTTTTTCTTTTCCTTTTACAAAAAGTCAGAAACATGGTAACATGAATTTACATTTATACTAAAACAAAGCGAGGTGTTCTATTATGGAAACAGAAACATTAAAAGAATCAAAACGTTATTTTTCCAAACTGGGCTTTCAGCTTGTTCTGATCGCATTCGCTATGATTGCCGTACAACTGCTCTCCTCGATTGCGGTATCCGCGATTGCACCGGGTCTTTCGGAAAATTACAGCCTCTATTTTTTGGCAAATATGCTCCCGCTCTATATTCTTGGAATTCCCGCCATCTTATTGCTTACAAAATCCAAGACTGTTTCTCCTGCTGAAGAACACAGAATGAGTATCGGACAATGGCTGATTGCTTTCTGCATATCCTACAGCCTGATGTATGTCAGTAATATGATTGGACTTTGGATTACTCAGATAATCGGACGGATCAAAGGCAGCGCTGTTGAGAATGTTATCCAAGAAGTTGCTTTGGATCTGAATCCTTGGGTTGCAATGCTCTGCATGGTAATTCTGGCTCCGATTTTTGAGGAACTGGTATTTCGAAAGTTCATTATAGACCGGACCGCAAAATACGGGGAAGGTACAGCCATCCTTGTCTCCGCGCTATCTTTCGCTTTATTTCACGGGAATCTGAACCAGTTTGCTTACGCGTTCTCTCTCGGTCTGTTCTGGGGATTCATTTATATCAAAACCCGCAAAATAAAATACACCATATGTATTCATATGGTGATCAACTTTATGGGAAGCGTACTTTCTATTTTACTCATGCGTTCCGGGTTCATTCAGGAACTTTCTACACTCAGTAACCCTGATGACATGAATTCCGTACTTACGCTTATTTCAGAGCATGCAGCCGGAATTATTCTCTATCTTGTATATTTGCTGCTTATTTTTATTTTTGTCATTACCGGCATTGTTCTTTTCTTCCTCAATCGAAAGAAAATGCACTTAAGTGCCGGGGAAGTCGTCATCCCAAAGGGACAGCGCTTCCGGACCGTAATACTAAATGTGGGGATGATCCTGAATATTATATTCTGGGGTGTACAGATCATCACACAGCTATTCCATTAAATTCCTTCACACCCGAAGTCCGGAATAAAGCTTTCCTTGGCAGTTTCACCTTCCTGGATAAAAGCATGTTCCACACCCAGTTCAATGGCATAATCCACGAGTTTCTCATATTCCCGTTCTGTAACCCTGCGGTTCAGTTCGGGAATATGTTTTACCTGAGGTAAAGGTGTATACTGGTTCATAAGACTAAGATAAACCTTATCTCCATATGTCTCATAAACATACTTGACCACCTTCTTTCCGTTACGCAAATGATTTGGCAAGAGAAGATGACGTACGATTACCCCTTTCTTCATCATGCCTTCCTCACCAAATAACGGTTCTCCTGTCTGAAACACCATTTCTTTGAGCGCCCGCTTGGCTACTTCCGGATAATCCGGTGCTTTGGAATATTTTGCAGCCGCTTCCTCTTCCATATATTTAAAATCAGTCAGATAAATGTCCACAATTCCGTCCAGCATTTCCAACGTTTCCACTTTCTCATACCCGCTGCAGTTATACACGATCGGAAGGTTAAGCCCTTGTTTTTTCGCTCTGCTTACTGCCTGTATGATCTCAGGCGTATAGTGTGTCGGAGTCACAAGGTTGATATTGTTGGCCCCTTTCCCGGCAAGCTCCAGGAAAATCTCCGAAAGCCTCTCCACTGTGATCCTCTTCCCACGTTTGGCATGGGCAATCTCATAGTTCTGACAATAAATACACCGTAGTGAACAACCACTGAAAAATACAGTTCCAGATCCATTTTCTCCGGAAATACAAGGTTCTTCCCACATGTGAAGAGCCGCTCTCGCCCCCACAATCCCCGGTCCTTCTACACCACAGACTCCTTTTTCCCCAACGTTACGGTTCGCGTTACAATTTCTCGGACATAGTGTACATTTCTGCATCATTTTCATTCCTTTTCTTCTCTGTTTTCTTAAAGGCTGCACTCCACACCCACAAGGATTCCGCCCCGCTCTGCATAATAGCTGCAAAGTCCTCTCGCCTTATAGATAAGAATTTCTGCTTCCGGAAAACGTTCCATCAGCGCAATTCGGAGTTTCTCTGCAAGCTCCGGATTCTCCACATGGCTGATTCTCACCTTACCATTTTGGAATCCTGCCTTCGTAATCTCCTCCAGCATTCCTGCGATTACCTTCTTATCGCCACGGCATTTTGCAGAAGACTCCAATGTCCCCTCCGCACTTGCAGTCCCAAGTACACTGATTCCCAAAGCTCCCGCTGCCGCTGCAATTACCTTATTTACTCTACCATTCTGTGCCAGATTATGTAAAGACTTCAGCGCAAAAAATAATCTGGTCGTCTGCAAATACTTTTCCCCACAGCGTACAATTTCTTCAAAAGTTTTCCCCGCACGTTCAAAAGAAAACAGTTTTTCCATCAGGAGTCTTAATTCCGGCCCTGCACTTAATGTATCGAAAACATGAATTTTAGCTTCGGGATGAGAGTGTTCATATATTTTCTTTGCCACTAGTGCAGAATTATACGTTCCGGAAAGTGCACTCGTCATAGTCACCACAAAAATCGTATCTGCACCTTCAAACGCATGAAGCCAGCTTTCCACACTCGGGCATGCTGTACCGGACTTGCCTTTATAGACCGACAGGTCATCAAGCATTTCATGGATATCTAAATATTCATCATCCACATACTCCTTCTCGTCCGTAGAAATTACAAGTGGCACAGAAACAAAGTTCCCTCCTTCTGTCTGAATCATATCGCTACATGAATCCGTAATAAATCTCGTCATCTTATTTTTCTCCTGCTTTATATTTTCGTCAATCCCTGTTATTGTATTTCATACTTGTACATGATACAATTTACAAAATGTTCCTTTCTGTAAGGAAATCAATAAAAAACAGACAAATATGAGGATAAAAATGGAAAATACAACTCTTTTTACAAAAAACAAACATAAAGCAAACCAGAAAACAGAACGTTCCCAATTCACAAGAATGTGTATTGGGGAATCGATTATTGAACTGATGCGGGAAAACGGAACAGAGGGGCTTAGCATTTCCTCTGTCGCTAAAAAGACCGGCATTTCCCGCATGACCTTTTACTATTACTACGAATCCATCCAGGATGCCTTAACCGACTACATGAAAGAAATCATTACCGCTTACTTAAAAGAACGAAAAAATACTCCCGGGCTTGGTAATTTCCAGGAGTATTCTCATCTTATCTTTTCATTAAAATTTTTCGATCAGTATGAAAACTTTTTCCTGACCATGACACAGAATGGTCTTCACTCCATTCTCATGGCAGGAATCAACGAATTCATGCTCTCTTATCTTCCCAAGGAGACAACACGGTCCCTTTATGACATTTATTATTACGCCGGTGGTCTTTTGAATACCTTCTTGAAATGGGAAGAAAACGGCAAAAAAGAAAGTGCGGAAGAAGTCGCTAAAATCATCTGCGAACACGCAAAATCTTAGAAAAATACTGATTTAATCAGCGTTTCCTCGCACATGATTTTTTTCTTTCTTCCCCCACGCAAGCAATTTATCCGCCATCCAGCCACAGAAAATACCAAGCAGGGCTCCTCCTAGCACATCCGTTGGATAGTGCACGTAAAAATACATTCTGGAAAATGCGATCAAAACTGCCAGTACAAGGGCAGGAATCCAGAATTTCTTCTCTTTCGTAAACCACAGCGCCGATACCGCCGCAAAGGAAGCCGCCGTATGTCCGGAAGGGAAAGAAAAGTCTTTGGGCGCGGCAATCAGTAATTCAATGGCTGTATTCACATCATAAGGACGGGTTCTCGCAACCAACGGTTTCAAGATCAAATTGCAGGTAATTACATCCAAAATAAGCGCCACTGAAACCAACATCCCTATCTTCCTCGTCTTCGGAATCAGAAGCAAAATTACCGCCAGCAGAATCCAGATGAATCCCGCGTCCCCAAGCCTCGATGCCGCTCTCATAATCCAGGTCAACACCGGAGTGTGAAGCTCTTGAAAAAAGTTCAGAATTTCAAATTCAAATGCCATATTTATCAGACTCCTTTTCTTTCGTAATAATGTGATACCCATTCCTTCCTTTTTCTTTTACTTTATACAGAGCAATATCCGCCATCTGATAAAGTTCTTCAAATGTTGTCTCTGTGGTTACAACAGCAATACCGATCGAAGCGCTTATGGCAACCTCTTTGCCTTCCTCCCCATATGTGCGCTGCAAAGCGCAATTAATTTTTTCCGCACAAATGTGGATTGCCTGAAGATTTCTCACATTTCGAATGAACAATACAAATTCATCTCCTCCTAATCTTCCTGCCAGATCACTGCTTCGAACAATCGACTTCATAGCGAGGGCGCTTTCCTTTAGAATCTGATCTCCGATCAAATGGCCCAGTGTATCATTGGCCTGCTTAAAATAATCCAGATCCAGTATAAATAAAGCAGATTCCCCAACTTCTCCTATCTGGTTTTCCTTCAATAGTTTGTTTACTCTTCTTGAGAAATATTCTCTATTATATAGACTCGTTAACGGATCGGTCTGATTCTTTTTATTGATTTCATTTATTTTTTCGCTTTGATACACTTGTTCATTGTAGTCTTCCAGAAATCCAATCACCCTGTCTTCATCCATAATGTTAATATGGACTTTATTGTAATCCCAAATACCATCTATTCTCACTTTCAGAACCGGGGATTCTATCTTCTTCCGGTTCACTATATTTTCATAAATATACCGGTAATTCTCATATTCATCCGCACTGATCAATCGGTTCTTCAACATATTATCCGGTGTATAATAATCCAAACTCTTGCATATTGTCTTTTCAGTCTCTTTGCTGCGATATATAGTCAGCGTCCGTTTTGCCAGATCCACTTCAAACGGAATATCATTGGTATGTTTCAACACCATAAACAACAGAGAGTTTTTGGAAGACAATTTATCATTCTGTGCTTTGATATAAGCCGTTGTCCTGTAAGTGGAATACCCGATTGCTCCTGCAATCAGCGCAATACAGGCAAGAACTCCCCATAAAAGATATGAAAATATCCGCTCAATCTGCATGACATAGTCTGTAAGGTATTCTTCCACTAACACGGAAAATACATACCAGTTGTTGATTCCTAACGGTTCATATGTAACATACCGTCCCTTTCCTTTATACGAGAAATAGAATTCTCCCTTTTCCCCGTTCTCTACATTTTCACGGATTTCTTCAATCGTTATGCCATCTGCTATTTCATATCTTTTCATTTCCTCCCAGACATTTACATCCTGTGCAAATGAATTTACATTCGATGAATCACTAATATACACTCCGGTATCATCGATAATCTGAAAATATCTATGTGAGGTTTTATTCAGGTCGATTTTCTCAGAAATCTTTTCAATCCGGTAATATCCCCAAATCACACCTACCACACTGTCGTTACGGCATATTGGTACCGCCAGTATCATCACGTCTGAAAGATCGATTACATTTGACACATAATTTTCGTTATTCCGTATGCTTGTCAAAAGTTCTTCCTCTTGCAACTTTTCCCGTTTACCCGTACTGTCGATACTGTTTCCTTCTAAATCAGCAATTCCGGCCTTTTCAAACTGAAAGTCTTCGCAAATTTCCTTCAAATTATTTACAGCACTCTCTGTGTTGTATTCACTATACTCCAAAAACATTTTCTGACTTGCTTCCAGATTCATTAACAACCCTTCAATTTCTGTTTGGATCAGCTTTGTAACAAAGTTAGAAGTAAATGTAATCTGCTCAATATCTTTCTCCAACAGAAGATTATGTACTTTATTAAAATTCGCTGAAAAAGTAAAGAAAGCTACACTTAATAAAATCATCCCCAGAAGAATCAGTGAAATAATCTGTGTTCTTTTTCTGCTTTTTTTCTTATGCATGTTTGCAAATCCTCTACCCTAAAATTGTGGTGTGGATGCCGTTATTCATTACGAAACGACATTTTATAGTTTAAACAGAGTAAAATTACTCAATTTTAATTGTAGCGCAAACCTCTTATAAAATCAATCATCAGAATAGAAACCAGGTCCAGAAAAATACCGATCATGAGCATATCTTTTTGATAAATTTGACGAAATACTACCATGCATCTGTTTTACCAGAATTTTTACGATATCCAATTCCAAACTTGTTGTATTTCTCCACTTTTTGTCAGTAAAATGCTTGAATCTCCATCGCTGTATTTGGCTGCATTACTCAGCAAATCGGAAAATATTCTCGGCAGAGCCGAACGATCAAGATCATTCCTTTTTCCTCCAATCTGAATTTTTTGAAAAATCCAGATTGTGAGGTGGGGAACGGCAACCAACGCCAGAAGCAAACTTATCCTGTGTTCCCGTAAAAAAAGACACAAAAAATCCGCAAAGATTTTGTAATCTAAGCGGATATAAGAGTATTCAATTCTATAATACAGAAATATAACCTCTATTTTTCGGCTATAAGAATACCATAAACACGTAAGGATTTTTTTAACGAGATGCCCTTGCAAATTAGTGAATCATTATATGTAATTGCCGCTTCTGATAAGCAGCAGTGCCGTCATTTCAGACCAACACACAAAAATCCCCCCAAACTCAAAACGGGTTTAGAGGGTCAAATTTTCACCTGAGCGTGACAAAACAGCCCACCCAAAACACCATTTTTTTATTAGGTGGGCTATCTTACCTACAATTTCTTTTTCAAAACATGAATTTTAATTTATATTTCCTTTTCTACATTTATAACCTTTTGAACCCAATCACGATAAAATGCTTCTTCATGTGATACTAATATTACTGTACCTTCAAATTCTAGAAGTGCAGTTCTTAATGCCTCCTTCGCCAGTATATCAAGATGATTTGTCGGCTCATCCATAATTAGGAAGTTACATGGTTTCATCATAAGCAAACATATTTTAACTTTTGCTTGTTCACCACCACTTAAAGTACTAATTTCCTGCATAGCATGTTTGCTTGAAATGCCACAACCTGCAAGACGCTTTCTTACATCTTTTATGACAAGTGATGGATAGGCATCAGCAACAATTTGTATCGGTGTTTTCGTGGTATCTGACCATGCTAAATCTTGTTCAAAATACCCTATCTTTACCTGCTCTGAAAAATGAAAATCACCTCCTAACGATGGAATTTGTTTGATAAGAGTTTTAAGTAATGTGGATTTCCCTATACCATTAAATCCTGTAATAACAACTTTCTCTCCACCTTTTACAGAAAAATTGATATCAGATAAAACAGGATAATGATAACCAACATCAAGATGTTTAACCCTTAAATGCTCTGTTGCAGTTAGAGGATCAGCAGGAAATTTGAAATGTGGCTTGATTTCTTTTTGTTCAATCGCTTCCATCTTGTCCATTCGGTCAAGTTTCTTCTGTCTACCGCGAGCCATTTTTGATTTTCTCCCCGCAATATTTTTGCGAATAAACTCCTCTGTCTTTTTTATTGTTTTCTGCTGTGCTACATACTGTCTAATGTAGTCTTCTCGAAGTAATGCTTTTTTTCTTCTAAACTCAGAATATGTTCCAAAATATTTTGTGATTTTCTGATTATCAATGTCACAAATCCTTGTGGATATTTTTTCTAAAAACTCATAATCATGTGAAACTACCATAAAGGCATTTTGCAAACTTGATAGATACTCTGCAAGCCATATAACATGTTCCTTATCTAAGAAGTTTGTTGGTTCATCCAGAAGCAAAATGTCTGGTTTTTCTAGTAAATTAGTTGATTGTCTTGAAAAACGCTTGATTTACGGGCATATTCGCAGGTTTGCAGATTGATTTTACTACTCATTTACTACTTTTAACGGATTGAGCCTTGATATGCAAAAAGCACCTGCGGACTGCCGGATAGACCGCTGCACCACCTTACGCGGCACGTCGAAAAGAAAAAATAAAATAAGCACCACCTATAAGGCGGCGTTTCTCACTCCTACACAGGAGAACAGGAACGCTGCTTTTTTTATGCCCTCATGTTACGCAGTAAGGGCAAACAAAGCCTTGATTTATGCGGCTCTTAGAGCGCGGAAATGAGAAAGACAAGGGTTGATACCTTTTCCCTCAAAACCGCGTTTCTACTGCGTAACAAATCCAACCAAAGGAGTGATGAAGCTATGGCAGTTTTCCGCGTGGAAAAGAACAAAGGTTATACCGTTATGAGCAACCACCATTTACGCAACAAGGAGCTTTCCTTAAAGGCAAAGGGCTTGTTGTCGCAAATGCTCTCACTTCCCGAAGATTGGGACTACACCCTTGCAGGACTGTCCCTTATCAACCGGGAAAAGATTGACGCTATCCGGGAAGCAGTACGGGAACTGGAAAATGCCGGATATATACAGCGTTCAAGGGAACGTGATGAGAAAGGACGCTTACGCGGTACAACGTATGTTATCTATGAGCAGCCGCCTAAGTTGGATTTACCTACATTGGAAAAACCAACATTGGAAAAACCAACATTGGAAAAGCCTATGTTGGAAAAACCTACGTTGGAAAATCCAACGCAATTAAATAAAGAGATACAAAAAACTAACTTACCAACAAAAGAAAAATTAAATACAGATGTATCAAGTACCCATTCCATTCCTTTCCATTCCCTAAATCCCTCTCCCTTAGAGGACGCGGCACAGCCGCCGGAACGGAAGCGAAAGGAAGCGACAGACGCATATAGCGTGTATGAGGAAATCATCAAGGACAATATCGAGTACGACTATCTGATACAGGACAGATACCTTGACCGGGACAGGATAGAGGAAATCCTTGCCCTTATTCTTGAAACCGTCTGCACCAAACGAAGAACAATCCGTATCGCCGGGGACGACCACCCGGCAGAGCTTGTAAAAGCAAAATTTATGAAACTGAACAGCGAACATATCCGCTTTGTACTGGACTGTATGCAGGAAAACACCACCAAAATCCGCAACATCAAGCAGTACATGAAAGCTGCCCTTTTCAATGCCCCGTCTACGATTGGCAAAAACTTCACGACGCTGCTTGAAATGATAAATGCCAGTGAAGCCCGCGAGGACGACCCGGAATTTCAGTCCCCCGTTGACCTCATGTTTGAACGGTTGGAGGAAAAAGACCCGGAACATTTTGCCGTCCGGCAGTATAAGAAATTCCTGCTGTCTGCGGGAAAGACAAGAAGCTCTATCCTCATTTCCTGCGGGGCGCGACTTGCACCCTTTGACATTAAAGAGCTGCGCGACCTTATGGAAACCGACGAAATGGAGCTTGACACCATAGGCGACCGCAAGACCGCCCTGTTTGTCATTATCAGCGACACCGACGACACTTTTAACTTTGTGGTATCAATCCTTTACACGCAGCTTTTCAATCTGCTTTGCGACAAGGCAGATGATGAATACGGCGGCAGGCTGCCCGTCCATGTGCGCTGTCTGTTAGACGAATTTGCAAATATCGGGCAGATACCGAAGTTTGAAAAGCTCATAGCCACCATACGAAGCCGGGAAATCTCCGCGTCGATTATCTTACAGTCGCAAAGCCAGTTAAAGGCAATCTATAAGGACAACGCCGATACCATAGTCGGCAACTGCGACACCACCCTTTTCTTGGGCGGCAAGGAGAAAACCACCCTCAAAGAAATGTCGGAAATCTTGGGGAAAGAAACCATTGACAGCTTCAACACTTCCGAGAACCGGGGGCGCGAGGTATCGCATGGGCTGAACTATCAGAAGTTAGGCAAGCAGCTTATGACGGAAGATGAAATTGCAGTCATGGACGGCGGGAAATGTATCTTACAGCTTAGAGGGGTGCGCCCGTTCTTCTCTGATAAATATGACATTACAAAGCACCCCAACTACAAATACCTGTCCGACTATGACAAGAAAAATACTTTTGATATGGAAAAGCACCTACGGCGCAGACCCGCCCTTGTAAAGTCGGACGAAGCCTTTGACTATTACGAAATCAGCGAAGCAGATTTGCAGGAGGACACCGACCATGAATAGACGTATCCGAAAGAAACAGGACAAGAAAATCACAGAAGCCATAAACGGGCTTATTTTCATTGCCGAGCGACGGGAGCAACAGCGACAGGCAGCTATCCGGCGATTTGTAAAACGGTGTGAAGCCCTGTATGAGCAGCAGCGAAAGGAGGAATTGACGCAGTAACAAAGAAACAGACAACTTACAGAATACGCGCCCCTACAAAAATTCCTATCGCTGACAACTGAATACCGCCGCGCGGCAGACACATAGGCAGCGCGGGGACTTATGACCGCGGCAGTTACAAAACTGACCGCCGTTTTTTATGCCCTTTTATGGGGCAAGCCGCATTTGCGGCAGAAAGGAGCTTTATGGAATTTTTTAACTCTGCTATCGACGTATTACAGACCCTTGTTATCGCACTGGGCGCAGGCTTAGGCATTTGGGGCGTCATCAACCTCTTAGAGGGATATGGAAACGACAATCCGGGTGCAAAATCACAGGGCATTAAGCAGCTTATGGCGGGCGGCGGCGTTGCCCTTATCGGCACTATCCTTGTACCGCTTCTTTCCGGTCTGTTCGGATAAGTTTACGGAGGGTAGCCTATGGAGAGCATACTGGAAGCGATTAACGAATGGATAAAAGAAATCCTTATCGGAGCCATTAACGGTAACCTTTCCACTATGTTCGGGGACGTAAACGAAAAAGTAGGCACTATTGCAGCGGAGGTAGGCAAGACCCCGCAGGGGTGGAACGCAAACATTTTCAACATGATACAAAATCTGTCGGAAAATGTGATTGTACCCATTGCGGGGCTTGTCATTACCTATGTCCTCTGTTATGAGCTTATCAGCATGGTAACGGAAAAAAACAATATGCACGACGTTGACACATTCATGTTCTTTAAGTGGTTTTTCAAAGCCTTTGTTGCCGTTTTCTTGGTAACACACACCTTTGATATTACTATGGCGGTGTTTGATATGGCGCAGCATATTGTGTCCGGCGCGGCGGGGGTAATCGGCGGCGATACGAATATCGACGTAACCGAAGCCCTTGCCGCCATGCAGGAGGGACTAAAAGATATGGAAATCCCCGAACTACTGTTACTTGTCATGGAAACGAGCCTTGTAAGCCTTTGTATGAAAATCATGTCCGTACTGATAACCGTTATCCTCTACGGCAGAATGATTGAGATATACGCCTACTGTTCCGTTTCCCCTATCCCCTTTGCCACCATGACAAACCGGGAATGGGGACAGATTGGGAACAACTACCTAAAGGGGCTGTTTGCACTGGGTTTTCAAGGCTTCCTCATTATGATATGCGTCGGCATTTATGCGGTTTTGGTAGGCGAAATGGTCTTAGCGGACAATCTGCACAGCGCGATTTTTTCCCTTGCAGCCTATACCGTTATCCTCTGTTTCTCCCTGTTCAAATCCGGCGCACTGGCAAAATCCATTTTCAATGCACATTAACACAGCACACGCGGGAAAGTCCCGCAGAAAGGAGGTTTTTTCTTGGCGTATGTACCTGTACCCAAAGACTTATCCAAAGTCAAAACAAAAGTCGCTTTCAATCTGACAAAGCGGCAAATCCTTTGCTTTTCAGTGGCACTTCTTATGGGACTGCCACTTTTCTTTTTGCTCAAAGACAGCGCAGGGACGAGCCTTGCGGCAATGGCAATGATTGTCGTCATGCTTCCCTGCTTCTTGGTTGCCATGTATGAAAAGCATGGGCAGCCCCTTGAAGTGGTTGTAAAGAACATCATTCAGACAAAATTGACCCGCCCCAAAGTGCGACCGTATCAGACGGAAAACCTATATGCACTCTTGGAGAAACAGCGGGCATTAGAAAAGGAGGTATCAGCGATTGTCAAAAGGACAGACAAAAAAGACGCGGGAAGCCGCAGGAAACAGGCGTAAGCTGACCCGCGCGGAAAAGAAACAGATAGCGGCGGTTATCCGGCAGGCAAAGGGGGACGGCAAAGCCCACACCGCACAGCAGACCATTCCCTACCTTGCCATGTACCCGGACGGTATCTGCAAAGTGGCACAGCGGAAGTATTCAAAGAGCATTGCCTTTGAGGACATCAACTATCAGCTTGCACAGGCAGATGATAAGACCGCCATTTTTGAAAACTGGTGCGATTTTCTCAACTACTTTGACGCAAGCGTGAACGTGCAGCTTTCTTTCATCAATCAAGGCTCACAGCAGGAACAGGCAGCGCGGGCAATCCATATCCCGCCGCAAAATGACGATTTTAACTCTATCCGCACTGAGTATTCCGATATGCTGAAAACGCAGCTTGCCAAAGGGAACAACGGGCTTGTAAAGCACAAGTACATCACGTTTTCCATTGAAGCGGACAATCCGGCGGCGGCAAGGGCGCGGCTTTCCCGTATCGAAACCGACGTACTCAATAACTTCAAGGTGCTTGGGGTATCGGCGCACCCCTTATCCGGCTATGAACGCTTGAGATAGTTATATTCAAGTGAGATAGTATATATCATTTTCGGTAGGTAAAAGTATAACTAAGAGGTTAGAGTGTGAGAAAGGGGAACTGTAAAACAGGCTATCTGCTGTCACGCTCTGCACGGTTACGCAAGAACTTGTTGTAATGCTCCAATGCTTTGCAGACAAAATCCTCCGTCTGACTGACGGAAATATTTTTCGGGATAAGCTGTCTTACTCTGTCGCCCCTCAACACGATTTTTTCCTTTTGGTTCGGCTTTTCCTCAGACATAACAGCGTGGATTGCTTCGGTTGTAAGGTTGCCCTCGTTGAATAACTTTCGCATACGGATTGTCTGGTCGTGTGACGGGGTAGCGTCATTCAGGTCGATTTCGTCAACCACATCACGCTGACAATCTTCATCAAGGTAGGAAAGTTCTACGGCAGGACGCATTTTAATACGCCCCTCATCAACAAATTCAAGCAGTTCAGGAACAAGGTTTGTCAGACGAACATATCGGTGTATCTGATTTCTGCTGTCCCCTGTTTCCTGTGCAATTTGTTCATCGGTTCGTAAATTCGTCCCCACTGGGGACACATTTTCTTTTCTTGGTCTGCCTGCTTGTCTTTTCATTGCTTCCAAACGCATTTTATAGGCAAAGGCTTTTTCACTTGGCAATATCTCTGACCTCTGGAAATTACTCTCAACCATTAAAATGGTCGCTTCATCTCTGTTCAGGTCTACAATCTCACTTCTCAGTGTTTCAAATCCTGCCAGTTCACACGCTCGCTTTCGTCTGTGTCCTGAAACAAGTTCATATCTGCCGTCCTCTTTCTGCCTTACCGTTGCCGGAGTAATCACACCTCTTTCCTTAACACTCTCCACAAGCTGCATCATATCTTCATCGTCCCTGACCTTAAACGGGTGGTCGGGAAAATCATCAATCAGCTCTAACGGAATATCTCGGATTTTTGAAAGCTGTTCTTCGTCTCTCTGTGCCTGCGTGGTAAATAAATCATCGAGCTTCGTGAGAGTGAAGTCGCTCTTTCTTCCTGCCATCGGCTAACACCTCCTTTGTAAATTCAGCGTATGCCTTAGACACTGTGCTGTTTGGCTCATAAGCATAAATGCTCTTGCCTTTGGAAGAAGTTTCAGCGGCTTTTACGGCAATCGGGATTTGTGTTCGATACATTCTTATCTGATTACCGAAATTCGCCCTGAGTGCTTCCACCGTACTCTTTGCAAGGTTTGTTCGGCTATCCACCAAAGTAAGCAGCATACCGTCTATCTTAATATCCGGATTGATATACTTCTTTACTTTTGAAATGGTCTGCACAAGCTGTGTCATACCCTTTGCCGGCAAATACTGAGCCTGAACCGGAATGATAACACTGTCTGCCGCCGATAAAGCATTGAGCGTAACCATACCAAGTGAAGGCATACAGTCTATAATTACATAATCATATCTGTTCTTCACTTGACTCAGATAATTCTTGAGTGTAGTTTCTCTGCTCATTGCGTTTACAAGGTTAAATTCCATTGCTGAAAGCTCAAGGTTTGCCGGAACAAGGTCAACACCTTCTTCGTGGTGCAGGATACCAACCATAGGGTCTGTCATCGTTTCATTGATTACATCTGTGAGTTTCGTTGCAAGCGTGATACCCAAGCCGTCTGTATCCTGCCAACCAAGACAAGTCGTTAAATCGCCCTGCGGGTCTGCGTCTATGAGCAATACTTTCTTGCCCTGCATTGCAAGCCCGACTCCAAGATTAACTGTTGTGGTGGTTTTTCCGACTCCGCCTTTCTGGTTACATACGGAAATCGTTTTGCAGTTTGACACTTCTTTTTGCCCTCCTTTCTGAAAATTCATAGCCACCGCATTATGGCTATGTACCTGACCGACTCATTTCCTAATCGGTCATAGCAATATTTGTTCTCAACACCCCTTGCCAAGCAAAATGCTTATGGGAAGTCACTAAGGAACAGACTGCTTATCTGTATCATAGGATTCTAACCTCTGCCGGGTACTCCGCCAGCTCCGTAGAGAAGTATCATTATCATTCTGACTGTCATCGCCATATCAGGAGCAACCTGATACTCATAACCGGAGTTCTCGCTATTCTGAAATACAGAAATCACGGCGTACCTGCTAAAGTGGCTATCATCAGAAATAAAGTCTTAGTGAATGACTTATTCAATTTTCAAGCGAAAAGGCTTCCGTTTTTGCTATCCGGAATGAACCCCTTCACTCATTTGGACAAAGGGGTATGAAATGCACACCCAAAATCTCCGCTTTTCCAAAAATATTTCAAAAAAAATTTTGGAAATTAAAAAAGCCGCCTGCTCTGGTTAAGAAACAGACGGCAAAACACGTTCTAAATGTATTCCATTTTCAATTTCTTTTTCTTTGCTTCAAGCACTTTACATAGAACATCATCTACTGCGTCGGTGTATCGTCCCTGAGCTGCTAAATTGTTCTTCAGTGCAATGAGTGATTGTATCACTTGGCTTCGTTCTTCTTCATTTAAGTATAGATGATAAGTTTTCTCTCTCATTGGCTGTCCCTCCATCTTTCAAATGTATTCTTGATTATCTCCACATCTTCCTCGGTATCAGAAGAAATAAATATATGTACGCTCTGAAAAGCTTTCTTTAAATTATTGGCATAATCCAGTTCTGTGCCTTTCATCGGCAGTTTAATCAGCCTTATTCCTCGTTGCTTACACATATACGCTTTCATTATTTCTATATTCTCATCGGCACTTTTTGACTCAATAGCCAACTTTTCTAAAGGTATATATGTTTCAAGTGGAACTCCAAGCAATCGGTCAGAACCAAGTTCTGCTTTCAAACCTTTCTTATTAGAATAATAGCTGACAGCCAAAGCAGGAAATAGAGATAAATATTCTTGCTCACAAATTCGGCAGCCTTTATTCAATATCGTCCTTTCATTTATCTTCATACTCCATGAATGACCGTGCCTGCATTTCCACCACGCTCTCTTTGCTGAAGTTCGTGATACCTCTGTAGGCTTCAGTTTATTCTGTTCATAATCCCATTCGCTAAGAAGCTGATTATCTGTTGTCGCCAAATCATTATATCCGGCAAGGACTTCTCTCTCCGCACAAACGGGGCATACCGTACCTTTCACACGGGCGTTGATAACTGATTTCCACTCATTACCGCATTTTCTGCACTTCCACCAGATATTTTTCCTCGACTTTGCATTTACTTCATCAGGCTTCAATGGCAAGTTCTTCTCCGACCATTCAGAAGCAATTTCAGGATGCGTTGTCTGCAAATCATTAAACCCTTTCAGGAATATGTACCCACTGCAATATGGACATTTACTACCACCGGAACGGGTAGAAATAAGGGTGTTCCACTCCCTGCCGCAATCCTTACATCTCCACCAAGCCTTACGATTGGCAAAGACTGTAACCTGAGTTGGAAGTAACGGATAATTTCTGTCCGACCACTCGGCAGCTATATCCGGCTGAAGTGTTGCAAGGTCATTAAATCCTGCCAACACTTTATTATGAGAGCAATACGGGCAACCTGTTTTATTTATTGTCCTGCTCTTAACGGCAGCTTCCCATTCGTGCCCTTTCTCACATCTCCATATCACTTTCTTGTGAGAACCAATAGAAACCTCTGTCGGTTTTATCTTATTCTTTTTCGACCACTGCTTTACCAGTAATGGCTCTAATGTCGCCAAATCGTTAATACCTACAATCACTCTCGCACCGGAGCATATCGGGCATTTCTCTCCACTGGAACAAGCCTTAACGCTTGTCTGCCATTCGTGACTGCAAGCACCTTTCCACCATACTTTTTTATTTGAACCGAAAGTAATGTCGTCGGGTGTAAGCAGTAAATTCTTCTCCGACCACTCCGAAACAAGCTCCGGGTGTACTTCTGCTAAACTGTTATTCATAGCCAAACCTCAACCTCCTTGTGCTTAGAGTATATGAAGTTTTAGCTTTATCTTGTAGTTTGCGATTATCCGTATAAATAGAAAAAGCCCTTTGAGAAAAGGATTTTCTCCTCTCTCAAAGGGCAAGTTCAAAACTGGATTTATCGTGTACATTACATAGATATAAATTCAATTTTACTCTGCATTATCACAATATATCTCTATTGCATCTGCTACAAATATTGCGGTACCTTCACCACCATAAGCATCGATATTCGTTGTAATGTCTCCACCACCTGAATACATTTTTCCTAATCCACGCAAAATCTTATTTGTACAAGTATATAAGTTTTGGGTAATATAATCCTGTAATCTTCTTACAAGATTCTGTGCATCATCAGATGCTGGATTCATATTCTTCATCTCTCCGGCTTCTTTAAAAAAAAGCATAAATCTATCTGCTAGGATTTTCTCATCTTCCTCAGTTCGATTCTTTTGCTTTTCTTCCATCTCCTTATATTCTGGTGTATTACCGTATAATTCCTTTGCCTGTCTGCTATATTCATCTAATTTACTTCTATCAAAAGCCTTAAAATCCATGTGTTTCACTCCTAACAATTTTATTCCAAGAGCAAAGTTCATTAAGTTCTCAATATGTTCCTTTTTAAGCCTAAGCAGCTCTATTTGTTGTTCTAAAGCTTTGCTTCTGTCAAAATCAGGACTATTAACAATCATCTTAATGTCTTTAAGAGGAAACTCCAATTCTCGAAACAGCAGAATATGTTGAAGGCGTTCCAAATCTGCATCGTCATACAATCTGTAACCCGCATCGGTGTATCCCGTCGGATGTAAAAGACCAATCTTGTCATAATATTGTAGAGTGCGTATACTCACTCCGGCAAGCTTACTCACTTCATTTACTGTCATCATCATCATTTCCTCCTCTCTCGATAAATATACTTTAAACCATTACGCAACGTAGGAGTCAACAGTTTTTTCAAAAAATATTTTATACAAATTCCCGATTTGTATTTCTGTCCATTCAGAAAATGGGCAATCCCTATTGGAATTGCCCACTCATTGCACTAATTATGCGATTTTTTCTTGCTTGCACCGATTTTCGCATCAATTGATGTAAGTTTGATGTAAATCGCTGTTTTTTCAGTTTTTTATCAAATGAAGTACGTCCCGTCTATTCGATAAAACGGTACATCTTTACATCATCTTAATACAGCTTTGCACCAGCCGGGATGTGGTTATCAACCATCAGAAGATGAAGTTTTTCTTCGCCCTCTTCCTCATGGATTGCACTAAGTAACATTCCACAAGAATCAATTCCCATCATGGCTCTTGGTGGCAGATTTGTGATTGCAATCAGTGTCTTTCCAACTAACTCTTCTGGCTCATAATAAGCGTGAATACCGCTTAAAATGGTTCTGTCTGTGTCTGTTCCGTCATCAAGAGTAAACTGTAACAGTTTCTTTGACTTCGGTACTGCAACACACTCTTTAACCTTTACTGCACGGAAATCTGACTTGCTGAATGTATCAAAATCAACAAATTCCTCAAATAAAGGCTCTACCTTTACCTTAGAAAAATCAATCTTTTCAGACTCAGTTTTTACATTTTTTTCAGGTGCTTCAGAAGCTGTATTATTTACATCATTTTTCTTATTTACACCATCTAAGGACTTCATTGTTGGGAATAACAATACATCACGGATCGCCGCACTGTCTGTTAGAAGCATACACATTCTATCAATACCGAACCCGATACCACCTGTTGGAGGCATACCGATTTCAAGCGCATTCATGAAATCTTCATCTGTTGTGTTTGCTTCTTCATCTCCCTGCGCAAGAAGTTCTTCCTGTGCACGGAAACGTTCTCTTTGATCGATCGGATCATTAAGCTCTGAGTAAGCATTTGCCATTTCCCAACCGTTCATAAAGAACTCGAAACGTTCTGTGTACTCCGGATTTTCCGGTTTCTTCTTTGTAAGAGGAGAAATCTCGATCGGATGATCCATTACAAATGTAGGCTGGATCAAATGTTCCTCTGCAAATTCCTCGAAGAACAATGCAAGAATATCACCCTTTTTGTGACGCTCCTCGTATTCTACATGATGCTGTTTTGCAAGCTCTCTTGCCTCTTTTAATGTATGAACTTCGTTCCAATCTACACCTGCATACTTCTTCACAGCGTCTACCATTGTAATTCTTTCAAACGGTTTGCCAAGATCCATTTCCACACCATTGTATGTGATCTTAGTTGTTCCAAGCACATCCTGTGCCACATGACGGTAAAGATTCTCTGTTAAATCCATCATTCCATTATAGTCTGTATATGCCTGGTATAATTCCATAAGTGTAAATTCCGGATTATGTCTTGTGTCAAGACCTTCATTACGGAATACACGTCCAATTTCGTAAACACGTTCCATACCGCCTACGATCAATCTCTTTAAGTACAGTTCAAGAGAGATACGAAGTTTCAAATCTTCATTCAATGCATTGAAATGTGTCTCGAATGGTCTTGCAGCCGCACCGCCTGCATTCGCTACAAGCATCGGAGTCTCAACTTCCATAAATCCCTGTCCATCCAGATATTTTCTGATCGAGCTTAAGATTTTAGAACGTTTGATAAATGTATCCTTTACATCTGGATTCATGATAAGGTCTACGTATCTCTGACGATAACGCAAATCTGTATTTGTTAAGCCGTGGAATTTCTCCGGCAGAATCTGAAGGCTCTTTGATAATAAAGTAACTTCCTCTGCATGAATGGAAATCTCTCCCATCTTTGTGCGGAAAACATCACCTTTAATACCAACGATGTCACCAATATCCATTTTCTTAAATGCTTTGTAAGCTTCTTCTCCTACGTTGTCTCTTGCAACGTAAGACTGAATATTTCCCTGTAAATCCTGAACATTACAGAAAGAAGCCTTGCCCATAACACGCTTGGACATAATACGTCCTGCAATCGATACGGCCTTTCCTTCCATCTCTTCAAAATTATCTTTGATATCCATGCTATGATGTGTCACATCATATTTAGTAATAACAAACGGATCATTTCCGCTTGCCTGCAGTTCCGCCAGTTTTTCGCGGCGAACTTTTCTTAACTGGTTTACATCTTGTTCCTGTACATTCTTCTGCTCTGCCACTTTTTCCACTCCTCTTATTTAAATTGATCTGTCAATCTTTAACACTTTGTATTCAACAATTCCTGCCTGTGTCTCCACTTCCACAACATCATTCACGCTTTTTCCGATTAAAGCTTTTCCTACTGGTGATTCATTGGAAATCTTACCTTCCAGGCTGTTTGCTTCTGTAGATCCTACAATCTTAAACTCAATTTCCTCTTCAAATTCAATATCATAAACCAATACAGTACATCCAATATTGATCTTATCCAGATCTACTTCGTCTTCCACTACTACTTCCGCATTTTTCAGAATCTTTTCAATCTCATCAATACGTGCTTCTATATCTCGCTGTTCATCTTTCGCAGCATCATACTCTGCATTTTCAGATAAGTCACCCTGTTCTCTTGCTTCTTTGATCTTGCCGGCAACTTCTTTACGCTTTACCACTTTTAAGTTCTCTAATTCATCTTCAAGCTTTTTCAATCCTGCATAAGTAAGGATTGTCTTCTTATCTGCCATTTTTTCCATTACCTCCTTGGTTTCAAATCCCAATTTCACATTCAAAGCATTATACCCTACAACCCGTGTATTGTCAAGGTTTTTTCCAATTCTTCATAGCTCTCCACACGGTTAATATCATCCCGCATTTTTGCGGAATTTTTCATTCCCGTCGTATACCATGAAACATGCTTTCTCATCTCTCGGATTCCACAATATTCACCCTTATATTTTATCTGAAGTTTTGCATGTCTTAGCATCATTTCTTTCACTTCGGAAGGTGTAGGGCGCTTCGGCATCACTCCGGTTTTCTCATAAACAAGAAGTTCTGAGAATATCCATGGATTCCCTCTTGCCGCACGTCCGATCATCACTCCATCACATCCCGTCTCTTTCCTCATTCGGATTGCCGACTCTCCGGATGTCACATCTCCATTTCCGATTACAGGTATAGAAACTGCTTCTTTCACCTGGCGGATAATATCCCAATCAGCTTCCCCGGAATAGTACTGTTCTCTTGTTCTTCCATGAACTGCAACTGCTGCTCCTCCGCTTGCTTCAATAATCTTTGCGATTTCCACCGCATTGACATTTCCATCATCGAAGCCCTTTCGTATTTTCACAGTAAGGGGCTTTTGAATCGCTCTTGAGACTTTCGTCACAATCTCCTCCACAAGCTTCGGATTCAGCATAAGGGCAGAACCCTCCCCATTCTTTACAATTTTCGGAACCGGACATCCCATATTGATATCAAGAATATCAAAAGGAAGTTCTTCAATTCTCTTTGCCACTTCACTCATCACATCCGGCTTCGAGCCAAATAACTGAAGGGATACTGGTTTCTCATCCGGATGAATCTCAAGAAGAGACAATGTGTTCTTATTATTATACTGGATTGCCTGAGCACTTACCATTTCCATACAAAGGAGTCCCGCTCCTTGTTCCCTGCATAACAAACGAAATGGCAGGTCTGTTACTCCTGCCATCGGAGCAAGAATATAAGGATTCTCAAGTTCCACATTTCCTATTCTTAAACCCATTATATTTCCTCTCCTAAGAAAAATACTTTGTAGTACAGTTCCAATGACTGCAAAAGTTCCCCTTTCGTTTGTTGGAGCTGCTTAATTTTAAGTCTGCTTCCAATCTCATCATACATAAAATCATTTTCCTCTGATGATACTTCAAAAATAAGCGAACCATCTTCCTCATATTTCAGAGCAAGAATCCCACCGATTTCTTCTGTATAGAGCACACACATAATTTTCAATTCATCTTTGATCGTCTCCGGAAGCCCTTCAAAATCCGGATTCAGATAGTATTTTTTCTCATACGCATTCGATGCGCATAATACAATATTTTCTTCTTGATACATAAGCCTAGTTTCCTAACGTCGCAACCATAATTGCTTTGATCGTATGGAGACGGTTCTCCGCCTCATCAAATACAACGGAAGCTTCGCTTTCAAAAACCTCCTCTGTCACTTCTTTTTCTTTTACTGCCGGAAGACAGTGAGAAAAGATCGTTCCCGGTTTCCCGGTTCTTTCCATCAACGCTTTATTCACCTGATACTTCCTGCAAAGTCGTTCTCTTTCCTGCTCTTTCTTTTCTTCACCCATAGAGAACCACACATCTGTGTAAATCACATCCGCACCGATTACTCCGTCCAGGTCTTCAGTCAGAGTCAGTTTTGCCCCGGACTCTTCCCCATACTCTTTCACAAGTTCTACAATCTCGGGCTTTGTCCAAAGTGTTTTCGGTCCTACTACAGTCACATCGATTCCTACTTTGATACTTCCGATGATCAGACTGTTGACCGTATTGTTTCTCCCATCACCCATGTAGGCAATCTTTAATCCCTTCAGATGACCAAAATGTTCCCGGAGCGTAAGCAGCATAGCAAGACACTGTGTCGGATGATAATCATCTGTCAGACCGTTCCACACCGGAACTCCGCTATATTTTGCAAGCTCAATAATGTATTCATGCTCAAAACCACGGAATTCAATTCCGTCAAACATACGTCCAAGCACTCTCGCAGTATCCGCAATACTTTCCTTATCTCCGAGTTGAATCTCATGTCCTGATAGATAAGTCGGCATACCGCCTTCATCTCTTGCACCAACAGTAAACGCACATCTCGTTCTGGTAGACGGTTTCTCAAAAATAAGCGCGATGTTCTTATCTTTTAATCTGTCACCCCGGATTCCTTTTTTCTTCTTCTCTTTCAGTTCCGCTGCCAGATCCAGAAGATAAAGAATCTCATCTGCTGTATAGTCTTTCAGTGTCAAAAAGTTACGTCCTCTTAAATCCATTCTGTCATCCTTTCCGATGTCTATGAGCAAATGTGTAAATTCCGGAAGCGCCCCCCATTGATCCGTCTCCGCATATTTCTTACACACCGCCTCAAACAGTTCATCTGTTGTATATATTTTGTATTTCTGGACACGCAGAAGTTTGGCGCTTGCTTCCAACATAGCAAGATAAAGTTGCTCTTCCGTATATCCAAGGGGCATGCGAAGTTCAAAAGCTGTCTCTAACCGTTCCCGGTCCGTCAGTTTTTGAATTCTTGTTTTATAATAGCACTCTTCTTTTGTTTCTTCAATATAATAAATGCGCCCTTTTAAGCCAAAAATCATCCTTTTTGCGTCATAATACCCTATTTTCATATTCTGACGGCTTCGTTTCTTATGAAATTCAATGATACTCCCTAAAGGCACTCTTGGAGCAATCTGCAGTACTTCCATATCGTCTGTGATTCGTACCTTCGGTTCCCTCCCCGGTCCAAAAATACGAATTTGAATAATATCCTTATATCCTCTTTCCACCAGAGGCCCCATAGGTACATTATCCATAAATCCACCATCAATATAGGTCTTCCCATGCAGCTTTTCATTTTTAAAACCTACAAGATAAGCGCTGGCCAGCAAAAAGTCTTCTAACATACCTTCCGGGATATCCTGAATACTCATATCCAGCTCTTTCATATCTGTCACAGAAAATGTCAAAATGCAAAATTCTTTTCCTGATTCCCGTATTTTCTTCTCATCAACATTCTCGTGAATCAGATTTCGAAGAGGGGTAATATCTACACCTCCGTCTTTTAATACACTCCAAATCTCCCGAAGCACTTCACTGACTTTATTTTCCCCGTCAAAAAGCTTCTCCATCCACGTATCATCTACATCCATCACTTTAGAAAAGCAAATCTCGCTCCATACTTTTTCCGCCTTTTCCAAATCTTCCATGCAGATAAATGCGCCATTTAGCGCTCCTACTGATGTTCCCGCGACGGCATGAATCTTGACTCCAACTTCCTTAAGGGCTTTCCACGCACCTATCTGATACGCACCTCTCGCCCCTCCTCCATCCAGCATCAATGCATATTCTTTTTCAAGGTCGATTACCGGTTTCATCTGACTCCTCCCTTCTTCTATGTCACAAAAGGGATATGTGCAACCACATATCCCTCTTTCCATTCTCTATTTTTATCTGTTGTAGCCTTATCTATTCGCTCTTTCCGACTTCCACTACAGATTTGACAAGACCTGCAATTCCTTGAAGCTCGGAAGGAATGATGATCTTCGTTGCCTTGCCATCCGCTGCTTTCTCGAACGCTTCCAGGCTCTTCATTGTAAGAACCGCCTCGTCTGCTCCCGCCTCTTTCAAGAAACGGATACCATCGGCATTCGCCTGCTGTACCTTCAGAATCGCTTCCGCTTCACCTTCTGCCTGACGGATCATCGCTTCTTTCTGTGCCTCGGCACGAAGGATTGCCGCCTGTTTCTCAGCTTCCGCATCCAGAATCGCAGATTCTTTATTACCTTCTGCAACAAGGATTGTAGATTTTTTCTCACCTTCTGCGCGGAGAATTGCTTCTCGTCTTTCACGTTCAGCCTTCATCTGTTTTTCCATAGCATCCTGAATGGCTGCCGGCGGAATAATGTTCTTAAGTTCCACACGATTCACTTTGATACCCCAAGGGTCTGTCGCAACATCGAGTGACGCCCTCATCTTCGTGTTGATCGTCTCTCTGGATGTCAGTGTCTGGTCTAATTCCAAATCACCAATGATATTACGAAGTGTCGTTGCCGTTAGATTCTCAATCGCCATGATCGGGTTTGCCACTCCATAACAGAACATCTTCGGATCTGTAATCTGGTAAAAAACAACCGTGTCAATTCTCATGGTGACATTATCTTTTGTAATTACCGGCTGCGGAGCGAAATCCACAACCTGCTCCTTAAGGTCTACTCTTCTCGCCACACGCTCAATGATCGGTATCTTAAAATGAAGACCTACACTCCACGTCGCCTGATAAGCCCCCAATCTTTCTATAACGAGAGCCTGCGCCTGCGGAACGATCTTAATACAGGAAATCAAAAGCGCCACGACAATAACCAATAAGACAATTCCCAGTACTCCTCCAAGTGAAATAAATTCTGTCATATAAACCCTCCTCGCTTTCTTCTTGTAATTAATATAGTTATTTTTCATATTACTATACTTTCTATTTTTTTACAAGAAGCGGAAGAAAATCTTAATACAAATATAAGAACTCCACACAAATTATCTGTCCATTTAAAAATGAGTGCTCTTTCTTCTCTGACGATTCGCTTCGTACATAAGAATCGACGACGCAATCGCCGCATTCAAAGACTCTACCTCTCCGTGCATCGGAATCTTCACCCAGACCTCTGCTTTGTCCGATACTTCACGTCGCAGTCCGTTCCCCTCATTGCCGATAAGGAATGCACATCCCGTACTGTAATTCTCTTCATCATAGTAGTTTTTTCCATCTAAATGTGCCGCGTAAGTCTTAACTCCCTTTTCTCTGAGCCGATCCACCAACGCTGGTATATCCTCTTCATACAGAAACGGCATCCTATAAATAGATCCCATCGTAGAACGGATTGTCTTAGGATTATAAATATCTACCGTGTCCCGGCTCATAATAATTCCGGTTACTCCGGCCCCTTCTGCCGTCCTTACGATCGTCCCCAGATTCCCTGGATCCTGAAGATTGTCAAGAACCATCAAAAATGGAGTTTCACATTTTAACATATCTGCAAACTCTGTTCTTTTCTGGCGTACAAGACATAGAATTCCTTGCGGAGTCTTTGTATCTGATACATGAGAAAACACTTTATCCGACAGTACTTCCACTCTAAGTCCGTCAAAGTCCACTCCCTCTGCCTTTTTTATATAGAAAGTTTCCGAAATGTATACTTTTTCAATCAGCTCTCTCGGTGCTTCCTGGAACATTTTCACTCCTTCCACAACGAAAATTCCTCTTTCATTTCTTACCTTACTTTTTTTCTGAAGCTGCAAAAGTTCCTTCACCTGAAGATTTGCAATACTTGTAATCATCCTCTTACTCCTTTTCCAAACTATCGGCTACACTTTAAATCGATATCCAACTCCCCATATTGTCTCGATATACTGTGGTTTTGACGTATCAAATTCTATTTTTTCACGGATTTTCTTGATATGCACCGTCACTGTCGCAATATCACCAATGGATTCCATATCCCAGATCTCACTAAAAAGCTCATCCTTCGTATACACATGGTTTGGATGGCTTGCAAGAAAAGTAAGAAGATCAAATTCTTTCGTGGTAAATGTCTTCTCTTCTCCATTTACCCAGACTCTTCTTGCTGTTGTATCAATCTTAAGGCCCCGGATTTCAATGACTTTATTTTCTTCCACAGTACTTCCGATCAAACGTTCATATCTGGCAAGATGTGCCTTTACTCTTGCCACAAGTTCACTCGGACTAAACGGTTTTGTCATATAGTCATCCGCTCCAAGCCCCAGGCCTCGGATCTTATCAATATCATCTTTCTTCGCTGAAACCATAATAATAGGCGTATTCTTCTCATCGCGTACTGTACGGCAGATTTCAAATCCATCTACCCCCGGAAGCATCAGATCCAAAATGATCAGGTTGTACTCCTCTTCCATTGCTTTCTTAAGGCCCAATTCTCCGTCATTTGCGACTTCTACTTCAAACCCGCTCAATTCCAGATAATCTTTCTCCAAATCTGCAATAGCTTCCTCGTCTTCTACAATCAATATTTTATTCATTTACTGGTACCTCCTGATATTTTCTAATTACAAAATACATAACCGTTCCCGTGCCTTCTTTGCTTGTGGCCCATATCTTGCCCCCATGTTCTTCCACAATCTTTTTCACGATGGAAAGTCCGATTCCGCTTCCGCCTTTCGATGAATTTCTTGACGCATCCGTACGGTAAAAACGGTCAAATATGTTCGGCAGATCTTTTGCTGCAATTCCCTTTCCGTTATCCTCAAGCTCTACCTGAATAAAATCACCTACATCCTTTACCCGCAGATTGATTCTTCCGTATTTCTTATCCATATACTTCACTGAGTTGCTGACTATGTTATTGATGACACGTTTTAACTGTTCCGCATCCGCAATGATTTTCTGCTCTCCTTCTACATAGTTGGAATAGCTGAAGTCCACACCTTTTGACTCCAATTCCAAAGAAAGATCCTCGGCACAATCATCAAAATACGCGCTTACCGGAATGGTACTGAAATTATACGGAATACGATTGGTATCTATCTTGGAGTAAAAAGTCAATTCATTGATCAGACGATCCATCTCCGTTGCTTTATTGTAAATGGTACGAATATACTTGTCCATTTTCTCCGGCGTGTCTGCCACACCATCCATAATCCCTTCCGCATATCCTTTGATCGCTGTTACCGGTGTCTTCAAATCATGGGAAATATTACTGATCAGCTCTTTATTCTCTCTGTCGTACGTAAGCTTTTCTTCCGCATTTGTCTTCAGTCTCTGGCGCATATCCTCGAAATCACTGCAAAGCTGACCTAATTCATCATCCGCACTTGCTTCCAGTTGGAAATCAAGGTTGCCTTCCTTAATATTTTTGGCCGCTTCCTGCATCTTGCTCAAAGGGCCTGTAACTCCCTTATAAATCCAAAAGATAAGAAGCGCTGCTGTTGCCACAAGGATTAAGATAATAGCAATCGCCGCATCGGAAATCAACTGCTTCACTTCCGGCATAACACTGCTTACATCTGTCACAATAAATGCACTTCCTGATTTTGTATCTCCAAATTTAAAATCAATGTGCTTTACAAGCGCCTGAACCTCCCCATAATATACACCGTTTTCCGATGTAGTATCCGGTTCACCATAATCTGGAAGTTGATCCAAAAGGGCCTCCGCCTTATCTGTCTCGCCGCCTATATATATGATTTTATCTTCTTTGCGCATGATCAGATAAGAATTTTTCTTCTGTAGTGCCTTATTCACATCTTCCAGATACGTTACATCCTCCAGAAGTTCCGGTTTCTCTATAGCCACCTTGCTGATCTTATGATACGACTCCTCAGTAAGGCTGTTAAAAACCTGCACCGAGTTGGAAAAGCTCTTATAAGTTGTTCCCGTAATTCCATAATTCTTCTCTATCACACTAATCTGATACCGGCTCATTCCAAAAATAACGACACCAGTCAAAAGAATCGGTAAAACACTCACGGTAATAAACGCAGTGATTAGTCTTGTTCTTAATTTCAAGCTTTCACTTCCTTTCCCGCTTATTTGCATTCCTTAGTATTATACCATGACCATAGCTCGTCTACACGAAACCACATATAAATAATTCTAAAAAGTTTATAAAATGGAAAAAATACCGCTTTTTCCTAAAAAAGATTGTGCCGAGGCACAATCTTCTTTACTTTTATAAGTATTTCTTCAACTCTTCTACTTTATCAAGCTTCTCCCATGGAAGATCCAGATCCAATCTTCCAAAGTGTCCGTAAGCTGCTGTCTGCTTGTAGATCGGACGGCGAAGATCTAACATTTTAATGATTCCTGCCGGGCGAAGATCAAAGTTTTCTCTTATGATATCCACTAATTTTTCTTCGGAAATCTTTCCTGTTCCGAAAGTATCGATCATGATAGAAGTCGGCTGTGCAACACCGATAGCATAAGATAACTGAATTTCTACCTTTTTAGCAATTCCTGCCGCTACGATATTTTTCGCAACATAACGTGCTGCATAAGCTGCAGAACGGTCTACTTTTGTACAGTCTTTTCCTGAGAAAGCTCCGCCTCCGTGACGAGCCATTCCACCGTATGTATCTACGATGATTTTACGTCCTGTAACACCGCTGTCTCCGTGTGGTCCACCGATTACGAAACGTCCTGTTGGGTTAATGAAGAATTTTGTATTTTCATCGATCATCTCTACTGGAAGAACCGGCTCAAATACATATTTTTTAATATCTTCGTGAATCTGTTCCTGTGTTACATCCGGATCATGCTGTGTAGAAAGAACAACTGCATCCAAACGTTTTGGCACGCCATTTTCATCATATTCCACAGTAACCTGACTCTTTCCATCCGGTCTTAAATACTGTAATGTTCCTTCTTTACGAACTTTTGTAAGTTGACGAGTAAGCTTATGAGCAAGTGAAATTGGATATGGCATCAATTCTTCTGTCTCATCACAAGCATATCCGAACATCATACCTTGATCTCCTGCTCCGATTGCTTCAATCTCTTCATCAGACATCTTATTTTCTTTTGCTTCTAACGCTTTATCAACACCCATAGCAATATCAGAAGACTGCTCATCGATTGCTGTGATCACGCCGCATGTATGTGCATCAAATCCATATTTTCCCCTGTTATATCCGATTTCGTCTACTGTGTCACGAACAATTTTCTGAATATCCACATAAGCATTCGTTGTAATCTCGCCCATAACAAGTACAAGACCTGTTGTAATCGCTGTCTCACAGGCAACACGGCTGTTTGGATCCTGTTCCATGAGTGCATCAAGCACTGCATCGGAAATTGCATCACAAATTTTATCCGGATGACCTTCTGTTACTGATTCTGATGTAAATAGTAATTTTTCCATTCTTTTTCCTTTCCTTTGTACTTTCTCTATCGGGACTGTTTTTATAAATTTCCTATGTATTCAAAAAGGCCAGCCCAAAAGGACTGACCCGAATTCTATTCATAAATCAATCCTCTTATTGTTCGATTGCTCGCTCAGGTTGGCACCTTCCTTGTAAGGGGTTGCCGTGGTTTCACAGATCCTTTGTATCTCCACCACTCTGAATAAGAGAAAGTTGTATATTTGATTTTGTTACAGCGTTTATCATATCACCGTCTTTCAGAAACGTCAAGACTATTTTCACTTTATTTCATGCCCAAAATTACCTTTTCTCCTTTTTGTCTTACGATGTCTCTTTCCGCACGAAGAAGCACCTGGCTTCCATCCGTTACGCGAATATAATACTGACGATAAAATCCAAGGAACTCCTCCCGTATAATTTCTCCATGAATATTCCCCTCTACCGCAAAGAACAAATCTTCCGGTCTGCAGTGAATTTCATTTCCCGCATCATCCCGGAAACAATTCGACACGCCTAGAAAATTTCTGGCGAAATCATTGGCCGGATGCGTATACACTTCTTCCGGTTTGCCAATCTGGATCAGATTGCCCTGGTCCATAATGGCAATGGAATCTCCAAGAACCATGGCTTCTTCCTGATCATGGGTGACAAATACCATTGTAATATCAAATTCCCTCTGAATCTGTTTGATTTCCTGACGCATTTTTATCCGGAGTTTCGCATCAAGGTTACTCAACGGTTCATCAAGAAGAAGGACTTTAGGCTTTGTGATCAAGGAACGCACCAAGGCAACTCTCTGCTGCTGCCCTCCCGATATTTCATGTATCTTAGAATGAGCATACTCGGTAAGCCCTACCTTTTCCAAGTACTTCATACCCATTTCTTTTGCTTCTTTTTTCTTGATCTTCTGGAACTTCAAGCCATAAGTCACATTATCAAGAACAGTCAGATGTGGAAACAACGCATAAGACTGGAACACGGTAGATACCGGTCTTTCTTCCGGTTCCATACAGGTGATGTTCTGTCCATCCACTCGGATTTCCCCTGCATCCGGTTTTAAAAAACCTCCGATCATTTTCAATGTAGTTGTCTTTCCGCATCCTGACGACCCAAGAAGGCAAAGAAGTTCTCCTTTACCGAGAGAAAGCGACAGGTTTTTTACAACCTCCTTTTCTCCAAAACTTTTACTTAGATTTTTTAATTCCAGATACACCTTTTTTTCTCCCCCTTTCTTTTGAAAATCCAATATAAAAAATCACGTTGATCAGTACAGTGATCCATATGATGAAGGTTGCAATCATAGATGCCTCTCCGTACTTTCCTGTATTAATGCTGTCAAACAGTGTGAATACCGCTATTTTCTGTCCGGGTGTAATAAGGAAAATTACTGAACCCGCTGTAATCATGGCATTTGTAAAGTTATTTACAAATCCGGTTGCAAAAGCCGGCTTTAGATTCGGAAGCAGTACATCCCAAAACACACGAAGTTTGTTAGCCCCTAAATCCCGCGCGGCATCATCAATGTTCAGACTAATCTGTGAGAAAGATGCAGTTACCGCTTTTGTCGTGATTGACATTTGCTTGAATATCATATTTGCAATTACGATTAATGCCGTCCCTGTCAGTTTTAATGGCTCATGGTTAAATGCCAGAATATATCCGATACCAAAACAACTGCCCGGAAGCATATACGGCATGGTCACAACAAAGTCTATCAAATTCCCAAAGCGGATTCTCCGCCTTTCAATGTAATAAGAAAGAAGAATACCTACAAACGTTCCTACAAGCGCCACGATAAGCGCATACGCAATACTTCGTACAAATGTATCCATATTTCGCTCGAGGAGTGCATCGAAATATTGTGTTGTAAATGTAAGCGTTCCTCTCATATTTTTTGTAAAACTATTGAGAAAAATTGATCCATATTCCAAAATCATTGTCACAAAGAAAATTGCTGCTATCAGGTACACAATCACCGCACTCATTCCTTTTAATCGAAAATCTTCTTCCGCACCTGTGGCCTTATTGTTATTTCCCGCGAATATCTTATCATTTTTTCTCATCAGATAACGATACAGTACAAAGCCGGCCAAAGCCGGAATCAAAAGCAGTACGTTCAGTGCCGAACTCTTACTTAAGTCTGAGTATCCGATAATCTGCATATATATTTCTGTGGCGACCGTCTCAAATCTTCCTCCAATTACAATCGGTGTTCCGAAATCCGCCATGGAGCGGATAAATGAAAGCAGAAAACAGATTAAAAGAGATGGTCTGATAAGCGGAAGTACAATCTTATAGAGCGTTCTTCCTCTTGTCGCTCCGAGATCTGCCGAAGCCTGCAACATGGAAAAATCAATCCTCTCAAGCATTCCGATGAGAAGCAGTGCATTTAATGAAGTAAAAAATAAGCTCTGCATAATCACCACCCCGATCCACCCATAGGGATTCAGGGATAGCCCCAAAAGTCCTTTTGATATCAGTCCGTTTCGTCCAAATAACTGAATGTAAGCCAGCGAAGCAATAAATGGTGGTGACACCATACTGATCAGAAGAATTCCCATCAAACATCCCCGCAGTTTCTTAAACGTAAACCTTACACTAAACGCAACCGCCACAGCGAGACCCGTGGAAATCAATGCAGATAAAACTGCCACAAACACACTATTTTTCAACAAATGTAAATTTTTATCGAATATACTCTTATACGCTGCAAAACTAAAACCATGTGCTCCTGATACACTCTGTTTTATAATACACAGAAACGGATAAAGCACAAAAAGACACACCAGTCCCACAAGAATCATCAAAACAATTCTGTCTAATATATTATAAAAACGGGCACCACTCTGTGATGCCCTTGTTTTCTTACTCTTCACCTTTATCTCCCATTAAAGTGTTCCACTTCTCCAGAATCGCAGTTCTTTCTTTTCCAAAAAGTGACAAGTCTTCTTTCATAAGCTGGCTTTGATCAAAATCTAACTCTAAACCTTTGATGCCTGGTTTTACAAGAAGACATGTATTCTTCTGATCGATTTCTGCTAATTGTTTCATATTCTCATCATCTGAATAGAACCACTCAATAAATGCTTTTGCTGCCTCTGTATTCTCAGCATTGGCAAATGCAGCCACACCTTCCGGTACATATGGCATTCCATCTGTCGGATAAACAATACTTACATCCGCTGTCTCTTTCAGTTCATCCAATGTTCCATCAATATATGTGATACCGATTGCCACTTCACCTGCTGCTACCTTTGTACTCGGATCAGCACCACGTTTAGAGTAATATGTAATATTCTCATTTAACTTGTTAAAATAATCCCATCCTGCATCACCTTTTGTCTGAAGGAGTGCATTTACAACTGCATAGTTTGTCCCTGAAATTGCCGGATTGGACATGAGGATTTCTCCTTTGTATTCCGGTTTTGTAAGATCATCCCAAGACTTTGGAGCTTCCAATCCCTTTTCCTTCAAAATGTCATTGTTTACAATAAATCCAACAACAGTGATTCCTTTTGAAAACCAATAGTTTTCACTGTCTTTGTAATCTGCCGCAAGATCATCTGCTGCATCAAAATCCACTTTCTCTAGAAGGTTATTCTCTTTTGCATCCATAAATGCATCAATACCGCCACCGAACCAAAGATCTGCCGCCGGTGTTCCCCCTTCTGCCTTTAATTTCGAGAGAACTTCACCGGAAGACATAGAGATAAACTCAACCTTCGGTCCTACTTCCTCGGTAAACTTATCAAATAATGGCTGATAGTTCTCACTTGTAGCAATTACTTTTAAAGTTCCGCTCAATTTTTTTGAATCTTCTTTTTTTGTTCCTTCAGACTCTTTTTTATCTGTTCCACATGCTGCAAGAGCTAATGACATCACAAGCACCAAAAGAGCCGCAAGTAAACGTTTTCCTTTTTTCATTCTACTTTCCTCCTGCTAAATTATCCATTTAAACTTAAATACTATATCACACGATATCAAAATACACAAATTGATTTTTACTATAAATAACACTGTATTTATAGAGATTTTCTATTACTTAAAAAGATTGCACATCTGTGCAATCTGCGCATCCCCACACGAAGTGTGTTTTCTATGATATAGGATTCCGAAGAAATTTCCTATATCACAAAAAGGAAGCACCGACAATTTTCAATGCTTCCTTCCAATTCTTTATCCTACTTTAAACTGAAATTTCTGGATATCTTTCTCGCTTGCAACCTTCTCGATCATACCGCCGAGACTTCTGATCTTCTCTTCGAATCTCTCATATCCTCTCTGGATATAAACAATATCATCTACAATTGTAATTCCATCGGCCGCAAGACCGGCTATTACAAGTGCCGCTCCCGCTCTTAAATCCGGAGCGCTTACCCTTGCTCCCGAAAACCCTTCCACGCCTTCTATCGTAGCAGAATTTCCTTCAATCTTAATATTCGCTCCCATTCTTGCAAGCTCGTCTAAATACTTAAAACGATTCTCAAAAATGCTCTCTGTAATTGTGCTTGTTCCATTACATAACGCAAGGGTCACACCGATCTGTGGCTGCATGTCTGTTGGAAATCCAGGATATGGCAACGTCTTCACCTGTGTATGATTCAATCTGCCTTTGGATACAACTCGTACTGCGTCATCAAATTCTTCCACTTCACAGCCAATCTCTACTAACTTAGCTGTTGTTGCCTCTAAATGTTTCGGAATAACATTCATAACTGTGACATCACCTTTAGTAGCTGCCGCTGCAAACATGAATGTTCCCGCCTCGATCTGGTCCGGAATAATAGAGTATTCTGCCTTATGAAGTTTCTTCACACCTCTGATCTTGATAATATCCGTTCCTGCGCCTTTGATATTTGCTCCCATACTGTTCAGGAAATTCGCAACATCAACAACGTGCGGCTCCTTTGCCACATTCTCCATAATCGTCAGGCCGTCAGCCATAGCTGCTGCCATCATCACATTGATCGTTGCCCCAACGCTTACCACGTCAAAATAAAGATGTGTTCCTCTTAATTGTTCTGCTTCCGCAATAATCTTTCCATGTTCGATGACAACATCCGCCCCTAACGCCTTGAACCCTTTCAAATGTTGGTCGATCGGTCTGCTTCCAATGTTGCATCCTCCCGGGAGCGCCACTTCTGCTTTGTTATATTTTCCAAGTAAAGCACCTAATAAGTAATAGGAAGCTCTGATTTTTTTAATATAATCATATTCTATACTGAAATCACCGATTCCACTTCCGTTAATTCTTACTGTATGCCGATCGATACGCTGAACCATTGCACCAATTCCTGATATGGCTTCTAATAAAACGTTGATATCATTTACATCCGGCAGATTATCAATCGTCACCGTCTCGTCTGTCATAATTGCAGCCGCAAGAATCGCAAGAGCCGCATTTTTAGCACCGCCAATCTGCACTTCCCCTACAAGCGGTGTTCCTCCCTTAATAATATATTGCTCCATATTGCACCTCGATTATTTAGTATTTATTACAAATTTATTATAGATTTTTTGCTAATAATTTACGCTGTTTTTACGCATAGTCTTTATATAGTATAACATAAAATCTCTATTTGTAAAACATTTTTCTTTTTGACTTATCTTTCCTAATTCCATCCCGGATAAAACTGTCTTCTTTTTCGACGATGCTCTGTTCTTCTTCGCATGAGTTCGTGAAGAAGCAATACTTCTACAATTTCTCTGATGTTTTGGTCCCTTCCACGTCTTCTGTTTCTCTGCTGCGCCTCCATCCTGTCGTCCAACGGCTCTGTTTCCTCCATATCTTCCAGACCTATTTCCTTTATCCGGTTGCAGACACGGCTGCACATCATCCGTACACTCAACATATCCGGATATTCATCATAAATCATACTCCCTTCATATTCCATCCTGTCACACTCATCTTCCACAAATGGCAGAATCCGTTTCACTTCATCCGGATACATACTTTTCATGTATTCTACATCCTGTCTTTCTTTTCTTTCGTCATCATACTCAAGCGGCATAGGGTATGCCATATAATAAGGCAATTTGTAATCCATTCCAACAGCTCCCTCTCTATCCATTCTGCTTTATCATATGCCAAATCCCAAAAAGTGGTGAATAACCGACATTACAAAACAAACACACCGGGGAGCATGACACATGCAGCTCCACGGTGTGTTGTTTATACGTTCTACTTTATTTCGTTGCATTGATTCTCGCAATCGCTCTTTTCAGAGCGGCCTGTGCTCTTCTTACGTCCATGTTCGGTCCGTTGTGACTGAGACGTTCTTCCGCACGTTTCTTTGCTTCTTTCGCACGTTCTACGTCGATTTCGTCCGGCCACTGAGCATCCTCTGCAAGTACTGTGATCTTATCCTGCAGGATTTCCAGAAATCCTCCAAGGATTGCCGCTTTCTTCACTTCTGTTCCATTGTGAATATTCATAACACATGGCTCTAAGATTGTAGTAAGCGGAATATGGTTTTTGTAAACACCCATTCCTCCTTCAACCGATGTGAATTCGAGGAAATCAGCTTCTCCCTCAAAAAACATGGCATCCGGAGAGATAATTTTTAATTCAAATACCTCTGCCATAGGAACACCTCCTACTTCACGCGAGCTAATACGTCGTCAATATTACCTGCGTTTAAGAAATGTCCTTCCGGAATATCATCGTGTTTACCTTCCAGAATCTCTTTGAAGCCCTGGATTGTCTCGCTGATTGGAACATAACGTCCCTCAAATCCAGTAAACTGTGTAGCAACAAAGAATGGCTGAGAGAAGAATCTCTGAATCTTTCTTGCACGAGATACTGTCAATTTATCTTCTTCTGATAATTCATCCATACCAAGCATTGCGATGATATCCTGAAGTTCTTTGTATTTCTGAAGAACTTCCTGAACACCACGGGCAACCTGATAATGTTCTTCTCCAACGATATTAGGGTCTAACAAACGTGAAGACGAATCTAACGGGTCTACAGCCGGATAAATACCAAGTGCTGTAATTGCACGTGATAATACGACCTTCGCATCCAGATGGGCGAATGTTGTAGCCGGAGCCGGGTCAGTTAAGTCGTCGGCCGGCACATATACTGCCTGTACGGATGTAATAGAACCATTCTTTGTAGAAGTAATACGCTCCTGAAGAGCGCCCATTTCTGTCTGTAATGTAGGCTGGTAACCTACAGCTGATGGCATACGTCCAAGAAGAGCGGATACCTCAGAACCAGCCTGTGTGAAACGGAAGATATTATCGATAAATAAAAGTACGTCTTTTCCACCTTTATCACGGAAGTATTCTGCCATTGTAAGCCCTGTAAGACCTACACGCATACGTGCTCCAGGCGGCTCGTTCATCTGTCCGAATACCATGGCTGTTTTCTTGATAACTCCTGACTCTGTCATTTCTGTGTAAAGGTCGTTACCTTCACGAGTTCTTTCTCCTACACCTGTGAATACAGAATATCCACCGTGTTCTGTGGCGATGTTTGTGATCAGCTCCTGAATCAATACGGTTTTACCTACACCGGCACCACCGAAAAGACCGATTTTACCACCTTTTTGGAAAGGACAAAGTAAGTCGATAACTTTGATACCTGTTTCAAGCATCTCTGTCTCTGTTGCCTGCTCTTCAAATGAAGGAGCCTTTCTGTGGATTGGCTCATATTCTACATCTGTCGGAGCCGGCTTTTCATCAATTGCTTCTCCAAGCACGTTGAAGATACGTCCCAATGTATTTTCACCAACCGGCACGGAAATCGGTGCGCCTGTAGCAACCGCCTCCATTCCACGTATCAGTCCATCTGTCGGACCCATGGCGATACATCTTACCGTATCATCACCCAGATGCTGCGCAACTTCCACAACTAACTTCTCTCCATTGCTTCTTGTAATATCAATGGCTTCGTTAATCTCCGGAAGATTACCATCGGCAAACTTAACGTCAAGTACCGCACCGATGATCTGAGTGATTTTACCTATATTTTTCTCTGCCATTTTTTCACTCCTATCTAAGACTATAGCGCTTCCGCACCTGCTATAATCTCTGTTAATTCCTGTGTAATAGCACCCTGACGGGCTCTATTGTATTTCAATGCCAAATCGTCAATTATTTCTTCCGCATTCTTTGTTGCAGAATCCATGGCCCGCATACGCGCACCATTCTCACTTGCAACTGCCTCTACAAATGCACCATACAAAACGCTTGTAACATACTTCGGTACAAGGAGTTCGATCGCTTCTTCCTCTTTCGGTTCAAAGTTCATCAGCGCCTGTGCCCCTGAAGCCTCTTCCTTCACTTCCCCTTTTACTGCTTCCAGATCAACCGGCAGCAATTTCGTAAGTTTCGGAATATGGACAACCGTGTTCTTAAAGAATGTGTATGCTACATAAATCTCTCCGATTTCACCATTTGCAAAATCTGTAAGAAGTTGTTTTGTCAGCGCCTGAGCATCTGCATAAGTCGGAGCTTCAATGACATCTGAATAGTCTGCCACAACTTCATATCCTTTGCGGGTAAGACTCTCAGAACCTTTGCGCCCAACTGTATAAAGACGTACGTCTTCTTTGGCAATGCCGCTTCCTGCAATGAGTCTTACGATATTTGAGTTGTATCCACCCGCAAGTCCACGATTTGAAGTAACAACGACAATTCCAACTTTCTTGGAATCTCCCGCCTTCAAATATGGGTGTTCAATATTTCCCGCCTTTGCAAGCATGGAAGTTACGGTTTCATACATACACTCAAAATACGGTTTTGAATTCTCCGCATTTGTTCTTGCCTTCTGCAGTTTTACGGTAGAAATAAGTTTCATGGCTTTTGTAATCTGCTGCGTACTCTGCACACTGCTTCTACGCCTTTTAATCTCTCTCATTGATGCCATGACAATTCTCCTCTACTAATTAGAATTCTTTTTTAAACTCATTGATTGCATTTACAAGTGCTTCTTCTGTCTTATCCGAAATCACTTTCTCAGCTTTAATCGCTGCAGGAATTTCAGGATATTTTGTATCAACAAATTCAAATAATCCTTTTTCAAATTCCAGAACTCTCTCAACCGGAATGTCGATTAAGTGCTTACGTGTAGCTGCATAGATGATCATTACCTGATACTCAACCGGCATTGGACGGTACTGTGGCTGTTTTAACATCTCTTTGATACGTGCACCCTGTGCAAGACGTTCTGTCGTATCTGCATCAAGTTCTGAACCAAACTGTGCGAAAGATGCAAGCTCTTCATACTGTGCAAGGTCGATACGGATCGGTCCGGCAATTTTCTTCATCGCTTTGATCTGGGCAGAACCACCAACTCGTGATACGGAGATACCAGGGTTGATCGCCGGTCTGAAACCTGCATTGAACAACTCTGTCTCAAGGAAGATCTGTCCGTCTGTAATGGAAATAACGTTTGTCGGAATATAAGCCGATACGTCGCCTGCCTGTGTCTCAATGATCGGAAGCGCTGTTAAGGAACCTCCTCCAAGTTCATCGGATAATCCGGCAGCTCTTTCTAATAATCTTGAATGCAAGTAGAAAACATCACCCGGGTAAGCTTCACGTCCTGGCGGTCTTCTAAGAAGTAAGGAAAGTGTACGATAAGCTGTAGCGTGCTTAGATAAATCATCGTATACAACTAATACGTCTTCCCCGTTTTCCATCCACTCTTCACCGATCGCACATCCTGAATATGGAGCGATGTACTGAAGTGGCGCAAGTTCACTTGCAGTAGCTGCAACAACAGTTGTGTAATCCATTGCGCCGTACTGCTCAAATGTCTGGACAATGTTCGCAACTGTGGACGCTTTCTGTCCGATTGCAACGTAAATACATTTTACGCCCTGTCCTTTCTGGTTGATAATTGTATCCACTGCGATTGCTGTTTTACCGGTCTGTCTGTCACCGATAATAAGCTCACGCTGTCCTCTTCCGATTGGAATCATAGAATCAATCGCTTTAATTCCGGTCTGTAACGGTGTATCTACAGATTTACGAGAGATAACACCTGAGGCAACTCTTTCAATCTGACGATATTTGTTTGTTTGAATCGGCCCTTTTCCATCGATCGGCTGGCCCAATGCATTTACAACACGGCCTAACATGCAATCTCCAACAGGAACTTCCACAACTCGTCCTGTTGTTTTCACTGTATCACCTTCGTTGATGTTTCTGTGATCACCTAAAAGTACGGCACCTACGTTGTCCTCTTCAAGGTTGAGGATCATACCGTAAACTTCTCCAGGGAATTCCAAAAGTTCTCCCTGCATTGCATTTTCGAGACCGTGGATACGCGCAATACCATCGGCTACCTGAATCACCGTTCCCACATCAGATACTTCCATATCTGACGCATATCTCTTAATCTGTTCTTTAATGACAGAACTGATTTCTTCTGGTCTTAAATTCATGGAGCGAATCCACCTTTCTTTTATATTTTATACCTGAATACTTCTTAAATTCTTTGACAGCTCATACAGCTTTGTCTTAATGCTGCTGTCCACAACTCTGTCTCCGATACGGATGACCATCCCACCGATCAGGCTCGGGTCTACCGAATAGTTCATCTCAAAGCTTTCGTAACGAGTTGTTTCGAGAAGTCTTTTCTCCACAGCACCTTTCTGCACCTCTGTCAGCGCAACTGCTGTTGTTACAAATGCACTGCCAATTCTCTTTTCTTCTTTTACAAGTCCAATGAAATAGTCAAAAACCGACATCATGTCAGCCGAGTGACCCTTGGAAATAAGAAGTGCCATAAGCCCTATAATTTCTTTCTCTACATGACCTGTAAAAGCTTCTTCGATAAGATTGATCTTATCTTCCTTGATAATCTTCGGATTATCCATTAATTTCTGAAGCTCTCCGTTCTGGGATAAAACTTCTTTCACTCCCTGCACTTCTTCATAAAATGCATCTACACGGTTTTCTTCTAAAGCTACAGAAAATAATGCATCTCCGTATGTTTTAGAAACTAACTTAGCCATGTACTGTCACCCATTTCTTTCAATGTCTCTTCAATTAGATCATCCTGTACATTTGTATCAATTGAAGCTGTCACAACTTTTCCTGCCATCATAGATGCAATGGAAATGATCTCTTGCTTCATATCGTCCAATGCGCGCTTCTTCTCTAATTCGATTTCCGTATTTCCACGCTGAATAATACGGGCTGCCTCTTCTTTCGCTTCCGCAATGATCTTCGCTTCATTCTGCATCGCTTTCTTGCGGGCCGCGCTTAAGATTTCCTGCGCTTCTTTATCTACTTCTTTTAGTTTCTTCTCGTACTCATCCTTGTAAGCAGCAGCTTCTTCTTTTTCACGTTTCGCTGATTCCTGATCATCAAGAACGTGTTGTCTTCTTGTCTCTAAGAGCTTTCTTGCCGGCTCAAATAAGAGATATGACAGGAACGTGAACATGACGAACATACTGATTGCAAGCACAACCGCATCGAAAAGAAATTGTGCGTCAAGCGTAAATAAACGATCCAAGGTCCAGCCTCCTTCCTCATTATTTTAAAGTTTTAAAATATACCCTCTTCGTTATTCTTACAGTTTTCCTAATAATGGGTTAGCGAATAACAGGATAAGAGCGATAACAAGTGAGTAAAGACCTGTTGTCTCTGCTACGGCCTGACCAAGTAACATTGTAGAAGTAATGTCTGATTTTGCTCCCGGGTTTCTACCAACTGCTGATGCACCGTGACCGGCTGCAACACCTTGTCCTACACCAGGTCCGATACCTGCGATCATCGCAAGACCTGCACCAATTGCTGAACATGCTAAAATTAAAGCTTCGTTTGAAATTCCATTCATAATTAAAATCCTCCTTAAAATAAATGTTTTGCTGTACTATTTAGTTGTTTTGAGGCATCTTGTCTTTGACAAATACCATAGTCAACATACAGAATACGTATGTCTGAATTGCTCCGGAAAAGATATCAAAATAGATATGCAGGAATCCCGGCCATGCAATCGCTATATTGGACAGAAGTCCATAGAGCAGAGCCATAATTACGGTTCCTGACAATACATTTCCGAACAAACGCAATGATAATGAAAATGGCACTGCGATTTCACCAATTAAGTTAATTGGGAATAAAAACGGCAGCGGCTTAAACAAATCAGTAAATGCACCGAACTTATTGTATCTGATGTTGTTCGTCTGAATTAAGAAGAACGTAATCACACCAAGCGGGAATGTCACACCATAATCGGCTGTCGGCGGACGAAGTCCTAACAAACCTGAAAGGTTACTAACCAAAAGGAAAATAAATAACGTTCCGATATAGTTCCTGTACGGTATTCCATTCTTGCCCATACTGCCATGCACCATACCATCCAGCATCTCGACAATCAGTTCCACTACATTCTGAAATTTCCCCGGTTTTCCATCGACGACTTTGAGCTTTGCTCTTGCCACGAAACCGAAGATGATCAGACCGATGCAGATTATAAACAGACTGACATGAGTTGTTGTAAGGTATAACTCCTGACCAAAAAGATGAAACTTTACAAGACTGTGTATCATAAAGTCTGCTTCTTTGGCCGCTAATACTCCTAGTCCATTTCCCACACGTTTCCCCTCCTTTACTTAGATTTTTTTGTAACTGTTCAGTCATGCACAATTTTTAATTCGAGTGAAATTCTGCTTGTAAACTCAATTTTTAAAACAAGCTGTATATGGCGCTCTGCCATATGCGAGAGTTCTAACTGCAAAGCAAAGAACTCGGGTGTAAATGGTTGAACAGTTACCTTGTTTTGAGTTTACAAAATACCCGATGTGTTATAGGCTGTATATAAGCCCCTATCTTCAACCCCATAACTCCAACTAACAGAGTGATTGGATTTCCAACTTCATAATAAATAGTCGCTCCAAAAAGGATTGCTACAAGAACATATCTCAAAGCATAGCCCTTACGCATATGTTTTACTGCTCCTCTTTCATCATAATCAAGTGCATCCTCGATTGTTCGCTTCATATGGACTCCCATAAGTGCACCTGCTCCGATACCGATCCAAAGACCAATCGAGGTATATAGCAATCTCTCCATATCCACAATCAGACATATAATTTGGGCTGCTGCTCCGTAGCATAGCATACCACAAAGCAATTCTTTTAAAGTCTCGTCTGCAGAATTATTCATCTTTCTTATCCTCCGGATCTTCATTCGCATGTCTTACAAGATAATATACGTTCCTGAAACCCGCTAGTATTCCCAGAATGATAAGCGGGATAAAAACCGGTATGGAAAGCTTATCCTCCAGATAAGACCCCAACCAGGTACATAACAGAATCGGCACGATCATGCTGATTCCAACCTGTGAAACAAGAGCAAAGGTACGGTACACACTGTTTTTGTATTTCATACGCATGCCTCCATAGCAGTCACTGATAATATTATAACATTCATCTATATCTTCTGTCTATAATTAGAATATTTTCTTTTTATTCAGAAGATTTATTCATTCCATTCCAGCCTGTGCAGATGTCCTTCCAAATTCATATGTGCAAATCCATTCTTTCGAAGCGCCTCATATAAAACAATTGCAACTGAATTCCCCAAATTCAGGGAACGGATATCCCCCACCATCGGGATACGGATACAATTTTCCTTATGCTCTACCAGAATTTCCTCCGGAATCCCTGCGCTTTCTTTTCCGAACATAATGTAGCAATCCGGCTCAAACTCTGCCTCCGTATAAACTTTCGGCGCCTTTGTAGTCGCCATATAAATCTTTGCTCCAGGATTTTTTTCCATGAAATCATTATAATCAATATACGTCGTCACATCCAGATCATCCCAGTAATCCATGCCGGCACGTTTGATTGCTTTCTCATTCAGCCGAAATCCCAAAGGTTCGATCAGGTGAAGTCTTGTGTTTGTAGCCACACACGTTCTTCCGATGTTTCCGGTATTTGCCGGAATCTCCGGCTCAAATAATACGATATTCAACATTTTTCTATCCTCTCCTTTATGCTCATACATATATTTTCAGCAATTCGTCCTGGGCAGGCCGGTCAATATACCGCCTCTCTGAATCATTCAAAATCACCTTGTCATTGCTATCAGTGAGTTTCCCGATTACAGAAGCTTTCACTCCATTTCTCTCCAGCAACGATGCCAATCCTTCTCCATCATCCGTTACGAGAAGCACACTGCCTGCCGATGTCATCTGATATGGATTCAGATGGAAATACTCACACACTTCAATGGTCTCCTGCTTTATGGAAATTTTCTTCAAATCCACTTCCACCCCTGTACCAGAAGCTTCTGCAAGATTCCAAAGTCCCGCAAGAATTCCCCCTTCCGTAACCTGGTGCATGGCAGATACACCGAATTTCTTCGCAAGATTCAGTTCTTTTGCTGCCATCAAATGCACCCGGAGTCCTTTGATCTGGTCTATGAATACGGGTACAAACCGCTGCGACAACTCCTCTTCTTTCTCTCTGACAATCCGAAGCATTCCTTCCAAGCCGATCCACTTTGTCAGAACCACGTCCTGTCCCGGTTTCCCCATGGAACTTTGTATCAGTTCACCTGCCTTCACAGTTCCAATTCCTACCACTGTTACAATAGATTTAGAAATCACAGGACTCACTTCCGCTTTGGTCTGCAGAATCTGTACGTCCTGTTCTTCCGCCATTTTCTCCGCATACTCTACCATAGCCTTTAGTCTGGATTCATACGCATGCGGCGGAAGAAGAATCGACAGATTCACCCCCACCGGCTCTGCCCCTCTTGTTATAAGGTCATTCAATGCATGTGCCATGGCGAAAACAGCCAGGTCTTTCTCATCCCCGAAAAGAGATACGTTAGTAAAAACCACCTGTTTCCCTGGTCCAACATCCATAGCAGAGCACATCTCTTCCACAGACGGAACAAGAACCGCCTCCTCTCTCCTTGTATGCAATTGTTTTAAAATCGAGCGCCGAAGCACTGTCTGAGATACATTTCCTATTTTCATCACTATGATCCTTTCACTTCAGCGATAGCCGCCGTAATCTTTGCTTCATCCTGCGTCTTGACTGCTTCTTTTATTTTTCCCACAGCCGCCGCATCCTCCGACTTTATGCCTACTTTAATCTTCTTGGTAGATGGCTTATATACACTCTTATTAAAAACCTCGCGGCTTACTTCCTTGCCATTTTCATACACAATCTTCCAAAGTCTTGCACTGCCTCCCTTGTGTCCTCCACTTGGCTTCACGATCTGTCCCAGTTCTAATGTAGGATCTGTTACATATTTTTCCACAATCTCTTCCGTAGATAAAGTCTCACTGACAAATTCAATGGTTCTTCCTTCCGCCCTTGTCTCTTTGCCGTAAATGTTAAAATGAATTTCACCGTCTTCCACAAATCCTTCTATATAAACCGGGTACTCGGTATTATTCTTGAACTTCAAGTCTTTATAATCCCCGGCAATGGCCGCGTCTCTGGAAGGTTTCACATAATTCACAACCATGGAATGCGGCTGACGGCTCGTCACCTCAAGCTCCGCATTTATCACCGCATTATATAATGTAGTGGATACCTGGCAGATGCCTCCTGCAATATCTTTTACAACCTCGCCATTTTCGTAAGCTCCTGCCTCCACATATCCGGCTTCCTGTGTAAACGGCCGCATAGCGCTCCCCGCAGAAAATTCTTCTCCAGGCATCAGAACCGTTCCGTTAATTTTCCCGGTTCCGACCTGAATATTCGTAACTCTGCTTTGCCCGCTTCCGCAGTATGTAGAAAAACTTCCAAGATTGTCCTGGATCGTACTAAGCTGTTCCTTTGTGACCTTCGGTTTCTGTACCTTCTCCACAACCCGAAGGCTGCCAGACTGTCCATCCCATTTCTGGTTCAAAAACGTATAGAGTTCTGTAATCGTTGCCTCTTCATCCAGTTCTACACCGTCCTTCTCTTCCGTAACAACAAACTGTCCGCCTGTCCTTTGGATGGAAGCATCAGAAGCTCCTGTAAGCAGCACACTCACACGTTCTTTCAATACAGATCCTGCTGTTTCTTTATCCACTGTATATTCGGGCTTAAATGTCTTTTTTTCTTTTTTGAGCTTGCGTATTTGAAAATACCGATGAAATGCTCCGCCTTCTTTGCCGTATTGCATTGCTTCATCAATCAACTTCTCCTCGTTTTGGATCTCAAATCCCAATTCTGCCAGCGTGGCCTGTGCCTGTTTTCCCTCCGCTTCAAAAGTAATGCTATCTTGACTATATTCTATTTCCTTTTGATCTACAAGCTTCTGCGCTTCTTTCTTTGTAAGCCCGGACACTTCTGTTCTTCCGATATAGATTCCCTCACACATTCTGTTCGCCGGAATCTTCCGAACCTTTAAATAAAATGTCAGATAGAAAGCTCCGTAGATTAACAAAAAACACATGAAAAACAGTCCTAAAACCAGCACTGCTTTCTTGTGTTTTTCCGCTTTTCTTTTTCTTATATTATGCTCTTTCCTTTGCATAAATACTTTCTTCTCCCTCTAAAGCTCTCTACATAATATATGGCAGAATCGAAGTCGCAAGCATTGCCACTATAAGAACGAGCACTGTAACCGCCACAACTTTTCTAAAATTTTTCCCATAAAAATTCATGTCTACACCTCTTTTATATCATCCAATAATATGTATATCTTATACTTTTTTATGCATTTTTACAAGTAAACTATTTATAAAAATTCCAAATCCGTCATACAGAATATGCGTGCTTGATAATTCAGTGGATTTCTGTTCCGATAATCAAACAAAATCACCCGCTCCCTCCTTGTTCCGTCTTCCGTTACATCATAATGAAATCGTTCCATATGCGTCATTTTCCTAAGCTGACGCTTATCATACATTTCATAACCTTCCAGATAGCAGTGCTCTTTGGATTCCTTTTCATAAAATGCTGAAAGTTCCTCTTTCTCCATCGTATATTCTCCCGCAAATTCCGGTCTGTTTTTCATATTCTCTCTAAGGTACAGATCAAACACAAGAAGCTCCCGGTATAGTTCTCCGCGTTTCGCATCCTGCTGCAAAGCAAACTGCAAAAGTATTTCATAACGGCTCACTCTGGAATGACTCACCACATGGAGGCCGTTTTCTTCATAATATGCCCCCATCGCCTCATACATGGCAAATGGTGTCGCAAATGCCTTCACAAGTTGTGACAGTGTGTATGTAAACTGCCCGCTGTTATAATACACTTCTACCATTTCTTCTATCCGTTTCAACTTCAATACATCCTTGTAAGGAAGCCATTTCGTATAAAGTACTTCATACGGTGGAAGGCTTTTATGTATCAATCCATATTCTTGCTCATGCTCTTTCATATAAGAACCTTTCAGTACCTTTAGAAATCCAAGCTGCAACTGCTCCGGACACAAAGCATATACGTCATTGAAAGATTTCCCGAAGCTTTCATAATCTTCAAACGGCAGTCCCGCAATCAAATCGAGATGCTGGTGTACATTTCCAAAAGAATTGATTCTCTTCACAATCTTTGCCACTTTCTCAAAACGCATTGTACGGTTGATTTCCCGAATTGTATCCGGATTGGTAGACTGTACCCCGATTTCCAGTTGAATCAATCCCGGACGCATTTTGGAAATCAATTGCAATTCTTCTTCATTCAGAAGATCCGCAGATATCTCAAAGTGAAAATTTGTCACACCATTATCATGCTCCTGAATATATTTCCAGATTGCCAGAGAATGCTCATGTTTGCAGTTAAACGTACGATCCACAAATTTAACCTGAGGAACTTTCTCATCCAAAAAGAACTGCAATTCCTGTTTCACTAAATCCAGATCCCGAAACCGAAGACATTTGTCAATGGAGGAAAGGCAATAACTGCAGGAAAACGGACATCCTCTGCTCGTCTCATAATAAATGATCTTGTTGGCAAATTCCTTCATGTCTTTATAAACAAATGGCACTTTACTCAAATCCATAATCCGGCGCCACTCGCAATCCACAATCCCGCCTTCCGAATTCCGGAAAGTAATACCTGCCGTTTCAGATAACTCACGATTTCCATCTATGTAATAAGCAGCAAGCTCCAAAAACATCTCTTCCCCTTCACCTTTCATAACTCCGGTCACTTCCGGCAGGCGCAACAACACATCTTTCGAATCATAAGATACCTCCGGTCCTCCCACCCATATCGGAAGATCCGGAAGAATTTTGTGAATCTCACGGATTAAAGTTTCTACGTAAGTCAGATTCCAGATATAACAAGAAAAGCAAAGAACATCCGGCTGTTTCTTATATAAATCCATAAGAATCTCGTCCATTTGCTGGTTGATCGTATACTCCGCAATCGTAATGTGTTCTTTGTATTTTTCTGCATAAGCTTTCAGACTATATACAGCAAGATTTGAATGAATGTATTTCGCATTAATAGCCGTTAATACTATATTCATAGTGTTCCTCCTTTGTTTTCCCTATACAAAAAAAGAGTCACGCAACTGCGGACTCCGTTGTTTCTTCTTTTTCGTGCATTACACTTCGAACTCACCCCATGAGCGTTACCTCTGTAGTTAACTCAACCCAGGCACCCTCACGGCACCCGGAAGGTTCTGCTTAGTGCTGCTTCGTTCCCGACCTGACACGATTCACAGATTCCCGTCGCGTGAGACCCAGATATCAACGCCACTTTCAGAGGGCAGCCTCACAGAATAAAGCCCTCCGTGTAATATCACCCCTACTATAGCGGATTGTAGGTACAAGGCACCGCTACCGCCCCGGCTGCACGAGTCTATATTATACTCTCTTTTCTATAGAAATGTCAATGCTTCTTCTTTGTTTTTCTCAGTTCTCTGAAGAAATTTTTCATCATCTCGCTGCATTCTTCCTCCAGAACCCCCGTTTCCAACTCCACCTGATGATTAAACTTCTCCACCTGCAGAAGATTCAGGATTGATCCTGCACATCCAGCCTTTGGATTCATACATCCTACTACCACCTTTTTCATGCGTGCCTGCACAATGGCACCGGAACACATTTGACACGGCTCCAAAGTCACATACATGGTACATTCTTCCAGTCTCCAGTCTCCCATTTTTTTGCTCGCCTTTTTGATTGCAATCAGTTCTGCGTGAGCAAGTGGATTCTTGTCAATGGTTCTGCGGTTATAGCCTCTTCCAATGATTTTATCTTCATATACAATAACACATCCAATCGGAACCTCACCAATCGCATATGCCTTTTTCGCCTGTCTGATGGCTTCTCTCATGTATTTTTCGTTCTCATTCATTTGTTTCTTATAATCCTCCTGCAAAAATATCCAAAATCTCCCGGCTCCGATCGTTCTTCTTCGGCTTCTCCATCCACCTCTGCCGCCGTACGGAATTCCGTGAACCCAAAGGCTTTCGCCGCCTGTATTTCTCTTGCATGACACACTCCCGGTACACCTATGTAGATTTCCTCCTCTTCCTCGATCCAAAGAAGATGGTGATAATTATAAAAACCATGCAGGAGAAAATTGTTATTCGCCAGATACCAGTCCTTTCGCGGAAGTCTGGCAAGATCCTTTCTCTGTATCTTTTCACAGACATAGCCGGAAGGCTCCGCCCCCGACTGTTCCGACACCTCGCTTTCCTTCTCTTCTACGTTTTTCTCTTCTTCCTTCTCCTTTGCCTGTATCTGCCGAATATCTCCCGTATTTACGGTTTCTCCATTCCACACTGCCATATAATGTTTTCCGCTGTCATCCAAAAGAAGAAGACCTATAATATCTTCCGTCGTCTCAGCCTCTCCCATGTCCCCTCTGTCAAACACAAGTGTATAATTCAATACAGGGCTTCTTTTGGATACTGTTCCTTGCAAAACCGCTTCATATTCCTCTCCCTTCGGGTAAAAAAGGAAAACCTGCATATCACCTCCGAGTCTTGTATCTGCTCCCCTCGCCTGTATCGTAAGTTTCCCGGAATCCGGGCGGAACTCTCCCTTCACAAATCCAACATTCCGGACTTTTTGTTCCTCCCTGCACTCATATAAATATTGGGTAAAACGCTTCAAAACGCTCTCCTTATCTTGTCTTTCTATCCATATGTATTCACAGATTCCGCATTATATGATTCCATTCATCTCCTGGTATAACCGTTTCGCATAACTGTCTGTCATACCACAGACATAATCCGTAACAAGAAGCAGGCGAAGGTACAATTTCTCCACTTCATCTTTCCCTTCTGCATGATAATGATATGCATTCTTATAATTATCTGAAATCAATGCTATCATTCGTTGATCCATAGAATCCATTTTCAGATCTGTATCATATTTTACTGCTGCTTTCACAAAACGATCCATAAGAAATGTAAGCATGGTATTCTCTGCCATCTCCATTTTATAGATGTCTTCCGATGTAAACACTTCCCGATACGCAAGTTCCCCCAGTAAATTCATAAGTTGCTCTCCGAAAGTTCCATAAAACAAGTCGTACTTGTAATTTCCTTCCATAATTTCCTGATAATTGGAAGTAAACCCAGAAGTTGCGCATCCGATCAAAAATGCCTGCACTCTGACAATCCAATTCTTTACCGCATACTCTTCCGGGTTCTCTACACCCCTTTTTATTCCGCTGTCATATTTGTCCCGGAGTTTTTGCGCCGCAAGGAATTCTCCTGTTTTATTCCCTGCATCCAGTCTGTCCAGATTCTCCAATAATTTCTTATAAGAAATATATCCCTTTATAAAAGCATCCTCAATATCCGCCGTTTTGTATGCTATATCATCTGCCGCTTCCAGGATAAATGTTAACGGATGACGTTTCCCTTTCGTTCCTGTGGCATTTTGTATTTCTTCAAAGATTTTCCTGTCTGCGAAATAATATCCCATCTTCTTATCTTTGATATTTCCTGTTGTCCGATCGATTTCAAGTGAAGATACCGGATATTTCACAATGGTATTCAAAAGTCCATATGTAAGGTTCATTCCATTTTCATCCACAAGAAAATGCAGTTTACTCACAAGCCGAAGCGCCTGTGCGTTCCCTTCAAAATGGTAGAAGTCTTCCCGCATCTGCGGCGTCAGCGCTTCCGCCACCGTTCTTCCATCAAATTCGATAGCCGAAAGATTATTTTCAAACCATTCCCGGATAATCGTTTCCCCAAAATGCCCGAAAGGCGGGTTCCCGATATCATGAATCAATCCTGCACACTGCAGAATATTACACATATCCTCCTTCATCTGCGGTGTAAATTGCGGATCTTTTTGATAGGCAAGAATGTTCTCCCCGATATTCTGTCCTAATGATTTCCCAAAGGAAGACACCTCCAGCGAGTGTGTAAGCCTTGTTCTGATAAAATCACTCTTATCCAACGGAAATACCTGCGTCTTATCCTGTAATCTCCGAAAAGAAGCGCTTCCGATAATTCTGTGATAGTCCTTTTCAAATTCACTTCTAAGATCTGATCGTCCGCCTGCCGCCTTTGACACAACACCTCTGCTCCTCATAGGGGACAGCAGTTTTTTCCACTCCATGCATTCTCCTCCTGTATTTTAATTACAAATGTTCGAAAAAGAGATTGCGGTATTCGCAATCTCTTCACTCTCTTTCATTAATCCAAATATGTCGGCGGAATATAATCCTTGCCCTGTAATCTCTTCTTTCTCTCCTGATATCCAAGAAACGCCCACTCTGTCATATCGGTCCACTTATGATCCGCACGATCATACACCTGCACATATCCGATACGTTTCGGATGCATACGCACACTGTTCGTCTCATATTCTTTCCTTGTATATGGATTAATATCTCCTACTGGTTCTTTCTTCTCTGTTCTTGACATACTTTCATACTCTTCCGATCCGGCATGTGCATACTCCGCCTCATAATACTGTGAATCCGGCACATAATACGGCTGCGGTTCTGCAGTCTGATACAGTTGCGGCTCCTTCTCTATATTTTCCTGAACGGTCTTCACTTGTCCTTCCATCTTTCCCGGCATATTCTCCGGCACCCTATCCACAATCGGAGTATCCACTGATTCCGCTTCTTCCTCGTCTGTCTCCTCCGATGCTGTCAAAGACTCATCCGCATCGATCAGGTCAGCAATCGTAACTTCTCTTTCAATTGCCGATTCCTCTTCAGAAATCGTCTCATCTGCAAGAGGCGCCCGTCCCATCACCTTAACCTGTTCTTTCTCTTCTCTTTCAAAACGCTTTTTCACAAGCTTTTGAATCTCGAGTTCCGTCGGCTCAATCTCTTCAATATAGGCTGCCCGCTCTACAGATTCATTCGTTGCAAGAATACTCAACTGAAACGGACACCCCAAGATCTGCGCAATCAGTCTCATATCCTGTTCCTGAAAATTATCTCTTCCTAAGCGTTGTGTCAGATTCTGTCTGGACATCTTCTTTCCTGTACATATCTCAATCTGCTCAGCAAGTTCCTTAATGGTCATGCCCTTACGGTTCAAAATAATCTTCACCTGTTCTCCAAATGTAAGGCTTACCATAACTCGTTCCCTCCTTATACCATATATCCACTTCATGCCCAACGTAAACGAAATAGTTTATTTTTTTATTCTATCAAATCCTATACTGTCCTGCAATCCCTTTTTAATCTTCTCCAAGGTATTCTTCCAAAGTCACACCCGTTTCCGTGATCTTTTTCGCATCTTCCACTCCTACATAGCGGTAATGCCATGGTTCATATATGATTCCGGTAATATCCGTCTTCCCATTCGGGTAGCGCAGGATAAATCCGTATTTATAACAATTTTCAGCAAGCCATTTCGCTTCCGGAGTCTCCTCCTGTTTTGTATCAAGCTGCGTATAAGAAGAAGATACAATATCTACTGCAAGCCCGATATTATGCTCGCTCCTACCCGGATAAGCGGTGGAATCTTTCGTCTTTTTCAATGCATCCCAGTAATTCAATCCTTCTTTCACCGCATTCCCCATATATTCATTATAAAGTTTCTGCTGATATTCAATGGTCCGGTAAGCAGAACATATCATAGGATTCAATCCAGCCTTCTTCGCATCCGCCAGCATATGATTCAACGCGTCTGCAATTCGTTCATCTACCTGGTGCCCATTCCCCACATCCGCAAGTTTCGGAACATATCCTTCCGTCATCGGGTGAGTGTCATTTACAAGAACCAGATTCCACGGACGCTCCTTCGAATCCTTGATTTGCGCTTCCTTAAGTTTCGCCTCAAGGCTTTCTGTTTTCTTCGTATATTCTGCCGTCAGCTTTTTCTCTTTTCTTTCTGCACTCGCAAGCGCCATGTGTCTTCCAATTCCATAACCGGTAAGAGACCCTGCTGCAAGAATCACTATCAAAATCACAAGAAATCTTGCCCTGCCCGTAAGTCCACGGAAACATTTCCCCAAAAAGGCTTTCAGGAAATGTTTGAGTTTTCTCAGATTCCATTTTATAACTACCATTATCTTTTTAAACTTTTTTTCCTGTTCTTCATTCATAATTCTACCTTCTGTATTTCCCGAGAAAATCTTTCATCTGTTGAACAAACCGCAATTTTGTATGGTATGTCCAAAAAGTATTCCTTAAAATAATACGTATCTTTTATCTCTTCCGGCATTTCCACAAGTCTTGGTCTTTCCATGTCCATCCGAATCTCGAATGTATCTAGGCCAAGGGTCATCCCCCGCCTGGTTGCCTTCATAAAGCTTTCCTTCAAAACCCAGTACCTGTAAAATGCTTCTTTTTGTTCCTCCTCAGTCTCTCCCGCAAAAATGTATTTCTGCTCTTCCGGGAAAAAATATTTATTTACAAGTTTGGTTAATATTGTTTTCGTTTCTTCCAGATCACATCCAACCTTTGTGAATGGATTTTCTTCATCATCAATCGAGCACAATACATAATCCCCCGAATGTGACAGATTATATACTGCTTCTTGGGAAATCCCCCACATATTCCGCATTTTTTCATAAAGAACCCATACTCCGATGCTCTGTGCTTTCTTCTTCACATTCCGAATACGGTCTGCCTTCTGTCTGCGGAATTCAGGCACACGATTATAATATTTCTCATAATTCTCCATCTCATAAAGAAAACGGATATCTGCAATTCCTGTTCTTATCATCGAATCACATGCTTTCTTAATTTGTTCCAGACAAACAACTGAAAATAGTCATGCGCTTTTTCAAAAATCCAAAGCCCTGCCTGTCCCGCAATCCATACTATGCCCCAAAGTGCGCCTTCGATCTTCTTCTCCACAAAAAGCTGCGGCACAAAAATCATTGCCGGCACATACATCGCATTAAAAATCATGTATCTGCCAATCCACAACGTCCTTGTCCGGTTCTTCAAATGTTCTGACTCTGCAATTTTACGGAAAAGTATCTCTGAGAGAAGAAGATACAATCCCATAGCTCCATAAGTAATACAGTATATTTTGTTCGGGGCCACGATCAATCCCGTCAGGGTACTGGCCACAAGAAATGCGGCACCATAGTAAATTCCCCATTCCCGGACCGCAATTCCTACACAAAATGCCGCCCCACAAATAAAAAACAGAGTGCTTACTTCAAATACTGATCCCAATACAAGAAGCAGCACAGAAAATGCTGCTAAAAGTCCGAGAAACGCAATCTGCTTCGCTTTTACATGCATGAACAAAGATCGCCTCCCATACATTCACACAACGAATCCGCAAGCCAAAGATCACAACACGTATTTCCCGTACCGCAATCTCCCAGAAATCCTCCCCGATTATACCCAGGGCGTCCATAGCCATATCCTGTTGTTTGGTATCTCTGTCCTTGCCACTGCATCCGATTCACCATGTTGGCATATTCCGGATTCCCAGGTTCCATAGCCGCCGCCTGCTGCGCATGCTGCAACGCAACAATATTATTCCCCATACCGTAGTTTGCCGCCGCACTATAATAATACCATCTTGCGTTCTTATTATTCATGCCATTTAAAACATTCAGCGCCTCTGAATAATGTCTTGCATTGATATAGTTCGCTACTGCCTGAAACTGCACATCCTGCTCGTTGTAATTTCCATTGTTGGAATAGCCGTAGTTATAATTCTGGTTTCCGGAATAAGACCCTTGTCCGTTTTCTCTTTGTTTCATGATCTGGTCATAAGCTTCCTGCACCTCTTTAAATTTCTCTTCCGCAAGATCAGAAAGCGGGTTGTTCGCATAAGAATCCGGATGATACTTTCTGCTCAGTTCCCGGTATGCCTTCTTTATTTCATCATCGCTGGCACTTGACGATACCCCAAGCACCTCATATGGATTTGCCATCATTGTTCTGTCCCTTTCATTTGTTTCTCATCATATTTATTCCATACTCCCACATACAAGATATTTCGCAAAATATCCACATACTGTATGCATGGAAGTTTTTCAAACGCGCTGCTGCATTCCGCAAGCACGAGATTTAACATCTGACCACACTTCTCTTCGTAGTCTTCATCCCCGTAAATATTCTTTAACGGATTGTAGCTGCCGTTTTTCATATCTTTTTCAATATCATCATAAGCATCTAAAATGTAAATATATTTTCCCAGATAAAATCCAAGTTTTTTAAGAGTTGGCTTCCATACATCTTCCTTATATAAAAGAAGTTCTGCCATAAGTTCTCCGAAATATCTGGCAACAAGATCGATATTCTCCTCATTTCGCTTCTCTGCTTTGCCTAATTTTTTAAGGCACGTTTTAATTCTGTCACATTTCTCAGGATACTTTCTCTGTACTTCCAAATATGATTTATGCAGAAGGCGAAGCCCCGCAAGTCCAGACTTACTCTTCTCATCCTGCCAGTCATCTACAAAGTGAAAATAGGTGAGCACGATATTCATATCAGCGGCATATTCCGTAATCTGATTAAACATCATCTCATGTTTCTTCGCCGGATGAACAATGCAGCGGTTCTTCTCATGTACCGGAATCTCCTCATAAAGAGAAGTAAGAAGTATGATCAGAAACGTCATGTCATAGGTCAAAGTCATCTGTCCCAGAAAACCGTATTTTCCTCGTAAGACTTTACACAAACCGCAATAATACGCCTTATATGTGTAATAGTCCTTCACTTTCAGTTCTCCTTTCTGGACCGTCACATAACCAAACATCCTGTCTCCCTTCTTTCTTTTTACATTTTGCATGCTGTACTATAACTGTTCTGCCGTTATAGTATATCATGAATATCTTAACTTTTGCAGATGAAATTTCTAAAAAATGTGTGAAAAAAGATTGCATCCCGTCTTTTATTGATGGACAAGTAAATATTAATACCATACGAGAAATGGTTGGACATGCAGACGAGAGAACCACTCTCAACAACTATAAGGCAGCGTCAAAGGGCTGAAAATCCCCATGAACACGCTGTTTCCGCGCAAAAAGAAGCACCGCCCCCATAGCTCAAAGGCTACAAAAACAGTGCTTCCTGAAGTGCGCGATCAGGGGTTCGAACCCTGGACACCCTGATTAAGAGTCAGGTGCTCTACCAACTGAGCTAATCGCGCATGCATTATTTAATTCCTATTCCTTAACGCAAGGATTATTATATAACAGACTTAAGAATAATGCAAGAGAAATTTTAATTTTTTTTAATTTCTTAAGCCAAAAGTTTATTTCTATTCTAAATCGGTCAAATTGAAGTAAAGGTTGTCTTAGACTAATTGTAAGTATCCCATAAATATCGTATAATAAATTCACCATTTCTAACGCTGCAAGCAGCGTTTGCGCTAAAAAAGCAGGATGCAAGCAGGTCTTGCTTGATAAAAAAGGGATATTCATTTATGGTAATTGCAGAATCAAGCAAACAGGAGGTAATTCACAGTGGATTTCGGCAAACAAATAAAACAGATGCGAGTGGAACGGAAACTAACACAAGAGCAGATGGCAGATCGCTTAGGCGTTTCAAGACAAGCAGTTTCAAATTGGGAAAACAACAAAAACTTACCTGATTTAGAATTAATCATAGCTATATCAAAATTATTCTCTGTTTCGCTTGATGATTTAATATTAGGAGGTAATACCATGAATAATTTAACAGAAAAACTAATCCAGGATGGCAGTGAAACAAGAAGAGCAAAAATCAATCTCATTTCCATAGCTATAGGCGCTATATTATTATGTATCGGAATCGCTTGCATTTTTCTAAAAGCCGTATCCGTAGAGTATGTTGATGCACAAGGCATTCTGCATGAGAACTTTTTCTTGATACCGATTGCCTTTTTATGTCTGTTCAGCAGTTTTATCACTTTTGTCTCAATCGGGATAAAAACTATCATCTTCAAAATCAAAAAGATACGATCAGAGAAATAATTTCATCAAAAATGACCGGGATTCCCCGGTCATTTTTTATAATACATGCTTATGTAATGTGAAGCCTCTTCCTTTTACCTCACTCACCTGGCTGATTACCATGAATGCTTTGTCATCAATTTCCATAACAAATTGATTCAGCTTCGGCAATTCACGGTTAGAAACCACTGTCATTACAGAGAATCCGTCTTCATGAAGATAACCGGATTCCGTCTTATAAAGTGTCGTTCCTCTATCTAGCTTCTTATGAATCATTTCATTGATCTCACGATACTGCTTACTCATGATCTTCACCTGCATCTGAGATTTTCCCATAAGAAGTACCTTATCCACAAGAACTGTATAAATCATAACAAGCAAAATTCCGTACAGACTTTTCTCTTTATCACGGAAGAGCATCTGGCCGATCAAAATTGCAAAGTCAAATACATAAAGCCCTACGGATACAGGAATCCCCATTTTCTTATTAAAGATCAGCGGTGGAATATCCATACCTCCGGTAGAAGCGCCCGCTTTAATTACCATTCCAATTCCGACACCAATGGATACACCTGCAAAAATTGTACAAAGCATCGGATCATTTGTCAGATTCTGCAACACTTCAATCTTCTGAACCACACCTAAAATAAACGGAAAATAAAATGTACTGATCAAAGATGTCAGCGCAAATGATTTTCCAAGAACAAGAACCGCAAGAATAAACATCACTACATTAAATCCCGCAGCAAACACTTCGATTGGAAGTCCGAAATAGTGATTCGCAATCAGACCAAGTCCTGTTGTTCCCCCTGTAATCAATCCTGTCGGAAGTACAAATGTTGCAATTCCGGTTGCATACACTGTGTTTCCGAGCAGTACGAAAAATATCTTCTTCAAGTCAAAGATATCTTTCAATTCTTTTTTCGTTTCTGCCTTCATAGCATCCTCCTTTTATCACTTTACTTTAATAAATTTCCCTCTAAACGCAAGAAAAACAGGTTGTTAAACCTGCTTTTCCCGTTTCATCTTATTTATTATATCATTCTCTCCAAAAAAGTTCAAGCTTTTCCACATCATCTACCGGGGGCATACATGCTCCATCCTGGCAAAGAAAATAAAGTGCACTATTCTTTTCAAACGGATACTCCCTTGTAAACGGAGCGATCCGGTCTACTCTTTCTTTATTCTCATCCGTCTTCACAAGCACAGAAAGATTTCCACACCATCTTTCCTTAAGTTTCTCTTTCAAAGGTTTCACATCTTCTATACATGAAGCTGTACATACAAGATCCCGATAAGCATACAGTTCTTCTAACATGGCAAGAAGGGTAAAGCTGTATCCTGCCGGATAATCTTTGACATTCTGCGCAAGAAACCGAAGCTGACGGCCGCTCCTTTCTATCCAGACAGTTTCCCCTGTCAAATGCGCTAGATTTACAAGCAGATATCCAACCATGCTGTTTCCTGATGGAAGCGCGCCATCATATATTTCTTTTGGACGAATCAGAAGTTTTTCCGCATCTGAAGCATAAAGATAGTATCCGCCATTTTCTTCATCTTCAAAATACTCCACCATCAACTCTGCCGTCCGGATCAGTTTTTCCAAATACTGTATGTCAAATGACGCATTGTAAAGTTCCAGAAAGCCAAACCCCATAAATGCATAATCTTCCAAAATCCCACTTCCTATGGATTCGCCCTCACGGAAACGTACCAGAAATCTTCCATCCGGCCCGCAAAGCTTTTCTTCCACAAAACGCTCTGCCCTTTTCGCAGCATTCAGATACCGCTCTTCCCCAAGCACATGATATGCCTTTGAAAGTGCAGCAATCATAAGCCCATTCCATGAAGTCAGAATCTTATCATCCTTATGAAGCTTTGTGCGTTCTTTTCTATACTCCAAGACTTTACTGCACAAATGGGAAATTTCCGGATTCAACGTTTCATACTGTTCATTTTGGATTAGATTTGGAACCATCTTCCCCAAAGTACTTGTTCCGGACAATCCAAACCACTGATTAAATGCTTTGCCGTCTTCCTCACCAAGGACTTCCGTAATCTCCTCTTCAACAAAAGTATAGTAGCCGCCCTCTTCTCCATCAGCGTCCGCATCCTGCCCGCAGTAAAAGCCACCACCGCCATCTGTAAGTTCCGAAAGTACATAGTGCATTGTCTTCTCGGCTGCCTCTCGGAAAATCCCACTTTTAGTAAGCTGGTATGCCTCCAGATAAGTATAACTAAGAAGCGCGTTATCGTAGAGCATCTTTTCAAAATGTGGTACGAGCCATTTTTCATCTGTGGAATATCGTGAAAATCCACCGCCGATATGATCAAAAATTCCGCCTCTGTACATATGAAGTAGTGTATCATAAGCCATATCTGCCCATTCTTTTTCCCCTTCAAACTGTGCATACCGCATAAGGAAAAGAAGATTATGTGCCATAGGGAATTTCGGTGCCGTTCCAAATCCACCGTATCTCCTGTCATAATTATCTTCAAAAGTCTGTGCCGCTTCCTTCAATATGCTCTTATCCGGTTCACTCTCATTTATCCGGATTCTGGAATTCCCATGCATGAAAGCCGACACTTTATCAGAAATCTTTTCTATTTCCCCTCTATTTTCCTCCCAGTCCTTTGCAACTTCCCTCAGGATCCCATCCAGACCATACATACGTCCATTGCTTTTCTTCGTGAAATAAGTGCCTGCAAAAAATGGTTTCTGTTCCGCTGTCATAAGAATGGTCAATGGCCAGCCGCCTTGCCCGGTCATTTCCTGGCAAACCGCCATATACACGGTATCGATATCCGGCCTCTCTTCTCTGTCCACTTTTATGGCAATATAATGTTCATTGAGTATCCTTGCCGTCTCCTCATCTTCAAAAGATTCCTTTTCCATCACATGGCACCAATGACATGTAGAATATCCGATACTTAAAAATATCGGCTTGTTCTCCTTCCTTGCTTTTGCAAACGCTTCCTCACACCAGGGATACCAATTTACCGGGTTCTGTGCATGTTGCAGCAAATACGGTGACTTTTCATGAATTAATTGATTGCTCATACTGATCCTGCCTTTTTTATTTTAAGCATTCCCTGTCACCGCAAAACTATACCGACTATACATCTTTTCCGCATTTGCACCGAGGATTCAAGATATGGAACACCTCATCAAAAGATTTTTTCATGCAGGTCAGCCTCTTATTCAATCCTGGTCTTTCATAAAGCATACACTGTATGATATCTTTACATTTCTTTTTTCGTCCCATGTTGCACATCCTTTTTTATCAAGATATGCAAGACCCACCTTTTACTTTCTTGCTGCAACCAGTTTATGAATCGGATTCCCCATAGCCGAGAACTTCGCCTCATACTCTGTCATGATATTTCCATCATTCATTTCCTTATTATTATGCAAATCGAAGGTATGGGCTTTCAGTTCCCATCCTACCTCTTCTACCTGCTCCAGTGAGAACTCAAAAAGAGGTCTGTTGTCCGTCTTAAATTCCACTACGCCTTCTTCCACAAGTACCTTTTCGTAAACGCTTAAAAATCTCGTGGATGTCAGCCTTCTTCTTGCATGTCTTGCTTTCGGCCACGGATCGGAGAAATTCAAATATATTTTCTCCACTTCCTCCGATGCAAATATTTCATCAAGTTCTGCCGCATCCATACAGATAAAGCGTATATTTTGAAGTTCTTCATACTCTTCTGTACTGAATTTTTCCAATGCTCTCAAAAGTACACTGGAATAACGTTCAATCCCAATGTAATTGATTTCCGGATTTCTCTTCGCCAGTTCCAAAATAAACTGTCCTTTCCCCATTCCGATTTCTATATGGATCGGGTGTTCGTTTCCGAACACTTCCGCCCATTTTCCCCTATGATTTTTCTCATCTTTTATTGCCACCGGACTTGCATCGATTTCCTCCTGCGCTCTCGGTATATTTCTCAATCTCATCTGTTTTCCTCCCTGTTTTTTAGTTAAATTTATCATTTTTTTTGTTTTTTTTTAAGATTTTTTCTGCAATCTTTTCTATAGTATTTTAACAGAATAAGAGTATGATTAATAGCGTAGATTTTTTAAAATTTTTAAAGGAGGATTGCTCATGGATTCGATTGTAAAAAGACTATCAGAAATCGAGACTTCCGCAGATTCTATCGTAGAACATGCAGAATCCCAAAAAGAAGTTTTAGACCGGGAAATGGCGGAGAAAAAGCAGGAATTTGATGAGTTCCTTAAGGCCGATACGGAAAATAAGTTAAAAGATATCCGTGCACATCTGGAAAGCCGGATGAGTGAAGAACTTACCCAACTTCAAAAGGCCAGTGATGATACGCTCCGCGCATACAATGAAGAGTATGAGGCCAGACACGAAGAATATGCACGGGCTATTCTGGCTCGCATAACAGAGGTAGCATAATGGGTAGCTTATTGAAATACAGCGGTGTCGTCACCAAGATCCGCGCCATGCAGTCCCATCTGCTTACCGAACAGAACTTTGAAGAGATCGCCAATCTGGGAAGCGTAACAGAAGCCGTGAACTATTTAAAGACCACAGCCGGCTATGAAGAAATTCTCCGGGATGCGGATGTAAATACTCTCCACCGTGGTGATGTGGAAAAGCTTCTGACCCAGTCGCTTTATAACGATTATTCAAGACTCTATTCCTTTTCCAGCCTTGAAGTTCGTCACTTTTTAAAATTATATATGAAACGTTATGAAGTGGATCTTATCAATTACTGCTCCCGGATCGTGTTCAATCACTACCAGGAGCCTTTTGATCTCAACTATAAGAAACCGTTTTTTGACAAATATTCCCAAATCTCCATTGACAGTCTCATCACTGCCAGATCTATGGAGGGTCTTGTGGAAGCCTTGAAAGATACGGAGTACTATGCTCCTCTGAAGAAATTATCAGAAAGCGGCAACCCGAGCTTATTTGACTATGACCTCGCCTTAGACCTTTATTATTTTTCTGCTATATGGAAAGAACGCAAAAAAATATTGAAGAAAAAGGATCTGGAAATGTTTACAAAGAGCTCCGGTTACAAGATTGATCTTCTCAATCTGCAATGGATATACAGAGCGAAGAAGTATTACACACTCTCTCCTGCCGATATCTATGCTATGCTCATCCCGATACAGTATCATTTGAAACAAGACGACTTAAAGAATCTTGTGGAAACTGCCGGTGTTGATGAGTTTATGACTGCAGTTCAGAAGACATACTATGCAAAAAGATATGTTTTTGACAGTACTCACACGATTGAGCATCTGTATAAGGATTCTCTGAACCGTCTGTACAAAGCCGAGAGAAGAAAGTTTCCTTATTCTCTCTCCGCAGTCAACACATACCTTTTCTTAAAGGAAGAGGAACTAGAAAAATTAACTACAACACTTGAATGTATCCGCTACGGTTTGACGCCAAGGGAAACACTTGAGTATGCAGGAGGTGTACAGCGACTATGATTGTAAAAATGAAATTTATCACAATCACAGCTCATAAGAGAGATATTGACCGTATCTGCGACCAGTATCTTTCCAAATATGAAATTCAGCTTGAAAATACCCTCTCCGAACTGAAAACCGTAGACAATCTGTTACCTTTTGTCGAAGTAAATCCATTTAAGGATTCCCTTGACAAAGCCAATCAGTTCGCCAATTATATTGAGGACACAGGAAATTCTGAAAACGTCGACTTCTCTCCGGGAGAAATGTTTTCTTTCATCCGCGACATGAATCAGACATACATGAACTTCCGTGAAAAAGAGGATGAGCTGAAAAAGAGACAGGGACATTGCCGGGAAGTTTTACAGCTTGTGGAACCATTCCGTCCCATTGATTTCAGTATCCACGAAGTAACACAGTACAAATTTATCAAATTCCGTTTTGGCCGTGTACCTGTGGAATACTATCACAAGCTTGAGAAATATGTATATGAAGATCTGGATGTGATCTTTTTGGAAGGATCCAGAGACGATACCCATGTATATGGCGTATATTTTTCAGCAGAGAGCAATATTCAGCAGCTTGATGCGATTTTCAAATCCCTTCATTTTGAACGGCTTCGTCTGCCGGATGAATATGAAGGAACAACAAGAGAAGTATGCCGGAAACTGGAAGAAGAAATCGCGGCTTTGAATACCGAAATTCTTTCTACTGACGATAAAATCCGGGCAGCCTTTAAAGATGACGGACCGAAACTTCTTGCAGTAAGAAAACGTCTCACTGAGCTAAGCAACAACTTCGACGTCCGTAAGCTGGCAGCTCTTGTGGAAAATAAGCGTGGAGATCACTTTATTCTCTGCGGCTGGATGCCTGAGGATCAGTTTTCACTGTTCATGGACGATATTAAGAAGGATCCTGATGTCTTTGTCATTGTAGAAGACAATAATGAGGAGTACTTCAGCGAGCCGCCTACCAAGCTTAAGAATCCAAAATTCTTCAAGCCGTTTGAGATGTTTATCCGGATGTACGGTCTTCCGGCTCACAATGAAATAGACCCTACCATTTTCGTGGCGCTGACTTACACCTTTATCTTCGGCGCCATGTTCGGCGATGTAGGACAGGGGTTATGCCTCTTTATCGGGGGCGCGCTCCTTTACAAACTGAAGAAGATCAACCTTGCAGGAATCATTTCCATTGCCGGTATCTTCTCTACATTCTTCGGATTTATGTTCGGAAGCGTATTCGGCTTTGAAGATATTATTGAAGCAAGATGGATCCGGCCGATTTCGCACATGACGACATTACCGTTTATCGGTAAACTGAATACCGTATTTATCGTTGCCATTGCTTTTGGTATGGGAATCATTCTTTTATCCATGATCTTCCATATTATCAATGCCAAAAAAGCGCATGACACAGAAGCTTTGCTTGATCAGAACGGAATCGCAGGTCTTGTATTCTACGGATCTGTCGTTTTGTCTGTTGTACTGTTCATGACGGGCAACAAACTGCCGGGAACCATTGTACTGATCGTCATGTTCGGTATTCCGCTTCTTCTTATGCTTTTCAAAGAGCCTCTCACAGCGAAGCTTGAGAAACGCGCAGAACATTCTGAAGAAGGCAAAGTTATGTTTGTCGTACAGGCAGTTTTTGAAATGTTTGAAACATTATTAAGTTATTTTTCCAATACACTTTCCTTTGTCCGTATCGGTGCATTTGCCGTAAGCCACGCAGCCATGATGGAAGTTGTGCTTATGCTGGCAGGGGCTGAAACCGGTAACCCGAATTGGGTAGTTGTCGTAGGCGGTAACCTTTTCGTCTGCGGTATGGAAGGGCTAATCGTAGGAATCCAGGTATTAAGATTGGAATATTACGAGATGTTCAGCCGTTTTTACAAAGGAACAGGACGCGAATTTAAACCATACAATTAGGAGGACACAATCATGAGTTTCGTAACAAAATTAACATTAATCATCACTTTAGTTTTAAGTATTATGGTTCCTTTCGGATACTATTTAATCGGAGAAAAGAACAAAAAACGCTATAAAAGAGCCATCGGAACAAACGTATTTTTCTTCTTTGGTGCTTTTGTCATCGCTTCTATCATGATGTACGGTGGAAATGTACAGGCCGCTTCTTCTACAGCAACATCCGGCGGACTTTCCGTAGGACTTGGCTACATCGCAGCAGCCCTTGTTACAGGTCTTTCTTGTATCGGTGGTGGTATCGCCGTAGCAAGTGCAGCAAGTGCAGCTTTAGGAGCAATCAGCGAAGATTCCAGCGTACTTGGTAAGTCACTCATTTTCGTAGGTCTTGCAGAAGGTGTCTGTCTGTACGGACTGATTATTTCTTTCATGATCTTAGGTAAACTGTAATCTATGAAAATGTATCTGATCAGTGATAACGTAGACACTTACACAGGCATGCGCCTGGCCGGCGTAGACGGAATCGTTGTTCATGAGCGGGAAGAGCTTTACGAGGCTCTTACCACCGCCATGAATGACAAAGATCTTGGCATCGTACTTCTTACAGAGAAACTCGGACGAGAATTCCCTGACATCATCGATGAGATGAAGTTGAAACGTAAAATGCCTCTTCTTATAGAGATTCCCGACAGACACGGAACCGGACGTAAGAAAAACTTTATCACATCCTATGTAAATGAAGCAATTGGACTAAAACTATAAAGAAGGTGACACATTTGACATTAGAAGAGAAGATTGAACATCTGAAAAATGCTTCCATGGAAGAGGCAAGAGCTTCAGGAAACCGGATCATCAAAGAACACTCCGATGCTCTTGAGAAGATTTTCGATGACCATAAAGAGACTGCCTTAAGACAGGCCGAATTGACAATAAAGACAGAAACAAATAACGCAAAACAGGAATTGAACAAGGCCCTGGCCAAATCTCAGCTTGATTTAAAAAGAAAGCAGGGAAAGTGCCAGACACAGTTGAAAAATCAACTTTTCAAACGTGTATTAGAACTGACGGAAGAATATATGAAAACCGATGCTTATGACGAACTGCTTGTGAAACATATCAGCAAGGCTCTCTCATTTGCTCAGGGTGAAGATATGACAATCTACATCAATCCTTCCGATGCAGACAAAAAGGAAATGCTTGAAAAACGTACAGGAGCCGTACTTACCATAAGCAAAGAAGATTTCCTTGGCGGTGTGCGCGCAGTTATTCACGACAGACATATTCTGATCGATAATTCCTTTTCTTCCTTGCTACAGGAAGAATATGATAATTTCTTATTCTCGGGAGGTGAGATAAATGACTAGAACAGCATCCATATACGGTATCAACGGTCCTGTCATCTATCTGAAAGGCAATACCGGATTCAAAATGTCCGAAATGGTATATGTTGGAAATGAACGTCTTGTAGGCGAGGTTATTGCCTTAGACAAAGATATGACAACGGTGCAGGTCTATGAGGAAACAACAGGACTTAGACCGGGCGAAATCGTAGAAGCCTCAGGAAATGCGGTATCTGTTACTCTTGCCCCTGGTATTTTGAACAATATTTTTGACGGTATTGAAAGACCGCTTGAAAAAATCGGAGAAAACTCCGGCGCTTTCATCAGCCGTGGTGTCAGCGTAGATTCTCTGGATCGCCAGAAAAAATGGAACGCCCACATCACCGTAAAAGAAGGAGACATTCTCCATGGCGGCGACATTATTGCGGAAGTTCCTGAAACTTCTGCCATCGTACACAAATGTATGGTGCCTCCAACTGTAAACGGTACTGTACTTTCTGTTGTGGCTGATGGAGCATACACCATTGACGACGTGCTTGTTACTTTAGAAACCGATACCGGCAAAAAAATGGAACTGACTATGACACAGCGTTGGCCAATCCGTGTCCCAAGACCGACTCACCACCGCTTCCCGGCTTCCATTCCTCTTGTAACAGGACAACGTATCTTAGATACTATGTTCCCAATTGCAAAAGGAGGTACTGCCTGTGTTCCGGGTGGTTTCGGTACAGGAAAGACTATGACGCAGCACCAGATTGCAAAATGGTCCGATGCCGACATCATCATCTACATCGGCTGCGGAGAACGTGGAAACGAGATGACTCAGGTTCTGGAAGAGTTTACGAAACTGATCGACCCGAAATCCGGCAATCCTCTCATGGATCGTACTACACTGATCGCCAACACTTCCAATATGCCGGTTGCTGCCCGTGAGGCCAGTATTTATACCGGTCTGACTCTTGCCGAGTATTATCGTGATATGGGTTATGACGTAGCCATTATGGCCGACTCCACATCCCGTTGGGCAGAGGCTCTCCGTGAATTATCCGGACGTCTGGAAGAAATGCCTGCAGAAGAAGGATTCCCGGCATACCTGGCATCCCGCCTTTCTGCTTTCTATGAGCGCGCAGGAATGATGCACAACTTAAACGGTACAGACGGTTCCGTCTCTATTATCGGTGCGGTTTCTCCACAAGGTGGTGACTTCTCAGAACCGGTTACACAGAATACAAAACGTTTCGTCCGCTGTTTCTGGGGATTGGATAAGAGCCTTGCTTACTCCAGACATTTCCCTGCGATCCACTGGCTGACAAGTTACAGTGAATATCTGCTTGATCTGGCTCCTTGGTACAGCGAACATGTTTCTCCGAAATTTGTGGATGACCGCAATCGTCTGATGGCCATTCTCAATCAGGAAAGTAGCTTAATGGAAATCGTAAAACTGATCGGAAGCGACGTACTTCCGGATGATCAGAAACTCGTGCTTGAGATTGCCAAAGTCATTCGTCTCGGTTTCTTACAGCAGAACGCTTTCCATAAAGATGATACTTGCGTATCTTTGGAAAAACAGTTCAAAATGATGGAAGTCATTTTGCATCTGTATCGGAAATCAAGAGACCTGATCACTATGAACATGCCGATTTCCGTATTGAAAGAAGAAAATATCTTCGAGCGCGTCATTGCCATGAAATATGATGTGCCAAACGACAGATTGGATTTATTTGACAACTATATGAAAGATATTGACGCATTCTATGACCGCGTCATGGAACGAAACGCATAAGGAGGAGCTAGTTATGTCAATTGAATATTTAGGCTTAAGCAATATCAACGGCCCTCTGATTGCTTTAGAGGGTGTTCAGGACGCATTTTACGATGAAATCGTGGAATTCGTTGTGGACAAAAATGAACGCAAACTTGGCCGTATCGTAGAAATCTACGAAGACAAGGCCGTAATCCAGGTATTCGAAGGAACAGAAAACATGTCCCTTCTGAATACACATACAAAGTTGACAGGTCACCCGATGGAGATTGCTCTCTCCTCAAACATGTTGGGACGTACCTTCAACGGTATCGGACAGCCGATCGATAACCTCGGCCCGATCACATCTACTTTGAAACGTGATGTAAACGGTCTTCCGCTCAACCCGGTAAAACGTGAATATCCACGTAACTATATCCGTACGGGTATTTCTGCTATCGATGGACTTACGACTCTGATCCGTGGACAGAAACTTCCGATTTTCTCTGGAAACGGTCTTCCTCACGATCAGCTTGCCGCCCAGATCGTAAAGCAGGCATCCCTCGGAGACGATTCCGATGAAGAATTTGCCATCGTATTTGGCGCCATGGGTGTCAAACATGACGTAGCTGATTTCTTCCGCCGTACATTTGAGGAAAGCGGTGTATCCGATCACGTTGCCATGTTCTTAAACCTGGCAAATGACCCGGTAGTAGAACGACTTATTACGCCAAAGGTTGCCCTGACTGTGGCAGAATATCTGGCATTTGAAAAAGGAATGCACATTCTTGTAATCCTAACGGATATGACTTCCTTTGCCGAGGCCATGCGTGAAGTTTCCTCTTCCAAGGGTGAGATTCCTAGCCGTAAAGGATTCCCGGGATACTTATACAGTGAACTGGCAACCATTTATGAACGTGCCGGCATCGTTGCAGGAAAGAAAGGCTCTGTAACACAGCTTCCGATCCTGACTATGCCAAATGATGATATCACGCATCCGATTCCGGACTTAACAGGATATATTACAGAAGGACAGATCGTATTAGACCGAAACCTTCACGGACAGTCTATTTATCCGCCGATCAACATTCTGCCATCCCTTTCCCGTCTGATGAAAGACGGTATCGGTGAAGGCTACACAAGAATCGATCATCAAGATCTTGCCAACCAGTTATTCTCCGCTTACGCAAAAGTAGGAGAGGCAAGAAACCTGGCTTCTGTTATCGGTGAAGACGAACTTTCTCCTATCGATAAGAAATACCTTGCTTTCGGTAAGGCTTTCGAGGAACGCTATATCGGACAGGGACCGGAAGAAAACCGTACGATAGAAGAAACATTAGACCTTGGATGGGAACTTCTGAAAATGCTTCCTAGAGAAGAACTTGACCGAATTGATACAAAGATTCTGGAACAGTTCTATCCGTCAGAAGGAGCAGCAACAAACTAGAAAGGAAGGGATGTTATGGATCCACGTTCATTTCCTACGAAAGGAAACTTAATACTTGCTAAAAACTCCCTTTCTCTTGCAAAACAAGGGTTTGATCTTATGGATAAGAAACGTAACATTCTCATCCGCGAGCTTATGGATCTGATTGCGCAGGCGAAGGACATTCAGGAACAGATCGACAGTACATTTACCTACGCCTACAAATGTCTCCAACGGGCGAATATTGAGAACGGAATCAACACCGTTTCCCAGATTGCCTACACGGTGCCGATTGAAGATTCTATCCGGATCAAAAGCCGAAGTATCATGGGTACTGAGATTCCTCTCGTTGCTTATACTCCGGATGAAAAGGTTCCGACCAACTCCTTCTCTACTACAAAGGAATCTCTTGATAAAGCAAGAGAGGCCTTCCAGAAAGTAAAGGAGCTGACGATCCGCCTTTCCATGGTGGAGACTTCCGCTTACCGGCTTGCAACGAATATTAAGAAAACCCAGAAAAGAGCCAACGCTCTGAAAAATATCACAATTCCAACCTATACAAATCTGGTGTACACGATTACAAACGCACTGGAGGAAAAAGAAAGGGAAGAATTCACAAGACTGAAAGTCATCAAAGCGAGACGATAAAAGAGAATGTGCATTGCACATAAATAGAAGGCTGAAGATTCTGTCCAGTAGGACTCCTCTTCAGCCTTCTATTCTTATCTACCGTGCTCTCTTCGTCTTATAAAATATGTCACCACAGCACCTATAACAACATAGACCAATATGCCGCCAATAATGGCTATTTTGCTATTTACTCCAAATTCAGAAGATTGTCCGCCACCGAATAAATTCGGATCCCCGTCATACTCCTCCAATCTGTCTTTTACTGCACTATAATCGAAAACTCCATCTTGGGAACCACTTGCCTTTGGCATCTCTTCGAGTATTTCATATTGGTATGCCAATGTAATCCAATTCTTTGCTTGATCTCCAATCCAGACCATCCCTCGTCAATATCAAACATAGCCGGGTACCCTTCAAGCGCTGCATATTCCAGTATCGTTTGGCTATCGTCAGGCTGAAACTTCAGATAAGTAGTCTGATCTGTGCCTTTCCATTGTGTCTGATCTCCATTATAGCTATTGCTCACTTTAAGATTCATGATCAAATCATGTAAAGTATTATCCACATCATCACCAGCGGCAAACTGAACCATACTCTTGACAATCATACCGATACTCCGATTTACCACAATACCGTCATCTTTTTCACCGGCATCCGGATATATACCGGATTGATCAATCACAATCTTTATAATCTTATCATTCCGTTTATATCCTTCAGGAACCGACAGTTCCTTCAGGTAATAGGTACCCATAGGAAGCCCGCCCTCCTGCGGAAATATAAGAGAGCCTTCTATGTCATCTTTAAACGGATATCCGGAAATTATATCCGTGGTTCCCCGATAATCCGGCTCAGCATCTTTACTGATTGTTACCGAACCATCCAGTCCTATATCTATGCCATCATTTGACTCACTGAAAAGTCCGAATTCAGCTCCTCTGACAGCATTTCCTGCCTCATCTACTTTTCTTACATACACATGGTTTTCGATGTTAGGTACATAAAGCCTGGCTGCAAACATTCTCTCAAAATCATCACTCTGCACCCTCCATGTATTATCTGCAGTTGCATCATCCAAGGAATCTTCCGTTGTATAATAATAGCCTACCGTATAGTCTGTATTTTCTGCTATTGGGTTTCCCTGCATAAAGTAATACTTTAAGACATCTCCCACCAGTTCTTCTACTTCTGCTTTATAAGCCCCGCTGGAATCCAGCTCAAACACATACGGATTTTGTTTGGCAACGGCAATAATGTCACTCATAGCTGTACCTTCCTGCACCATCCAGCCGCCAATTGGGTCCCCGGATACAGCATGCCAGTTATTCGGATTTGTCAAATCCTTCGTCTCATCGCTATGATCATACTGCAGCACTACTGCAAACATCTTCCCCCCATTGCCCAGATCAATATCACTATTGCCTTCCGGTCCTTCACTTCCACCCGCATTCGGAACAAGGTGAATCACAGGATCCGCAGTCGTCATCAGCTTGGCAAGAGATCGCGAACCTGTGTTCCAGGAGTCATATGTCAGCAAAACCGGAGATTTTACATTTTCCGGAATGTAGAGCTTTATTTCTCCGTCTCCGGCTGTTCTATACCCCATAGGAACTGTTGTCTCTTTGAGTACAAAATACTTTTCCTTATACTCATTCAGATTCTGTAGACTAATTAGCCTTCCATCAGGGCTAATTAATACAAACTGCCCCTTTTCATCTGTAGTTCCGGTGGCAATCACTTCTGCCTGGTCATCAATCTCATAGTCACTGTTCGTATGGTACAATGTAAATTCAGCACCCGGGACAGCTTCCCCAATCTGATCAACTTTAATAATCTCACTTTCCGGAACCGTAACAAGATTAAACTTCAAATGCATATTAGAATCCGCATTCCCACGCTCCAAATAGAAAAAATCTAATGTATGATATGTATCATCTGCAAAAATATTCGTGCCCGGGATAAAATTCCCACTTATACCGGCATCACGAAACTTTTCACGTAAATTCCCATTTAGATTTTCATTAATATAGATATTTCCAGTAGAGAAATAAATTCTCAATGTAGCCTTACTATGAATACCACCCAAATCTGCAACCAAAACATTATCGATAAATACCCACACATCATCATCACCACTGAATTCATAAGTCATTGCCGGCCCATCTTTCTCAGTATGTCCTCCATCCCGTTGTATAAACTGTGTACTCATGGACAATCCAAAATAGTGGTTAAAAGGGGACTCACAGTATCCTTCATCTGATTGCTGATCTCTATTATTATCCGTATTGGATTTCGAGTTTACTCTCAATTGTTCTAACTGATTCCTTCTTTCAGTAAAAACACCATCCGCTGTATTAAATGGAAAAAACTGACCATTATTACTATTGGAAGTTGTCCATCTACGACTCCATTTATCTCCTGTAAATACACCCGGTTCATCATATAACTTAAACTTTTTTGTACTCTCATCAAAAGCTGCATAATTCTTCTGACAATCATAATAATAATATCCATCTTGATCGACCTGGAGCAATCCTTCTACATTGTCATAACTTGCCTTACCCTCATGCCGGATAGAAGGATCAAATATATAGTCTAAAGATTCTTCTTTCTGTCCAGCCCGTTTAGAAAATTCAGGATATCCATTTTCACCTAGTTTATTTTTCACGATGCCAGTTCTGGGATTTGAGCTCCCGGTCCATGCATTCATATTATCAAATCCATTAGAACCATGCGTAAATTTAAAATCATGTCCTGCATTAATTCCACCATCATTCGAATTACTAATTCTATCATTTGCCTCTCTCTGTGTAGACCAGTAATCAAACAGATGAATTCTCGTCCCCTTAGGCGTCATCCCTTCCACCAGATGATCATCTAACGCAGTGAAGTCAACTCCAGCTTGTACATTTGTTGTTTCCTCGGCAAACACAATTTCTGTTCCATGCCCACTCAGCATCAAAATCATCAATAATGCCATCAAAAAAGCCGTGCCTCTTCTGAACCCCTTCCTTAAATTCATGCTTATCATTCCCCCCTTTTATAAACCGGCACCCTTCAATATTGTTCATAATAATAATATATGATCGATAACAATAAAATAGAAGCGTTGTTTTTCGGTTCAACCATTCACCTACTTTAACAACGCTTCATTATATTTCCATTCTCTAATCAACTATTTTAAAACTCAAATACAGCCACTCCATATGGTGGAAGCGGATACGCAAAAGAATAATCTCTTCCATCGCACTCGCTCTTCACTGCCTTATAGACCTTCGGCCTTTCAGCGCCTGTTCCTCCATAACATTTCTCATCACTATTCAGAACAAGCTTATACTGTTTTCTTCTCGGGACTCCCACCCGGTATTCCGGCCGCTCTACCGGTGTAAAATTACATACAAACAAGAGATTCTTCTTGCCATCCTTGGAATGTCTCATAAAGCTATAAATGCTTCTATCCGCATCATTCGGATTGATCCACTCAAATCCCGCCGGCTCATTATCACATTCATACATTGCCTTATTCTTACGATAAAGCTTTAACAGATCTCTTGTGAAATTCTGAAGTACCTGGTGATTCTCTTCTGCAAGAAGAAACCAATCCAATTCTCTTGCCTCGCTCCATTCCCGAAGCTGCGCGAAATCCTGTCCCATGAATAATAACTTCTTGCCCGGATGCCCCATCATAAATGCATAACCAACCTTCAGATTCGCAAACTTATCAAATCCAAGTCCCGGCATCTTATTAAGCATAGAACATTTCAAATGAACAACCTCATCATGCGACAATACAAGAACATAATTTTCACTATACGCATACGTCATTGCAAACGTCATCAAATGGTGGTTTGGTTTCCGGAAATATGGATCCAATTTCATATACTCCGTAAAATCATGCATCCATCCCATATTCCACTTCAGACTAAACCCAAGCCCATCGTTCTCCGGCTTGTCCGTTACACGCGGCCATGCCGTTGACTCCTCCGCAATCATAAGCGCGCCATGATTTCTTCCAAGAACAACGGAATTCAAATGCTTGAAAAACTCAATAGCATCCAGGTTCTGATTGCCTCCATATTCGTTGGCAATCCACTGTCCATCCTGCTTTCCGTAATCCAAATACAACATGGAGGCAACTGCATCCACACGGAGACCATCAATGTGAAAATACTCAATCCAAAATAATGCATTGGCAATCAGAAAATTCCGCACTTCAGATTTACTATAATCAAAAATCTTCGTTCCCCAGTCCGGATGCTCCCCTTTCTTCGGATCAGCATATTCAAACAACGGAGTTCCGTCAAAATCAGCCAATCCATGTTCATCTTTCGGAAAGTGTGCCGGTACCCAATCAAGGATTACTCCTATTTTATTCTTATGAAACTTATTGATCATATACGCAAAATCTTCCGGTGTTCCATAGCGGGATGTCGGCGCATAATATCCGGTCACCTGATATCCCCACGAACCATCAAAGGGATGCTCTGCAATCCCCATAAGTTCAATATGCGTATATCCCATATCCTTCATATATTTGATCACTTCATCTGCAAATTCACGGTATGTATAGAATCCATCATCTTCCTTGCATCCTGCATGACGCTTCCATGATCCTAAGTGTACTTCATAAATAGATACCGGATTCTTACGGTGATCCCATTCTTTTCTCTTTTCCATCCAATCGGCATCGGTCCACTTCAGATCACTGATGTCCGTAATCTTCGCTGCCGTTCCCGGTCTCATCTCAAAACTATTCCCAAACGGATCCGCCTTATAAATAAACTGCCCCGAATATGTCTGGATACAGAACTTATAAAGCATATCCTTCTTCACTCCCGGTACAAAGCATGTATAAATGCCTAACGGTTCTTCTCGTTCCATCGGATTCCTATCTTTGTCCCAATCGTTAAACTCACCGACTACCGATACGGATACTGCATGCGGCGCCCACACAGCAAAATAGACACCTTCTGTCTCTCCTTGCTTCACCATGTGCGCTCCCATTTTTTTATAAATTTCGTAATGATTTCCCTGGCCAAATAAATAATGGTCTAATTCACCGATTTCATGTGAATATGTTCTCTTTGTGTCTCCCATGTATTCACCTTCCCATATGCTCTATATGCCCCTATTATACTTTAGAAACACATAAAAAGAAAGGGGTTTTACCCCCTTTCTTAAAGTTCTCACACAACTATCCTGACTTAAGACTTTTCCTTATTTAAAATCTTGTTCTGTCAGAATCACTCTGTCTGCATTATCTGTTCTCTTTCCAAATACACGCTTCATCAAATGTTTTACATTTGCTCTCTGTGCTCTGTCAATGGCTGTATCCAGAATCTCTTTTACCTCTGCTACTGTTACTGCATGGTCTTCTTTCTGCAGAATATCAATACGGCTATAGAGTGCAAGAATTCCCATCTCATCAATCTTGTAACCGTTTTCTTTTGCATATGTCTGACCAAATGTAACCAATTCATCATTAATAAAAATCGGAAGTTCCAATTTCGAAGTAAACTTACGTTTAAATTCCGGATTTACAGAAAGCATCTTTTCAAGTGGTCTTCTCTGTTCCTCTAACACAAACAGTAATTCTCCTGTCTGCTCCTCCATCAAATCATTCAGCTCACGAATCGTTCTTGTATTCATCTTACCTGCTTTTTCAATAATAAGAGCTCCGCCTTTCAGCCTATTAATAACACTTGACAATTCCTTTTTATTCAGCGCATCACCTGTTACAATTGCAACCTTGCCCTGTTTTAACTTTCTGTCTTTTTGGATTGCCTTTACTACATTTACCGCAAGTACTGTTTTTCCTGTACCAGGACGTCCTACGATCAGAAGGTTACCTGTACGTGAAGTTCCGTATCTGGATTTGCAATGCTTATCATGTTCAAGCACTTCCACAAGCTGTTCGCTCATACCTCGCACCGGAACAAAATAAGAGAATAATTTCTTCTGTTCTTCTGTTAGTCCCGCTTTGATTCCAACTTCGCTCTGTACATCAAGGTCATAACGTCCTTGTACCACAAAGCCTGTATCAAATGATACTCCGCCTGGCGAAACGTTCTTCTCTGCCTCAATCTCTTCTTCCAACTGTTCTAAAGCTGATTTTTCCTTCTCCGGCTCTTCAACAATTTCTTCTTCGTCTGCAATCTCTTCTTCCTCATCTTCTTCCGGGATTTCAAACTCTTCCGCAACGAAATCTTCATCGTCTACAAGTTCGTCAAAATCCTCTTCCTCATCGAAATCTTCTTCGTCAAAGTCTTCTTCATCAAAGTCCTCTTCCTCGTCGAAATCTTCTTCGTCAAAGTCCTCTTCCTCGTCGAAATCTTCTTCGTCAAAGTCTTCTTCCTCGTCGAAATCTTCTTCGTCAAAGTCTTCTTCATCAAAGTCCTCTTCCTCGTCGAAATCTTCTTCGTCAAAGTCTTCTTCCTCGTCGAAATCTTCTTCGTCAAAGTCCTCTTCCTCATCAAACTCTTCTTCGTTGAAATCTTCTTCCGGAATGTCTTCTGTATATTCTTCCGAGATAGCCATCGTCTCTTCATCATCTAAGGAATCTACATCACTGTCTAAAATTCCATTTTCCAGATCATCTAAAAGCTTCTGAATATCATCTGGAATAATCGGTACTGTATTAAACATGCTTTCCCTTTGCATTCTTTCTTCGCGTGCTGCTTTTTCTGCCTCCGCCTGTTGTTTTTTCTCTGCAATCTGCTGTTCTACTTCTCTTTGCTTTTCTTCCCAGTTCTGCAAAATTCCTTCTAATTTTTCTTGTGCTGTCATTGGGGTCTCCTCCGGCATTTCCATTTCCTTTTCTTCTTCCGGCATTGTCTCTGCTTCTGTAGAAGCTTCTTCTGTTATAGAATCCACTTCTATTGGAGTTTCTACTGTCGGTTCAGTTATTTCTTTTCCTGTTGCTGCTGCAAATCCCTTGGCCACTGCCTCTGCCAATGTGGCACCTGCTACTGTTGTCTGAATAATCTTGCTTCCGGCACCAAATTCCGGCTCTTCGCCTTTCTCTTCTTCTACAGTTTCTTCTTGATCTTCCACTGTATCTGTCTCTTCTGACGTATCTTCTACTGCCTCTTCCGTCTCTTTTTCCTCTGCTGTTTCCCGGCTGATTTTCTCGTCTTCCGAAATGACTTCTTTCTCTACATCTTCCGGTTCTTCCTGTATTTCATCCGCCTGTTGTTCCTTGCCTTTCAGAACTTCTTTCGGCACTTCAAAAACTTGTGTCTTTCCCAAATCCTCTTCCGTATCTCTCGGGGTAAGTTCTTTGATCTCTTCCGGATTTCTTTCCTCAGTCTGAATCTGCGCCTTCTTCTCATTTTCAATACAATGGTTATATTTCTCCTGCTGAAGCGGAGTCAGCGGCTTATACTGCATCTTCAGCTTCATAGCCTCCAGAACATATTTCCCTTCACTAAACCACAAAATAAGATCATCACATTCATCCAGACATTCCGAAATCTTCCCGGCTTCATGATAGAGTTTTGCAAGCTCATATGCCCATTTCTCCACATATTCTACTTTCTTAAACTCAACCAAAGCTTCTATCTGCTTCTTTACCGGAGCATGTTGCGCTCTTAATATCTTATATTTCAAAATGTATCGATTTGGATCTTTCGGTGCTACTTTGATAAATTCCTCATAGCAATCCTCTGCTTCCTGCAAATCATTTAATTTCACCGCCAAGGTTCCTAGACGATATACAATTTTCCGACTTTCCGGAGCCCGGTCATATGCGATGAATAAAATGTCTCTGCTCTTTTGGTTCTCCCCATTACATTCGTATATTTCACTTACCGTACTAAGCATTGTAGAGTTTTTCACTCTCCGCCAATCAATAGTATCCGCTATTTCCATTGCCTTTTTGTACTGCTTTTTCTCCATGTAATCAAGCATCTGCTCTGTTTTGACACGATATTCGTACTTATCCAATGTTATATTCACCTCTATTAATTATTTTTTAACCTTTTGTAACAATAGTTAAATTTTTACTGTTCTAGTTTAACACATAGCTTTGTCAATGTCAAAAAAAACAGCCCTTATAATTTTCTTAACTATAAGGGCTGTCTGGGTATTTAGTTGTCTTTTGTATTTTATAAATTCCGGAGGGATTTGATTCTATGTTCCTATCTGCCTATTGTATCTTGCAATCTAAAGTTGAATCTTCTTTCAATATCAAATCTTTATCTTTTGCAAACATAAGTGCTAATTATACTCTCTATAACTCTTCTCAAGTTATCTCTTCTATAATTATCTTATACTATGTTCCGAATTGAATCATTAATGAGATGTTTCTTTACACATCTATTCATGCTTTGTATTCACGTGGTATTACAATTTCTATTCAATATATCTGCAAATCTGAATCATTCTTATCTATATCCGGTTATGGTCTTCTCCGAATCTTTTTATCATTTGCTTTATTCTTTACCGGTTATCTTCTATGGTTAAGGCTTGTATCATAGGAACCATTTGCCATACCACCGATATATTGAACGTTCTGCTCTGTCGTGTCCATTGGATGAAGCCTCCTTCTTTCTTATTTGTTTTATGAAGTAATCTTATTATTTTTGTTGAGTCTATAATAACATTGCACGTCTCATTTGTCAACACTATTTTTCATTTTATTTCTTTTAGTTTTTCTTTTTTTCTTGCATTTGCTTATAGTCTGAATTTTCCGTCTTTTTATTCAGATATTTCTCTTGTGAAAACTGGCGGAAACATAATGCAAGAATATTTGACAATGCTTTTTCCCGTTATTATAATGAATTTATATACCATATAACCATTTCATATACAAGGAGATTCTCAACATGAAAAAACAGGTAACATCCATTCTTTCAACCAAACAACTGACTTTAACCGCACTTATGACCTCTATTTTGTGTATTGTAGCGCCATTTTCGCTTCCACTTCCCTTTAGTCCGGTTCCAATTTCATTTGCCACCTTTATCCTATATGTGAGCGCCTATGTGCTTGGCCCTAAATTCGGAGTAGTAAGCTGCATACTTTATCTTCTCTTGGGATTTGTCGGTCTTCCGGTGTTCTCGGGATTCATCGGCGGTGTAGGACGGCTTTTTGGTCCAACCGGTGGATATATGATCGGCTATCTGTTCCTTGTATTGATCAGTGGATTTGTAATAGAAATGTCAGATGGCAGAAGACTTCCTTCCGCATTCGGCTTTATACTCGGAACTGCAATTACTTATGCATTCGGAAGCGCATGGCTCGCAGTACAAATGGATCTTACATTCATGCAGGGCGTCGCTGCCGGAGTACTTCCTTATCTTCCGGGCGATACAATTAAAATCATTGCTGCACTTATTATCGGACCTGTTTTAAAAAACAGATTAAGACGGATATAAAATCAAAATTCCTATATACAAAGCACACGTAAAATAGCTGTTATAATTATTTTCCTAATTATAACAGCTATTTACGATTCTGACTTGTCCAATGGTCTGTTCTCCTTTTCTTTCAACCTTTCAGATCAACTATAATCCACTTACTTGAAAACTTCTAATTCCTTCTTCAGATTCCACTTCTTATATAATGATCTCTTATTATATTTGAAGCTTCCCTAATTTCCTTTCTCGTCAGAAATTATTGTCCTACTTTTGAATCTTTCATCTCCTTTTCAGATTTGATATTTGTTTTCTCTTCGGTTTCTTGTTGTCTTTATAATATCATTCAAATTTTATTTTGTCAATATTTTTCTTTATTATTTTTATATTTTTTTATTTCTTCTCATTTTATTTATCAATTATCAGATTTTATAAGTTTTTCTAATGCTGCGTAGAAGTTATATTTCCTTTTTACACATCATAAAATAGTCAAAAATACTGTGGAGAATCTCATGAACCTTTCATCAGTCAAAAAACTGGCAAAGCAACGCCTCCGTGGAATTATGTTGATTTTCGGACTCCTTTGCGCCTATCTTTGCTTTACTTTTTTGTCCGGATATCTGCCAACGGGCACAAACCCATCATCCGATGATGCCTTCCGCAAATTTACACTTTCACTTTTTCAGGAGGAGACCGCTTCCAGTACACTAAATCTTCATTTTACACTGCAAACTCCCACTGACTACGGTATACTAAATGCCCCTGTTACTTTCGGTACCTACAACACCGATTCTGTTACAACTATGGCTTCAATTGAAAATTGCCGGAAATCCCTCGAATCATTCCCCTATCATTCGCTTTCCGATGAAAACAAGCTTACTTATGATGTTCTTGCTTCTTATTTAAATACTGCCAAGGATGGAGCTGATTTTCTTCTCTATGAGGAGCCATTGAGTCCTCTGACCGGTATACAAGCTCAGCTTCCCGTACTCCTTGCAGAATATCAGTTTTATGACGTGGAAGATGTGGATACATACTTAAATCTGCTGGAAACAACACCGCAGTACTTTGCATCTTTGATCGATCTGGAACGTGAAAAATCTGAAAAAGGACTTTTTCTTTCGGATCAGATAGTCGATACTGTGCTGGAACAATGCCAATCCCTTCTCGATATGGGAGAAAACAATTATATGTACTCCACTTTTGAACAGCGAATTTCAGATATGGAAGAGATTCCCGCAAAGCAAAAAGCAGATTATATCAAGAAAAATCAGCAGATTGTTCAAAATTCTTTTCTTCCAGCTTACCAATCTCTTGTCAGTGCTTTAACAGAACTAAAGGGCACAGGCGCAGAACTTTCCGGTGTCTGCAATCTTCATAATGGCAAAAAATATTATGAATACGTCGTATCACGGGAAACCGGCTCTTCAAGATCTGTACCGGAATTAAAAAAGCTGATACAAAAGCAGATAAAAAATGACGTTGCTGCGATGGGACAGTTTCTAGAAGTTTCCACGCTTTCTAAGTTATCTTTTGACGAGAATCGTCCCGACAAACTCCTTGCACAATTAGAAAGCAAGATTGCAAAAACATTTCCCACTCCGGCAAATGTAAACACAGATGTAAAATATGTTCCAAAAACTATGGAACCTTACCTAAGTCCTGCTTTTTACCTTATTCCTTGTATCGATCATTCCTCCGAAAATACCATATATATCAACCGGGCGCATAATATGGAAGATTTAAATCTTTTTACTACACTGGCTCATGAAGGTTACCCCGGACATTTATATCAGACAACTTATTTTGCTCAAAAAGAGCCTGATCCCATTCGAAGTATCCTCAACTTCGGCGGCTACACGGAAGGTTGGGCCACTTATGCGGAAATGTGTTCCTACTACCTTACCCCTCTTTCCAAAAAAGAAGCCACTCTTGCACAGAAAAACAGTTCTCTGATCCTCGGTCTTTATGCCCTGGCCGACATCGGAATCCACTATGACGGTTGGTCTTTGCCGGATACGGTTCAATTCTTCTCTGCATACGGAATTGATGATACAAATACCATTTCCGAGATCTATGAACTCATTGTTTCTGATCCGGGGAATTATCTAAAATACTATATCGGTTACGTGGAAATGCTGGAATTGAAAAAAGAAGTAATGAAAAAAACAGGAGATGATTTCTCACAGAAAAAATTCCACAAAGCCGTACTGGATGTAGGTCCCGCGCCTTTTGACGTGGTAAGGGAATATGTGTTGAAATCATACGAAAAGTAATAGAAGTAAAAATCGAGTCCATATGCTGCCTTACCCGCGCATCCGGACTCGTTTTTCTTTATAATCTGTGTATGGTTTTAGATCATGCTCCCTGCCAGTATCACACTTGCTATGAGTCCGGCTAAGGTTGCAAGAAGTGCTCCAGTTAATGTATAGCGCGTTTTTTTCACCTTTGCAGCCATAAAATATACACTCATGGTATAAAAAATCGTCTCTGTACAACACATGGAAATGGAAGCGATCAAACCGATATGTGAATCTGTTCCATATTGTTTAAATATATCGAGCACAAGGCCGGTCGCTGCGGAAGAGGAGAACATTTTTACAATCGTAAGGGGTACAAGTTCCCCTGGGAATCCTATGTAGGAAGTAAACTGCCCGATAAATTTCCCTATAAATTCCAAGAATCCGGACGCACGCAGAATTCCTACCGCTACCATAAGGCCGATTAAAGTCGGCATGATTTTGATCACCGTCAAAAAACCTTTTTTGGCTCCTTTGATAAATTCATCATAGACATTGACATTTTGTGAAAGACCATGCATCACAATTCCAAGTATGACTGCAGGTACAATGAAATCTGATATATACAGTAAAATATGCATAAAAATACTCCGGTTGTTCTTATCATTCCATTGTATGAACACCGGAGTATTTCTATGAATTTTCTATTCTGCTACTTATAATAATTTTCAAACCGTGTTGTACTCTGTCTGATGACATAGAAATACATGATAATCAAAAGTCCTCCTGCCAGTACCCAGGCTGCAGGACTTGCCATACAGACTCCTACATAGCTCTTATCCCGGGCTGCCACAATCGCAACCACACCTCGACCGATCAGTTCCGCAACTCCGGCCATCATCGGAAGGAGACCATATCCCATTCCCTGAATTCCATTCCTGTATACGTTAACAATGGTAAGCGGAATGAAGAAAGCTGCCACACATTTTAAATAAGTGTCCACATAGCCCATAATCTCTGTTACATTTTCAGAGAGGAACAGCGGAGTTAAATATTTTCCTACTGTCATGATCAGCGCGCCTGCAATGAGCGAATATACAATTCCGATCATTGTACTGCTTTTGAATCCTTTTCGAATCCGGTCTACTTTCCCTGCTCCCATGTTCTGTGCACAGTAAGTTGCCATTGTTGTGCCAAGCGCAACATAAGCCTGCGTCACAAGCTGCTCAATCTTACTTCCTGCCGTGAAACCGGCAATAACAAGAGAACCCAGAATATTTAAGGCAGACTGCATCATCATGGAACCAATCGCTGTTATAGAATACTGGAGCGCCATCGGAAGACCTACTCCCAACTGGATTTTCACAAGCATTCCGTCCAGTCTCCAATCCTCTCTCTTCAGATGCAGAATCGGTACTTTTTTTATAATATATACAAGACAAAGAAGCCCCGATACTCCCTGCGATACTACAGTGGCATATGCCGCCCCGGCTGCACCCATGTGAAAGATAATGATAAATACCAGGTCTAGAACTACATTCAGCCCTGCTGCCAAAATCAGAAAGTAAAGCGGTGTCTTGCTGTTCCCAAGAGCTCTTAAAATACTGGCCAGAAGATTGTAAAGGACTTGTGCAAAAATCCCTCCGCATATTACCATAATATAGGCATAGGCATCCTGAAAAATATCATCCGGTGTGTTCATCAGCTTCAACAGACTTCGCATTCCTATCATACTGATCACCGTCATTACCGCAGATACAACTGCTGAAAGAATCACTGCAGATCCCACAGTTTTCCTCATAGCCTTCATATCACCGGCGCCAAATTTCTGTGACGTAGGTACCGTGAATCCTGCCGTAAGCCCGGTCAGAAATCCGATAATCAGAAACATAATGGTTCCTGTAGAACCTACAGCCGCCAGCGCTTTCGCTCCTACAAATTTGCCGACGATAATCGTATCCGCCATATTATAAAGTTGTTGAAATACATTTCCAAGAAAAATAGGCAATGTAAAATTGATGATCATTTTGGCCGGACTTCCAACCGTCATATCTCTTTCCATGTTGTCTTTACTCCCCCTGTTGTTTGATTAAGAATGGTTTTTCTGCTCGTTCGGTATAAACATGATCAAAAACACCGTAAATAATATAAAACATGCCACCAAAACTGATTTTTCTCCCATATTTTGTGTTACTTTCATTGACACAAAGGCGCCTATAATAAAAATAACGATAATTCCGTAATATTTAAGGCTTGTATTTCTTTCTTCCCTGTTTTTATTCAGTCCCGAAAAAAACAGATGCTCTGTCGCAGAACGTAAGTTTCCTGTACACATCGTTGTAGCATAGCTGCTCGTTCCTTCAAATGTACGAAAACTTTCTACCTGCATGGAACAAACAAAAGCTACTGCAATATTCACAAAATCATCTAGTCCCCCTGACGGTACAAACGCAATGAGACAAAGTACCAGCATTTCTATTGCAATAACAATCTGTCTCCAATGGATCGCCGTATTATAGCGGTATCTGGATTTCACAAACTCTGTGATCAGAATTCCAAGCATAAACGCAAGGATTGGAAGCAGATATTTGATGACCTTTCCAAAATCCTTTTCTGCCGCACTGATGGCCAGAAGAACCATGTTCCCGGTCTGTGCATTTGCAAATACACCTCCCCGGCACACGTAAGTATATACATCCAGATATCCTCCGGCAAATGCCAGAAGAAGTCCTACAATATACGATTGTGACATGGGACGTTTCACTTGTTTCATCCTTTACTCTCCTTACGCTTTTGAAGACGGGGCATACTTCTCCCCGTCCTCTTTCCAATACATTTTCAAATTTCCGCGTCTCTTACGCGCTTCTATTCATTGTGAGACTTTGCCCACATCTGGTATTCTTTTCTTCCTTCTTCGTAAAGGTTATTTCCCTCACTGTCAATGATGACAACAAGCGGCATATCCTCTACATAAAGTTTACGAAGTGCTTCTGCTCCAAGATCTTCGTAAGCAATTAACTCTGCTTTCTTAATACATTTGGCAAGCAGCGCACCGGCTCCTCCGATGGCACCAAAATATACACCATTGTATTTTTTCATTGCTTCCACAACTTCTGGAAGACGGGCTCCTTTTCCAATCATTCCTCTTGCTCCTACGGACATCATGGTTGGTGCATAAGCATCCATACGTCCGCTTGTTGTAGGTCCTGCCGAACCAATGACTTTGCCCGGCTTTGCAGGAGTAGGCCCCACATAATAGATTGTTGCATCCTTCGGATCAAAAGGAATCTCTTCTCCTTGCGCAAGCGCTTCACACATACGCTTATGTCCTGCATCTCTGGATGTATAAATTGTTCCGGTCACAAGTATACTGTCACCTGCGTGGAGTGTCTTCGCCAGTTCTTCTGTTAATGGTAATGTAATTTTTCTTGCTGCCATCTAAATCACCTCCGTTTTGTGACGCGTCACATGACAGTTAATGTTGATCGCACATGGCATACCTGCAATATGGGTCGGTAGTGTCTCAATATTCAGGCCGATTGCCGTTGTCTTTCCTCCAAAGCCTTGCGGTCCGATTCCCAGTTCATTGATCTTATCCAACATTTCTTTCTCAAGATCTGCATAGAACGGATCCGGATGTGAAGAATCAATAGGACGCATGAGGGCCTTCTTTGCAAGAAGCGCTGCTTTATCAAATGTTCCTCCGATTCCTACACCGACTACCATCGGAGGACATGGATTCGGTCCAGCTGCTTCCACTGTCTCTATAATGAAATCTTTAATTCCCTGAAGGCCAGCGGAAGGCTTAAACATACGGATCGCGCTCATATTCTCACTTCCGAATCCTTTTGGTCCCACTGTAATCTTCACTTGTTCTCCCGGAACAATCTCTGTGTACAACATTGCCGGCGTATTATCTCCTGTGTTACCACGCCGAACCGGATCCGCCACAACGGATTTTCTCAGATACCCTTTATCATAACCTCGGCGAACGCCTTCGTCAACTGCTTCTGCAAGATTTCCACCTGTAAGATGTACATCCTGACCAATTTCGAGAAATACGCATGCCATACCTGTGTCCTGGCAAATCGGCACATTTTCCTCTTTTGCAATCTCAAAATTTGTAATAATGTTATCCAACACATCTTGAGCAATTTCCCAATCTTCACATGCACGACAGTTTTTGATCGCACACTGTACATCTTCCGGAAGATACTGATTTGCCTCAATGCATAATCTTTCTACAACATCTGTAATCTGCTGCACTTCTATTTCACGCATGAAAATCTACCTCCAATTCTTTCAGTTCTCTCTGTCATTATCTCTCATGACGTGCGTATTTCGGTAAAAGTAACGGAGATACGTCATGGGTATGCACATCTGCTGCATTTAGTTCTTCTGCATATGCTTTGATATGGTCTAAGTTCATTTGACCGAGTTCTACATCTTTCGCTTTCACGGCTGCCTTTTTCCCTGCATTCCGTCCAAATACAATCACATCAAGAAGGGAATTTCCCATGAGACGGTTTCTTCCATGAATTCCACCTGCCGCTTCTCCTGCAACAAGGAGATTCGGGATCGTCTTTGTGAAACCTTCCCCATCAATCTCAAGTCCACCGTTCTGATAATGCAAAGTTGGATAAATCAGAATCGGAACCTTTCTCATATCAATTCCATAATTCATATACATGCGGAACATGGCAGGAATTCTCTTCTCAATTGTTCCTTCTCCGCCGAGAAGTTCGATTATCGGCGTATCCAGCCATACGCCTTTTTGTCCACCCGGTATATCTACACCACGGCCTTCTCTGCATTCACGAATCACACCGGATGCATTGACATCTCTCGTTTCCAACGGATGAATATAGGCTTCTCCTTCTGCATTTACAAGCTGCGCACCAACAGAACGAACTTTCTCTGTTACAAGTGCTCCTAGGATTTGTGACGGATACACAGCTCCTGTCGGATGATACTGAATGGAATCCTGATAAAGAAGCGGGGCGCCTGCACGGTAGCCTATAATAAGTCCGTCTGCCGTTGCTCCGTAATGATTGGATGTCGGGAATCCCTGATAGTGCATACGTCCTGCTCCACCTGTCGCAATAACCACTGTTTTTGCTCTTGCAACAAGATAATCTCCTGTTTCCATATTCTGAAGAACAGCTCCGGCCGCCTGGCCTTTCTCATCTTTTATAAGTTCCACTGCCGCAGTAAACTCTACAACCGGAATTTTGCGGTTCAGCACTTCATCTCTTACTGTACGCATGATCTCTGCTCCGGAATAATCTTTGCAGGCATGCATTCTTTTTCTGGATGTTCCACCACCGTGTGTTGTCACCATACGTCCTTCTTCATCCTTATCAAACATCACACCAAGATCGTTCAGCCATTTGATCGCATCCGGTGCTTCCATGACAAGACGTTTTACCAGTTCCGGTCTTGCTGCAAAATGTCCGCCGCCAAATGCATCCAGATAATGTTGTACCGGCGAATCATTTTCCTTATCTGCAGCCTGAATACCTCCTTCGGCCATCATTGTATTTGCATCACCAATGCGAAGCTTTGTTACCATCATAACATTAGCTCCCGCATTATGTGCTTCGATGGCACAAGATGCTCCGGCTCCTCCGCCTCCGATGACAAGCACATCCACATCGTAGTCAATCTTTGTAAGATCGATGTCTTCCTTCAGAATACGGCTTGTGGAATGAAGCAGTTTCGCCAGTTCAAGCGGCGCCTTTTCTCCTTTATTTGGTCCTACTTTAATTTCGGCAAAAGCATTGGGGTTATAATCCGGATGGAATTCCTTAAGGAGAGCATCTTTTTCATCTGCAGTCAGACGTCTTGGCTCTGAAGACATACGTTCTTTTCTTGTAGCCTCTACCTTTTTGACAGATTCCATCATATTCTCTGGATATGGTGTGTACATAGTTTGTGCCCTCCTTATTTCTCGATTTCTCTGTTGTTATAAAGTTCCTGCATTTCTGTAATAGGTTTCCGCATAATCTGCTCGATCAGTTCGTCATATTCTCCGTGATTAATCTCTTCCACACGTTTTTTCAAATGTTCTGTCTCCGGGGCAATATATTTTCCCGTCAGACGTCTTGCAAGAAGCCCTACATGCGGATGGGAAATACCCGCCGGACATCTTACGGAACAGCATCCACATCCTACACAGTCAAAAGAAGCTTCTGCACATTTTTCAAATTCACCTCTCTGGGCATACGCGATGTATTGCATAACATTCAAGTCCTGTGTACATGCTTTTGTACATGCATTGCATCCGATACAACTATAGATTTCCGGATAAAGCTCCATCATAATCTGCTGATTCGGCCGGATATCATCCAATGTATAGGTTCTCTTGTCTGTCGGGAAGAATGGGATACTTGCCACATACATTCCTTCTTCCACCTGAGTCTGACAGGCAAGACATGTTTTTAATTCATTTTTCCCTTTGATTCTGTAGATAGTTGCACATGCCCCGCAGAAACCATGTCGGCATCCACATCCTCTTTTCAATGTATAGCCTGCGTATTCCATGGCAGTCATGATCGTAAGATCTGCCGGAACGCTATATCTCTTACCGAAAAAATATACATTTACCATATTTTCCATGTTTTATGTCCTTTCTTAATACTCGTTTGGTAACTCGTCGATTTCATCGAAGCGGAATACCGGCCCGTCTTTGCACACATATTTCGATCCAATGTTACAGCGTCCACATTTCCCTACTCCGCATTTCATACGAAGTTCCAATGTGGTATATACCTGTTCATTTGTAAATCCCAGTTCTGTCAGACCTGCTAATACAAACTTGATCATAATCGGCGGTCCACAGACAAGTGCGGTTCTCTCTGTATCGAACCCTAATTCTTTTACATAGTTCGGAACAAATCCAACGTGCCCATCCCATCCTTCCTGTTCTCTGTCAATGGTAAGATATACGTTTACATTTTCCGCTTTCATCCATACTTCCTGAATCTCTTTTAACTGTACAAGATCATCTGCCGAACGGGAACCATAGACAATATCTACTGTCCCGTAATTCTCACGGTTGTCCAGCACATAATCGATGACGGAACGAAGTGGTGCAAGTCCGATACCACCGGCAATAAATAACAGGTTCTTTCCTTTCAGCTCTGTCTCCACCGGAAAATAATTTCCATATGGGCCACGAACTGTAATCTCATCTCCTACTTCAAGACCGTGGAGATAGTCCGTAAGGACTCCGCACTTTTTAATACTAAATTCCTGATATTCCTTATTGGTTGGTGAGGAAGTGATAGAAAACATTCCTTCACTTACTCCCGGAGCACAAAGCATGGCACATTGTCCCGGCATATGTTCAAACAACTTGCCGCCTTCCGGTGCATTCACGCGAAATGTTTTCACATCCGGTGTTTCTTCCCGGATATCCGTGATGACACCGACTTTCGGAATCAGCGTATCCAATGTATAATTTTCATGGCATTTACATTCACACATTACTGTTCCCCTCCCTGTTTCTGAAATGCTTTGATCACCTTCACAATGTTAAGGGATGCCGGGCATTTTTCTACACAACGCCCACATCCTACACAGGAATAAATACCATCATTATTTGCAGGGTAGTACACCAGTTTATGCATAAATCTCTGACGAAATCTTTGCATCTGACTGGTACGGTTATTCCCGTGTGCCATCATCGTAAAATCCGAATACATGCAAGAATCCCAACATCTGTATCTGGATACACCATTCGCTGTCGTATAGTCTTTGATATCATAGCACTGGCAGGTTGGGCATACAAAAGTACACGTTCCACAGGCAAGACACGGTTTATATAGTTCTTCCCAAAGACCGGAATTAAATTTTTCCGTCAGTACATCTCCTCCCCATCCATCTAAAGAAAGGTTCATATATGGAAGTTTTTCCACAATATTGTGAATTGCTTCTTTTTCTTCTACTACTTTGGTTTCCTCTGCATCAATTAGAAGGTCTTTCACAAGTTCTGTAAGAGATTCTCCCTTTTCCGTCAACGCCTTCCAGTAGAGTTCTTCACCGATCATCCACGCTGCCACATCTGCTGCCGGATTCGCAGCGTCTACGCCAAATACTTTGCAGAAGCAGGATTCTTCCGGCTCATGGCATGCAAGTGCAATGATCGTTCCATGATTTCTTCTCGCCGCATAAAAAGTATCGATGGGATCAGATAAAAATACGCGGTCTAACACTTCCACACCTTTCACATCACATGCTTTCATCCCAAATATAACAAAATCCTGGGATTTCAGTTCTTCCGGCTCTACATGAAGTTTCTTCCCTTCTTTTTTCACAGTATATAAATTCTCACTCTGTGGGAAAAATACATCTTTCGGAGATTTTACCGTCTTTAATGTATCGAGATCCACTCCTGCATCCTCGCTCCAGACCGCAAAATTTGTCTGTCCGGCTGTTTTCACCGGAAGATAAAGTTCCTGTTCCTGAACAATCTGTCGAAATAATTGGGAAAGATTTTCTTTTGCTATTTTGTACATACCTTACCCTCTCTTTCCTACAATACTTGGTTCTGCATCATCAAATGTGAAATTAGTAAGCGGTGCTTTGGACTCTGTGTCTTCTCCCGCCTGATATTCTCCATATAGCTCATCAATATCCTTGATATATTTACGATTGAATAAATGTAGCGGAATTCCTTGCGGACATACACGGCTGCATTCGCCACAATCCGTACATCTTCCTGCCACGTGGAACGCGCGGATGATGTGGAACATTTTCTCCTCGAAGGAATCCACATTTGCTTTTTGTGCACTGTCAAACTTATTACTGTCAAACACACATTTTCTGCAATTACATGCCGGGCATACATTTCTGCAGGCGTTGCAGCGGATACATTTACTCAATTCTTCCTGGAAGAAAGCAAATTTCTCTTCCGGACTCATAGCTTCGATCTTTTCTACTTCTGCAAAACGGTCTGCATCCTTCGTCTCTTTGGACTCTCCGATCAATTCATCGTAAATCTTATGTTCTTTTCCTTTGCACACATGACATCTCTCCAACAATGCATCTGCGTAAGAACATGTTTTTTCCCCGTAAATCGTCTGAATAGTCAGTGTGTCGGCATCATCCGCAATCTCTGCACCTTCTATTTTCCCGATTCCTTTGATTCCCATGGCTCTGATTTTTTCGATATCCAGCTTTCCTTTACATCCGACACCGACAATATAAGCTTTCTCTCTGTCCACACGGTGCTCTTTGATCAACTGGTTAAAACTATATGTATCGCATGGTTTCAGACAAACCATTGTCCTTCCTTCCATCTTGGAAGCTTCAATCATATATTTACTTAAGTTCGCTCCGCAAAATCCGTTGTAAACGAAATCCTTCAGCGATTCTGTATTTTCAAAATAAGCAGGTTCCGGATTGTAAGGCAAGTCTCCGGCTTTCCAGCCGAGTACCCGTGCCACCGTTCCGTCTGCCAGAAGTTCCTTCGCACGGTCAATTATTTCTTGCATCTTAAATCCTCCAATCTTACATTCTCTCCAAGAGAGTAAATCTTCTCTACAAAACTGTTCATTGTTTCAGAGAATTTTACACCCTCTGCGGCAGATACCCATTCCACTCGGGTACGCCCGTTTTCCACACCGATAAAATCCAGCATAGAAAATAGTAACGTCATACGTCTTCTTGCGTAATAGTTTCCGGTACTGTAATGGCAGTCTCCCGGATGACATCCACACAAGATCACACCGTCTGCGCCTCTTTCAAACGCTCTTAATATAAACATCGGATTGACACGGCAGGAGCATGGTACACGAATAATCTTCACATCTGCCGGATATGTAAGACGACTGCTTCCTGCCAGATCCGCTCCCGCATAACTGCACCAGTTACAGCAGAACGCTACAATTTTCGGTCTGAATTCTTTGTTCTCTATCGACATATTGCATCCACCTCCGCTATAATCTGTCTGTTTGAGAATCCCTGTAAATCCATAGCTCCCGATGGACATGTTACAGTACATGCTCCGCATCCTTGGCAAAGCGCATTATTGACAATTGCAATTCTTCTCACTTCACGGATACCATGGTCATTTACTTCTTTGTCTTCGTAAGTAATTGCTCCATACGGACATACATTTGCACATGCCGAACATCCATTGCACAGAAGTTCATCCGATTTCGCCGTACATGGGTTTGTCATAAGCTTATCTTTTGCCAGAAGTCCGATCGCTTTCACCGCTGCTGCTCCTGCCTGGGCAACTGTTTCCGGAATATCTTTCGGTCCCTGACATACACCGGATAAGAAAATACCGGCTGTCGGCGACTCTACCGGACGAAGCTTTGCATGGGCTTCTGTCAGGAAGTTATTTGTATCAATGCTTGCAGTCAGCATGGTTGCGATTTTTCTCACATCCGGATTTGGTTCAATGGCTGTTGCAAGGACAACCATATCCGCTTCTTTTAAAATCTGCCTGTTGTCTAAAAGGTCGGACCCTTGGACAAGCAGCTTTCCGTTCGGCTGTGGAATGACTTTTCCTACCTGGCCTTTGATATAATTCACGCCGTACTGTTCCACTGCTCTTCTGTAAAACTCGTCAAAATTTTTACCCGGCGTACGTACATCAATATAAAATACGGTCACATTTACATCCGGATATTTATCACGGATCAACATGGCATGTTTCGCAGTATACATACAACAGATCTTGGAACAATATGGTTTTCCTCTGTTATCTGAACAGCGGCTTCCCACACATTGGATAAATACGATCTCTTTCGGTGCTTTCCCATCGGAAAGTCTCTCCAAATGTCCGTGAGTCGGTCCTGCTGCGTTCATCACACGCTCTAGTTCTAAAGATGTGATAACGTCTTTGCTCTGGCTATACGCGTATTCATCATATTGATCAAGTTTGATGGTGTCAAATCCTGTGGCAACCACGATAGCACCGTATTTTTCTGTAATGATCTCATCCTTCTGTTCATAGTCAATAGCGCCTGCCTGACATACTTTGGAACAGATTCCGCATTTTCCCGTTTTGAACTTAATACACGCTTCTTTGTCGATGACCGGTACATTCGGAATAGCCTGGGCAAACGGTGTGTAGATCGCACTTCGTGTATCCAAGCCTCTGTTAAATTCATTCAATGATTTTTTAGAAGGACATTTTTCCTGACACAGACCGCATCCGGTACATTTATCCGCATCGACGCTTCTTGCTTTTTTGCGAATGTCTACCGTAAAGTCACCTACAAACCCACTTACACTTTCCACTTCACTATATGTATAAATCTTGATTTTCTCATGAGCGGCTGCCTCTACCATTTTCGGTGTCAGAATACATGCCGAACAATCCAATGTTGGAAATGTCTTGTCAAGCTGAGACATTCTTCCACCAATACTCGGTGTCTTTTCCACAATGTCAACTTCATAGCCTGCATCTGCGATGTCAAGCGCTGTCTGGATTCCCGCAATACCGCCCCCAATGATCAACGCTCTTTTCGTAACACGGCTTTCGCCCTCTTTCAGCGGTACATTTAAATTTACTTTGGCAACTGCAGCTCTCATTAAAATGACTGCTTTTTTTGTCGCCTCTTCTATATCTTTATGAATCCATGAGCAATGCTCACGGATGTTGGCAATTTCAACCATATATGGATTTAGTCCTGCGCGTTGTGCTGCTTTTCTAAATGTTGCTTCGTGCATGCGCGGTGAGCAGGAACATACCACAATACCTGTCAAATTCTTCTCATGGATGGCATCTGCAATTTTTGCCTGACCGGCTTCGGAACACATATACTGGTAGTCTTCTGCATGAACAACTCCAGGCTCCATAAACGCCATCTCTACTACTTTCTCCACATCTACCGTTGCGGCGATATTACTTCCGCAATGACAGACAAATACTCCTATCCTCTGCACTTAAGCTTACCTCCTGTATCTTCGGAATGCGCTGACTAAAAGCTGTTGTGGAACATCCGGATCCAACAGTTCCGGAATCTCATCCGGTGTCAGATAATCTCCGCCTCTCTGCCGTACAACGATCTGTCTTGCTGCATCAATAAGTTTCCCCGGTTTCACATCCCGCGGACATCTTTGTACACATGCCATGCAGGATAGACATTTCCAAAGTGATTTTGAATTCACAAGACTCTCAATATCTTCATTGATCACATAAGATACAAACTGATGTGGCTTAATATCCATTTCATTATAAGAAGGACATGTTGCAGAACATTTCCCGCATTTCATACATTTTAATGGATTGACTCCGCTAATCTCGCGGATCTCTTCCGCAAGTTTCTTCTCGGAACTCATTATGCCTGCACCTCCTTCACATTCACCTCATCGGCCACTCCCAAAGCCTCAGCAAGAAGCTTCGTGAAATACACAACCGGAAGGTGACCGCTCTTATTCAGATTGTACATACAAAGCGGACATGCTGTCACAAGTATTTCTGCTCCAAATCCTTCCGCACTTTCCATGATCTTGTCACACATATTTTTCGCCATCTCTTTCTCTTTCAAAGAGATGTAACCACCGCAGCATTCATTGCGATACGGGTAAATAACCGGCTCCCCGCCGATCGCACGTATAAAATCTTCTATGATCGTTGGATTCTCCGGATCGTCAAATCCAAGAATTTTCCCCGGACGAAGAAGAAGGCAGCCATAATACGCGCCAATCTTTCTGCCTGCAAATGGATTCACAACCTTTTTCTGAATCTCCTCAAATCCAACGTTATCCCTTAACACTTCCAGAAAATGGAGCACTTCTGTCTCCCCTTTGTAAGGTTCCTTAAGTCCCATATAATTGTTCGCTCTTGTGCAAATGTCTTCTACATTTTTCATATCGTCATTCACACGTTTGATCACATGGTGACAGGCAGAACACATGGTCACCAGTGCCTGCCCTTTCTCTTTTGCTGCGTTCAAGGCCCGTACAGAAGATAGCTTTGTTGCAATCTCATCAGAACCCATGGGGTAAACTCCTCCACAGCACTGCCAGTCTTCTATTTCAATAAGCTCTACGCCTAACGCTTTTGCAGAAACGCGGGCATACGCATCCAGATCTTTTGCCTTTGTTCTCAACGTACATCCCGGATAATAGCTGTACTTCATAGTTTACGCTGTCCTTTCTATTTATAAATCAATCTGTGCAATGACTGCTTTCAGTGCATCTGCACTTGCTTTTAATTTACCGATTTCTTCCTCTGTAAGTTTCATCGGAACCTTGCCCTGTATTCCTTTCGGTCCCACAAGAGCAAGTGTACTCAAGCATACATCTTCAATACCGTATTCTCCATGCATCATAGAAGATACGGTTGTAATAGACTCAGATGCAGAAAGAAGGAATCCACATAATCTTACTACACCTCTTGTTACCGCATAAAATGTAGCTCCCTTGTTTGCAATAATCTGTCCACCTGATTTCTGTACATAAGTAAGCATTTCTTCCTTATCCAACGGCTCTACTTCTTTTCCCAAAAGAGGCATCATCTCGTAGTAATCATCCACATTGACACCGGCAATACGAGCTGCAGACCACGGAATAAATGAAGTATCTCCATGTTCACCAAATACATATGCATGGATATTTCTCTGTGCAACCTGAAAATGCTCAGAGAGTCCACAACGGAGTCTTGCTGAATCAAGAATCGTTCCGGAACCAATGATCTGATTTTCCGGAAGGCCTGAGATCTTTGTAAACACATATGTCATGATATCTACCGGGTTACTTACGATAATGTAAAGAGCATTCGGTGCAGCTTTTACGATTTCAGGTGTAATCTCTTTTAAAATATTTACATTGGTCTGTGTCAATTCAATTCTTGTCTGTCCAGGTTTTCTTGGCATTCCCGATGTGATAATGACAATATCAGAGTCTTTTGCATCTGCATAGTCCCCGGCGATGATAGAAATCGGATCTCTGAAACATGTTCCCTGCTCAATATCCATGACCTCGCCTTCTACTTTTTCTTTATTGATATCAATAAGAACAAGTTCTGATGCGATGTCTTGTCCGGATAATGTGTACGCAATTGTTGCTCCAACGCTTCCTGCTCCAATGATTGTAACCTTACTACTCATAGATTTGTCTCCTTTTATTTTATATTATAGTATTTCTTCCTTTACTATAAAACATTGTTAATAAAATAACAAGTATTTTTTTCATACACTTACACAAACTGTGAGTTTTTGACAAATTATTAACAAATTCAGAGTGTTTTTTTATGCAAAAAGAATTATAACCATTCGGGGAAACATACCTTTTGACTTCCTAATCCTATCTCACAAAAACAGAAGACCTCAGATAAACCGAAGCCTTCCTCTAACCGGCGCCTTAAAGCCCACACTTATGGAATACTAAGTTTTTGCACCTCCTCTAAAGATAAACCTGAATATTCCACCACTTTCTCCAAAGGAAGATTATCTGCCAGCATTCTGCGAGCTGTTTCTATCGCATTCTTATGACGCCCGGACTTTTCTCCTTCTTTCAGTCCTTCTTTCATGCCTTCTTTCAGTCCTTCTCTCATTCCTTCTCGTCTTCCACTGGCAAGTATATGCCGATAATCCCGGATAGCTTTCTGTCTTTCTTCATATTCCAATCGTTTCTCTTCATCTGCACTGATTTCTTCCAGTTTATCATATGCCTTGTGGATGTATTCATCTTTTTCTGCTAACATCTGAATCTCCTCCTTACTCTTCGCCCCGAAAAACTGTGCCCACCGAAGGAGTTCTGTCTGTGGATATTCATATTGCACAAGCTTCGTCAACTCAAGGATATGAATCTCGAATTTATCCGAATACAAATCACGAGCTGTATCTTCCCAGATATGAAAACAAGAGTAATATCTTTCATGCTCAAACAATGTGAAATTGAGAATTCCTACATGGATACATTTTTTCAATTTGTTGTAATCTTCTCCTTCGTGAATCTGATCGGTATACATCTTTCCTAGATAAAACAAAGATCTCTCCTGCCAGTAATCATAGGCAATGGATTGCATCTCGATATTCATCTGTTCTCCATCTCTTAGAAGAACCCGTACATCTAGAATTCCGTATTTCTCTTCCTTGTGCTTCTTTCGCAGTTTCTTTGGAAGTAATTCCACCTCTGTAATTTCTTCCGGTGGAATCCGGAGAATCGCACTGATAAATCCTCGGCGCACCTCTTCAGCCTCCATCAATTCCTGAAAGCAAAAATCCACGCTAGGTAACATAATAAAACTTTCTTCTTTTTTTTCATTTGTTGTCATACACATATAACTGCTCCTTTCCCAATACGGAGAAACTGCAGGAATACGTGAATTTTCTTCTTATACTTTCATTATAAAGAAATACGGTTCATTGTACAACTGCTTTTCCTCCATATTTACCTGTAATATGATTCTATCAAACCTCTTATTCTGGAATATCTGACTGATTGGTCTTGATTCTTAGAAATTCACCAGAAATTTTAGATGAGTCAAGTATACTATGGCAATAATGGAAACGCAATAAACTATTTATTAAATCTTTGTGTAAACTGCCTACATCAAAGAAAAGGGCTGTGAAAAAACTTTCGTTTTTTTCACAGCCCCTTTTCTTGTTTCATAACTTATCTATTTCGCAAGTCTATAAATTGCCTCAAGATAAATCTTCATCCACATATCCAATTTATCAAGTTCCAGATACTCATTTTTCTGATGCATCAGATTCGGCTGATCATGAAGAAGCGCTCCGAAAGCAACACAGTTATCCAATGCTCTTGCATAAGAGCACGCACCGTCAACCTGCGGCTCGGCTTCTTCTTCGCCGGTCACTTCTTTATACACATCCATCAATGTCTGCACAAGGAAACTGTCCTTTGGAACATAAATAGCCTCTATGATATCCGGGTTCTCAAAACGGAATCTCGTTCCTTCCAAATTCTTCTCAATCAGCTCCTGCGCTTCTTTGCATTTGTAGCTGACCGGTACACGGTTATCAATAGATAAAATCAGTTTTCCATCGATCACTTCTGCTTTTCCGACATTGAAGCTTAATTTTCCGGAGACTTCATCGGAAAGTCCCACTCCGATATGTTCTCCGCAAAGATTAAATCCAATGTGTCCCATATAGAACTCTGCTATCTCGCCAAGTTCTCCACCTACATGAAGCTCATGAACAGCATTCATAATCGCCGATATCGCATTCTTTCCACCTTCCGGGTTTGCTGCATGTGCCGCAAATCCATGGGCTGTAAGCGTAAGTTTCCCATCTACCGTCTCTGTTTCAAAATGACATCCTGTCACTTCTTCCCACTGTGCCATCTTCTCCTGAATCTGTGGTGCCAAACTTTCGTCGAGAAGCACATATGCGCTTTCTGCAACCGAGTTAAATGCATTACCTCCTGCAAGTACAACATCCTCTTTCAGGTCTGTAATAAGCTGATACTGGAATACACCCTTTTCTGCATGATTTAAAGGGAACTCGGCATCCGGAGTAAAAGATAATTCCGGCGGCGCAATCTTCTTCTGATTGAAATAATAATCTACACATTTCCAATCTGTCTCTTCATTTGCACCTACAATAAAACGGATTTTCTTCTTCATCGGAAGGCCCATTTCTTTCAGAATCTTTACCGCATGGAGACATACCGCCATTGGCCCTTTGTTATCAAGGACTCCGCGTCCGTAAAGTTTCCCATCGATCACTTCCGGCTTGAACGGATCGCATAGGCATCCGTCACCGCAAGGAACAACATCCATATGCCCCAGGATACCAAGAGTTTCTTCACCATCACCAAAATCCGCATGACCGGCATAGTTATCGAAGTTCTCGGTATTTGCTCCCAGACTTTCTGCCAGATCAAGGAAACACTGCAGCGCATCCGCTGCTCCTTTTCCGAAAGGCATGCCTTTCTCCGGAGCAGTTTCCACACTGTCAATTGATACTAATTTTTTAATATCTTCAATCAGACTTTCTCTGTCTTCTCTGATCTTTGCTTCAAAATCCATAACTTTCCCTCTGTTCTACAATTCTGTCGTTTACAGCATTACCTGAATCAGAAGCATGATCGCACTGAATCCGGCTGTAATTCCCATAAGCGGCATAATGAATTTTAACCATTTATCATAAGTAACATCTACCATGGCCAATGTTGCAAGAATCAATCCTGTCGGTGTAATGAAGGAAATCAATCCTAAACCGTAAGCATAAGCTGAAACGATCGCTGCTCTTGAAACACCTACTGTATCTGCAAGAGGAGCCATGATCGGAACAGATAACACTGCAAGTCCTGATGAAGATGAAATGAAGAATCCAAGTACGATAAATACAAGCATCATCAGGATAATGAATACGAATGGGTTCATTCCGCTAATTGCACCTGAGAAGAACTCAAGGATTGTATCGGAAACCATACCGTTTTCAAGAATAATGTTAATACCGCGGGCAACACCTACAACGAGAGCAACACTCATTAAGTCTGCAGCTCCTCCGATGAACTGATCCATGAAGTTTTTCTCGCCGATTCCTGATGTAAATGCAAGAAGAATCGCACATGCCAGGAATAAGGATGTCATACTGTCGAACCACCATTGTTTAGAAACAAGACCCCAAACAAGAACACCAAATGAAATACCAAATACTGCAAGAGAGAGTTTCATTCTAAGTGTAAACTCCGGAACCTCACCCTGATGTCCGAATTTCTGCATATGATGCTCATACTGATCGTAACAGATCGATTTTGTAGGATCGTCTTTTACTTTCTTTGCGTAACGTAAAATGTAAATCAATGTAATAACTACACCAAGTACTAATGCAACTGTACGGATTCCCATACCTTCCGCGATACTGATACCAGCAGCATTGGATGCGTTACCTACCGAGAAAGGATTGATCGTAGGGAACATTGTTCCAATAGAAGAACCCATGTAAATCGCAGCAATACAAACCATTACATCATACCCCGCCGCCAGGAAGACCGGGACGAGAATTGGATAGAGAGCAATGGTCTCTTCCGCAAGACCAAATGTGGTACCTCCCGCTGCAATGATCACTGTGATCAAAATAATTAAAATATATTCTTTCCCTTTTGTAATTCTAGAAAGCACTGCGATGGCCGCATTGAATGCTCCCATGTAGTTCAGGACACCGATACATCCTCCGAGGATAAATACGAAGAGGATAATGTCGATCGTATCATACACTCCACTGATTGGTGCAAGAAGGATATCAAAGATTCCCTGTGGAGACTGCTCTACCTTCTCATATGTTCCAGGGATTGCAACCGGTTTACTAATACTTCCATCCAGGAATTTATCAAGGTTACCGGTAACTCCAAGCTCATCTAAACTTTCCTGCGTAGGCTCCATTTGTGTAATTTCACCGGATGGAGCTGTGATTTCAAATTTATCACTGTCTGCATTATACGCTAATTTCGAGTACAAACCTGCCGGAACTACTGCTGTTAAGATCGCTGCAAATACAAGAACGATAAATAATACGGTAATCGCGGTAGGAAATTCCAGTTTTTTCTTTTTCTTTGCTGTTTCCATTTTCTTTTCCCCTTTTTCCTTTATTCATTTGCAAATATTTTTACAAGTTCTACAACAACTTTTGTTGCTGCTTCCATGCCTTCTACAGTCACATGTTCCATCGGACCATGATAACCGTGTCCGCCTGTTCCAAGATTCGGACAAGGAAGCCCTTTAAATGAAAGTTTACATCCGTCTGTACCGCCGCGGATCGGTGAAATATCTTCCGCAACTCCCGCAGCCGCACATGCTTTTCTTGCATGATCAATCAAATACATATTGTCATTGATGATACTTTCCATATTTTTATACTCATCTGTAAGCGTAAGTTTTACTGTTCCTTCGCCCCAGATTTCATTTAAACTCTTTTCAATATGACGAAGCGTGTTCTTTCTTGCATTAAAATTGTGTTCGTCATGGTCACGGATAATATATTCAGATACCGCATGACCTTCATCTCCATTGATTGTAAGCAGATGATAAAATCCTTCATAACCTTCTGTACATCTTGGAATTTCATATCTTGGCAACATATTGTTGATATCTGCCGCAATCAAAACAGCATTGATCATCACATCTTTTGCAGAACCCGGATGTACATTCTTGCCCTGAATTTCAAACTTCGCTTCGCAGGCATTAAAATTCTGGTACTGAATCTCTCCCTCTCCGTCTCCGTCTAATGTATATGCTGCTTCTGCTCCAAATTTCCCAAGGTCAAAATGAGCAGCACCGCTTCCACATTCTTCATCCGGCGTAAATGCAACACTGATCTGACCATGTGGAATATTCTCATCTCTTAAGATCTGGATCATCTGCATAATTTCTGCAATTCCTGCCTTATCATCCACACCAAGAATTGTATTTCCATCCGAAGTAATGAGTGTGCGGCCTTTCAATCCCTTTAAATGTGGGAAATCTTTTGTGCTTAACACTCTGCCGCTTGTTCCAAGAACCATGTCCTCCCCATCATAATTCGGTGTAATCACAGGTCGGATCTCACCTTCACAGAATTCCGGAACTGTATCCATATGCGCAATAAATCCAATTTTCTTCTTATCTTCATATCCTTTTGTTGCAGGCAAAATACCATATACGAAGCATTTCTCATCAAGCTGCGCATTCTCTACACCAAGTTCTTTCAGCTCTTCAACCAGAATTTTTGCCAGATCGAACTGACACTGGGAAGTCGGCACGGACTCGCTGTTTTCATCGCAAGGTGTTTTTACTGCCACATACTTCAGCAGTCTTTCCTCTACTTTCATAGTAATCCTCCTTTTACTTATCAATATACCAATTTTAATAATTTTTTAAGAATCTTTCAAGTAATGGTTATTTTCTTGACACGAAAATTTCAAATGTGATATTATATGTTTAATCGAAAATGTACTGGAAAAAGTACATTTTTACATAATTTAGTAACTGTTTGTATAGAATTAATAAAAAAATTGATTTTTAAGAAAGAACTTTGACATGAACGTAGATAAAATTGTTGGTGAAAATATCCGTAAATACAGAACAGCATACAATATGACTTTAAAAGAACTGTCTTTGAAACTTCATAAGAGTATTTCGACAGTTTCCAAATACGAAAAAGGAGACATTTCCTTAGATCTTCCCACTTTTATGGAACTCTCCCGTATTTTCAAAGTTTCTCCTTCTCTGCTCCTAGGAGGAGAGCCTGAGTTTATAACAGAGGAACCTTTATATGATAAAGCTGCAGACAAACTTTATATGTACACTTATGATAGTCAGAATAAATGTATTATACAAAGTATCATCGAGCAATATCCTTCTATGTCGCAGAGTAACACTTACCGGGCACAGATGTTCAACGATGTAAAAGACACCAATAATCCTGGCGATTGTGGAAGCTTTTACGTGGGTGAATACATACAAGAAGGCTTTATCGGAACCTATTTCCTGCATAGTCAGACGACCACGGAGCATGTCTTGATTTCCTGCATTCGCAATCTTGTAAATTCCAACCATCAGTTGGGACTGATGTCAGGACTTTCTAATTACACGATGCTTCCAATTACGATGAAAGTTGTAATTTCCAATACAGAGATTACAAATAGAGACGCTTTGATCAACCAACTCCTTTTCTCAAAGGATGACTATAAAGTACTGAAAAAGACAAATTACCTGACCGTACAGAACTCGTAGATCATTGCATTTTCCATAATCTGTGGTTTAAAGCAGGAAAATACCATCGTATCAACGTACAAAGAGGGAGTGGCTCGTTACGAATCACTCCCTCTACCTTATTAGAACTTTCTGTTCCCGACAATCCCTATTATTTCATCATACTGTCCACTTTCTATCCATCATCTTGCAAAACACCACTGCCACCGCGGTACTTACCATTGTCGCCACAATCCCGGCACCAACAATTCCCGCTGGATTTACACTCCCATACTGACTACGATACGCAATCATATTAATAGGGATCAGTTGAAGAGATGAAATATTAAGAATCAAAAATGTACACATCTCTTTACTTGCCATACCTTTATCCCGATTGGGATTGAGTTCCTGCAAACTCTTCATCGCCATCAGTCCTGCCGGCGTGGCAGCCCATCCGAGGCCAAGAACATTGGCAATAATATTCGTTGTGATATGTTTTTCTGCCAAATGTCCTTTTGGCACTCCCGGAAACAAAAAGCGTATCACCGGTCCTAAATATCTGGATGCTGCTTCTATGATGCCCGCCTTTGTAGCAATTTCCATCAGTCCTACCCACATAGACATGATTCCCATCATCATAATACAAAGATCTACCGCTTCCTTAGCGGAATCCAGTGCCCCGTTCGTTACCTCCGGCATTTTCCCGCTGAACAGACCAAAAATAATTCCGGCCATAATCATGCCGCCCCAAAGATAATTTAACATAATTCTCCTGCAGTATTTTTATTAAAACATATGCAGGATCACTCTACTTTTATGTTCCTTCTCTCAAGACGCCTGTTCACAATTCCTCTGAACAATGAATATACAACAGAAACCATCGGAATAAATATCAGCATTCCCACAATTCCCATAAGACTTCCGCCGATACTTACCGCTACCAAAACCCAAATAGATGGCAATCCTACCGAATTTCCTACTACATGTGGATAGATGAGATTTCCTTCAACCTGCTGAAGCACCAGGAACATGATAATAAATATCAACGCCTGCATCGGATTCACCATAAAAATGAGTACCGCTCCCACAACGCAACCGATAAATGCACCGAAAATTGGAATCAATGCAGTGAATGCAATGAGAACTCCAACAAGAAGTGCGTACGGCATCTTGAAGATCGACATGGAAATAAAAAACATGGTTCCCAAGATCACTGCCTCCACACATTGCCCTGTCAGGAAATGTGAAAATGTCTTATATGCCATAGAGGAAATCGCAATCATAATTTCCACCCAGTCCTTTGGCAAAAAAGCATAACCTATCTTTTTCACCTGAACATGCAGCTTTTCCTTCTGTAGTAGAATATAACATGCAAAAACAAATCCGATTACAAAAGTTGTCACACCGCTTACGATCGACCTGGCAACTGCAAATGTAGAATCCATCACATTCCCTGCACCACTCGTAAAGAATCCAACGATACCTTCAAATATTTTATTCCAATTAAACTCAATATTTTCAATCCACTCCACAATCTCCTTGTTATTTTTAAAGAGCTCTTCCGCATAGCCCAAAAGCTTCGGAATCTCTTTCTGGATTGTAAGTCCCACATTTGCAAGTGTACTTGTCAGTTCTGGAATCACGATAAACATTACAAGGAAAATAATTCCAAACACAAAGATTAACGTCAAAATAAAACTCACCGGTCTTGCAGCTTTCTTCGCAGTCTTATTGTTCTTAAGTTTTCCCTGTCCAAACAACTTCTCTTCTATAAAATGCATCGGTACATTCAGCACAAAAGCAATCCCGCCGCCTATCAGGAATGGCAATATAATGTTCAAACCATACCCTAGCAGTTCAAAGAATACTTCGTATTTCCATACAATCATGACTACGACTACCGCAAACACGATCAGACCTCTTATTTTTCGAATTGTCTCTTTGTTTAAATCCATTCACTCACCCTATCTTTTTCGAATCCATTTTATAAACTGGATAACCGGAAGATTCATCAATGCCAGACCATATACCGTAAACAACTGTGTCACATTCAATGTCTGGACTTTGAAAATACTATCAAGTGCCGGAATCATCAATACAGATGTAATCAACACAAGTCCAAGAACAAACGCTCCGATCAAATAAATATTATTAAAGAATGCCTTTGTGAATATCACCGGTCTGTTTGACTTACAGTTAAATCCATGTACAAGTCTTGATGTACAAAGTGTTCCAAAAGCCATCGTACTTGCAAGAAGTGCGTTGCCTTCCATTCCGGCAAATCCGCGGTATCCAAGCATAAATGCAATCATAGTCATTACCGCAATGCAAAGTCCTTCGATTCCGATTTTTGACAAGAAATCCTTCGTCAAAATCGACTCATTCATCGGACGCGGTTTCTCATCCATTACTGCCTTCGTATGCGGTTCCAATCCAAGAGCGATCGCCGGAAGGCTGTCTGTCAATAAGTTAATAAACAATAAATGCACTGGAGCAAATGGTACCGGAAGTCCTGCAATAGCCGCATAAAGTACTGCCAGGATTCCACCAAAGTTTCCAGATAACAGAAACTGAATCGAACCTTTAATATTCTTATAAACGTTTCTTCCGTTTTCCACTGCCTTTATAATAGTAGCAAAATTATCGTCCGTCAATACCATGGACGCTGCATCTTTGGAAACTTCCGTTCCGGTAATTCCCATCGCAACACCGATATCCGCCTGTTTAAGAGCCGGAGCATCATTTACTCCATCACCTGTCATAGAAACGATATTTCCTTTTTCCTGCCATGCCCGCACAATCCGGATCTTGTGTTCCGGAGTTACTCTCGCATATACGGAGATTCCTTCCACAAAATCTTTCAACTCCTCATCTGTCAGGTGATCAATTTCTGCACCTTCACATGCTTCCGATTCATCTTTCAAAATTCCGATTCTCTTAGCAATCGCTGCCGCTGTCACCTTATGATCTCCAGTGATCATGATTGGCTTGATTCCTGCACGAATACACTCTGCTACCGCTGCTTTAGATTCTTCTCTTGGCGGATCCATCATTGCGATAAGTCCCATGAAAATAAGATCGTTTTCATCTTCAAGTGTTAGCTGATACCCTGCTTCAATCGGTTTGTAAGCAAATGCAAGCACTCGTAATCCACTTCTTGAAAATTCTTGATTCTGCGCTTCGATCTGTTGTTTTTCTTCTTCTGTAAGAATCGTAACTTCTCCGTTTTTCCAAATGCGATCCATTCTTGTAAGAAGAACGTCCACCGCACCCTTTGTCAGCATGACCGGGCCATCCTCCAGCACATGTGCTGTAGACATAAGCTTTCTGTCACTGTCAAACGGAATCTCACTTGTACGTGGAAATTTACCTCGTACATGTTCCGGAGTCGCCCCAAGTTTGGTTCCAAGATTGATCAGCGCAGTCTCTGTCGGATCTCCAATCTCCACGCCATCTACGTTCGTGGAATCGTTACAGAGAATGCTGTATCTTAATAACTGTCTCGCTCCCGGCGCATGACGGTCAATCTCTGATGCCGGAATCCGTGTGTCATTTACGTAATAATCTTCTACAGTCATTTTGTTCTGCGTCAAAGTTCCTGTTTTATCAGAACAGATAACTGATACGCTTCCAAGCCCCTCTACAGCCTGAAGTTTTCGGATAATTGCATGTTCCTTTGCCATTTTCTGTGTTCCAAAGGAAAGAACGATTGTTACAATAGAACTCAGTGCTTCCGGAATGGCCGCAACTGCCAATGCTACTGCAAATAGGAATGCATCTCCTGCTGAATCTCCCTGCATAACACTGATTCCGAATAAGACAGCACAGAAAATTAAAATCAAAATAGAAAGTTTCTGGCCAAACTGATCCAGATTCACCTGAAGAGGCGTTTTCTTTTCTGATGTAGATTTCAAAAGGGAAGCAATCTTTCCTACTTCTGTCTCCATTCCAATGGATGTTACAATAAAGGAACCTCTTCCGTAAGTTACAAAGCTTCCGGAGAACACCATATTCGTTCTGTCCCCAAGAGGTACTTCTCCTTTTATCGCTTCTTCTGTTTTCTCTACTCCGAGACTTTCTCCCGTCAGCGCGCTCTCATCAATCTTTAAACTTGCATTTTTTAAAATTCGTCCATCCGCCGGCACATAATCGCCCGCTTCAAGCATAACCTCATCACCAATTGTAAGCTCTGAAGATGGAACCTGCACAACATTGCCGTTTCTCAATACTTTTGCTACCGGTCCGGACAATTTCTTCAAACTCTGCAATGACTGTTCTGCCTTCACAGTCTGCACCGTTCCTAAAATGGCATTCATGGTAATTACGATCAAAATAACTGCCGCACTTTCCACATCTCCCATAAATCCAGATACTGTTGCCGCAACAATCAAAATAATAACAAGAAAATCTTTAAATTGTTCCAAAAAAATCTGAAGCGTGCTTTTTTTCTTGCCTTCTGTAAGTTCATTTTTCCCGTATTGTTCCTGATGTTCCCTTACCTCTTCATCCGTGAGGGGGGTAAGTTTTCCGTTTACCTGCATTCTTACTTCTTCTGCAGATAATTGATAACTCGGTTTCATATTCAATTTTTCCTCCGTTTCTTTTTCCGTGCAGCGGCCTCTTTTTATTATTGCCTGAATCTTGAAAGAATAACAATCAATCGTGCAATTGCATAGGAGATTCTTTAAGAACCTCTTATGCAATAAAAAAGAGACCCCTATTGCACACTCATGATGCAATAAAAGTCTCACTGTTTCATTACGATACGGATGATAACTCATCGTACTGACGACATCGCAAACGTCTAAACGCCAGTTACTCCCTTTTATTAAAAATAATAATAATGGTTCTTTTGGCATATGTCAACAAGAATCTGCTAAAGATACTTATTTTTATGAACCATTTATGATAATGTCCTAATATATCATTTATGATTATGTCCCAAATGGAAAATATAGTGTATGATAAAGCCTCACTATTTATTTGAGAGG
>JAJBSL010000040.1 GCA_020540725.1 Lachnospiraceae bacterium EP-SM-12S-S03
TTATGGCTGCATGGATCAATTTTTAGATTCATGGCACAGTTATCGCTTCAGATACTGTTCCGTGAATAATTTAGGATTCATTATAACTTTTTCCCGTATCATCTTGTCACCTCTTCATTTCTCTTTCATACTGCTACATTAGACTTGTAAATTTCTTTCCATGAATATATACTCCCGTTATTATACAAGAACATATCCACCCTATCGGAATTGCAAGCCATACACCCATGTATCCCCAATAATCTTTTAGTAAATATGCTGACGGGACTCTTGAAAACCAAAAACCCGATAATGTACTGATCATCGGTAAGACTGTATTTCCTGTTCCTCTGATATGTCCGTTAAGTACTACAAAATAACTTGCAATAAAATATGCTAAACTCAGAATTTTAATATAGTCATAAGACATACAAATAATCTCCTGATCATTTGTAAATAACTTGATTATATATTCTCCTGCACCCCACAATAAAAATAAAAGTCCTAAGCTAATTCCAAATGCTAGACACAAACAAAAATTTTTGCCTTTTTTTGCTCGTTCTATTTTTTTTGCACCAAGATTTTGACTGGTAAAAATACAAATTGTCTGACCTATACCTGAAATCGGAATGGCTGCAAAAGAGTCAATTTTAGCTCCGATCACATACGATGTCATCACTTTTACTCCCAAAGAATTAATTGCAGCCTGCATGAAAAACATTCCCAAACTGACCGCCCCCTGTTCTATCGCAAAAGGTATTCCACACTTTAATCCTTCCCTTACTGACTCCCATCGAAAATCTAAATTCATGATCTGATATGACACGAAATCTTTTTGAACATTGATATATAGTAAGCACAAAATAAAAGAAATTGTCTGTGCAATGACTGTTGCGCACCCCGCACCCGCAACTCCCATATTTAATCCTGCTACAAACCAAATATCTAATCCGATGTTCACAACTGAAGTTATGATAAGAAAAATTAAAGGTACTCTTGAATTACCGGTACTTCGAAGTATTCCGCTTAACGTATTATAACCGGCCACCCCAAATAGTCCTATAAAATATATTTTTAAATATTCCACCGATTGTGGAAGGATTTCCTTCGGTGTTCCAATTCCTTTTAGCAATATTTCAGAAATAAAGATTCCGGTCAAGGTTAAAATCAGAGCCAATCCCAAAACTGCTGTTAATAGAGAGTCTAATGTACGTTTTACCATCGGAAGATTTTTCTGACCTACATATTTTGAAATCAATATTTCAGAGCCTGCTCCCAACCCCATTAAAATAGAAATCAAAAAGAACTGTATCGATTGACTAGCCCCAATTGCTGCAAGACCTTCATCGCCGACTACCTGTCCAACAATCACAGCATCTGCAAGAGAGTAGCACTGTTGAAGAACATTACCAATTAATATGGGGAGCATAAAACTAACCAACTTGCTTTTTACATTGCCTTCCGTCAAGTTTGCCATTTTGCTCCCCTCTCTTTCATTTTTTATTTATTACTGCAATTTTTCTACATATTTAAAGTCATATTCTGCACCAAACGGCCAAATATTTAAACCTTTTACATTTTCTGAAACAGTATAAGTGTTCTCCACAAAATTCTGTGGAATATATACATATTTATCTAATATAAGTTTCTCCACTTCCTGCAATGTTTTAATTCTTTCCTCTCCAATCTGTGTCATTTGTTTTTCCCATAAACTAATGAATTCCGGATCATCCATCTTACCTTCGTCATAAATGAAACTGAAGAACTCACTTGCATCAGGATAACTTGCAACGTTAGAGCCTCCGATTACACAGTGGAATGTTCCTTCTACCAACATCGGAATTAACATCTTAGTCTGCATTGGCGAAACCGCAATTTCCAATCCAAGATTTTTCTTCCACATTTCCTGAACTGCCTGTGCCTGAAGTTTGGAACCTTCTGAATCTACACAATAGATCTGAAGGAAATCCTCCATATCTTCTTTTGTTTTTCCAAGTTCTGCAAGACCTTCGTCTAAAAGTTTCTTAGCCTTATCAATCGCCTTTGAATCAGTTGCTGAATCGACCACTAAATCTCCCTGTTGCTCGCGGAAATCTCCTCCATCTACACCACGAATACCATATGGTACCATTCCATATGCAGCAAGTTTCTTGTTTTTGATCACGTTTTCCGCATATGCCTGTCTATCAAATGCAATTGATAATGCCTCACGAATCTTAATGTTATTGAGGAAATCAACTCTCGGATTAAACTCAATGAAGCTTACACCCAAACGTGGAACTACTTTAAGCTCAGGAGAATCTTTGTATTTATCCAGTTCCTCTGAACCGATTCTTCTAAGATCCAGATCTCCCGATTCATACATTCCTTGAATCGCATTTTTATCAGCTGTAATAGACATTTCAATCGTATCTAATGTTACATTCTTCGCATCCCAGTAGTTCTCATTTTTTTCAAGCGTAATGGAATTATCATGCACCCATTCAGTTACTGTAAATGGTCCTGAAAACACCATATTTTCTGGTTCTGCACCATAAAGGTCTTTAAATTCTTCTGCTGCTTTCTTCTGTACCGGAGCATAACCCGGAACTTTTAGACAATCAATAAAATAGTCAATCGATCTGGATAATGTAAATTCTACAGTATACTCATCTAATGCTTTTACTCCTAATTCTGATTTATCCATCTCTCCTTTTGCGATTGCTTCTGCATTTTTAATTTCGAAATAATCATTTGCTTTCGGTGATGCAAATTCCGGGTCTACTGCCCTTTGGAAACTATAAACTACGTCTTCTGATGTAATTGCTGTTCCATCAGACCATTTTGCATCTTCTCGCAATTTTACGGTATAAACCGTTGCATCTTCATTCATTTCATACTCTGTAGCAAGTCCAGGTTCCCATTCTTTTCCATCTTCTCCTGCAATACGGAATAATGGTTCTGTAACTGCATAACTGATATTATATGCCGTATCGTCCTGAATTTGAAATGGGTCCAAAATAGTAGGTTCACCTGAAATTGCGAGACGCAAAACCTGTTCTTCTGCTTTTCCTTTTTCTCCACTTCCCTTTTTGTTGCTACTTCCGCAAGCGGTCGCTCCGAATACCATTGTACCTGCCAAAAGTAAGCACAGAGCTTTTTTCATTTTTTTTGCTTTCATACTTTTCCTCCTCCTTGATAGAAAATATTTATGCCAGCTGCTCACGCAGTTTTGCTCTCATTTAGATATGGTGACATGCTACAAAATGGCTATTTCCAACATCTTTCATCTCCGGTGGCGTCGATTTACATATATCTGTAGCATATGGACATCTTGTACAAAACTTGCATCCTTTTGGTGCATGAATCGGACTAGGCAACTCTCCCTTCATTTCAATTTGATGACGCTGCTTTTCAATCTTAGGATTCGGAACAGGGATTGCTGAAAACAGCGCTTTTGTATATGGATGCATCGGATTTTTATAAAGTTCTACGTTTGAAGCATATTCCACAACTGTTCCCAAATACATGACTGCCACGTAGTCCGAAATATATCTTACCATTGACAAATCATGCGCAATAAAAATATAAGAAAGGTCTAACTTCTTTTGAAGTTCAACTAAAAGATTCATAACCTGCGCCTGAATCGATACATCCAACGCACTAATCGGCTCATCACAAATAATAATTTCCGGATTCATACTAAGCGCTCTTGCAATTCCAATTCTTTGACGCTGACCACCTGAAAATTCATGAGGAAATCTGTTTGCATGTTCCTCGTTCAGACCTACTAGCTTAAGAAACTCTATAATCTTTTCCTTTCTTTCCACTTTATCTTTAACAATACCTTGCATATCCCATCCTTCTGCAATAATATCGCCTATTGTCATACGCGGGTTAAGGCAAGCATATGGGTCTTGAAAAATCATCTGAATATTTTTAGCCAAATCACGTCTAAACTTCTTCGAACTCTTTCCACTGATGTCTCTGCCTTTTAAATAGATCTTTCCTTCCGTGGGGTCATAAATCCGAATCAAAGTTCTTCCAAAAGTACTTTTTCCACACCCGGATTCTCCTACCAATCCAAGTGATTCTCCTTTGTGCAACGTAATGGAAATTCCATCTACAGCTTTTAGCATTTTCCCGCCTTTTACCGGAAAATACTTTTTCAGATTCTCCGTACGCAAAATTTCTTGTTTTTGCATCATCTCACCTCCTCGCCTGTAATAGGATTCATAATAGTCCCACTCTGTTTTGCTCTCTCATCATAAAGCCAACAACTCGTTTTGTGCCCTTCTCCTTCCACATCATATTGTGGTGGCTGAATACATCTACAAACTTTCATCGCATATGGACATCTTGCTGCAAAGGCACAGCCCTTCGGTGGATCTAATAAATCCGGTGGTGTACCGAGAATTGGATGTAATGGTTCTTTATTCGTTATTTCTTCTGGTGGTATCGACTGCATAATTCCCCATGTATATGGATGTGATGCATGCTCAAAAATATCTTCTGCCATACCATACTCAATAACTTGCCCCGCATACATAACTGCAATATCATCTGCGATATTCGAAACAACTCCCAGGTCATGCGTAATCATAATGATTGCTGTATTATATTGTTTTTGAATTTTTTTAATCAATCTCAAAATCTGAGCCTGTGTAGTTACATCTAATGCCGTCGTCGGTTCATCTGCAATCAAAAGTTGTGGATTTACTGCCATAGCTAATGCAATCATAGCTCTTTGTCTCATTCCGCCTGAAAATTCATGTGGATATTGATTGAATCGATCTTCAGGACTTGGAATACCTGCCATTGCTAATGTATCTATTGCTATCTTCTTTGCTTCTTCTTTTGAAGTTACTCCGCTTTTCAAAATTCCTTCCATAATCTGCTTACCAATAGTCATTGTAGGATTAAGACTTGTCATAGGATCCTGAAAAATCATTCTTATTTTTTTCGCTCGTATCTTCTCCATTTCCTTCTCTTTTAAGGAAGCAAGATCTTCACCATCAAATATGATTTTTCCTCGTTTAATTTCACCACTTGGTTTATCCGGATTTAATCTTACAATTGATTTTGCTGTTACAGATTTACCACATCCGGACTCTCCTACAATTCCAAGAGTTTTTCCTTTTTCTAGAGTAAAGCTAACACCCCGAACCGCTTGTACTTCACCTGCATATGTATTGAAAGAAAAAACAAGGTCATCTACAACTAATAATTGATTTTCTTTTTCTTTATTCATGATTCGTTTCTTCCTCCTACTGTCTCATTCTTGGGTCTAATGCGTCACGTAATCCATCTCCCATTAAGTTAAAGCAGAGCATTGTAATACAAATCAATACTGCTGGAAATACTAACTGATATGGATAACTCAATAATTTGTTTGCACCATCAGAAGCCAATACTCCCCAACTTGCAGTCGGTAGCGGAAGTCCCAGACCAATGTAACTTAAAAATGATTCCGCAAAAATTGCCCCCGGTATTGCAAAAGCCATATTAGTAATGATTGGACTTAAAGCATTTGGGAAAAGATGCTTCATAATAATCCAAATACTTCCCGCTCCCATTGTACGACTTGCCATTACATATTCCATTTCTTTGATCTGAAATACCTGACCTCGAAATAGTCGTGCCATCCCAATCCATCCGGTAGCTGCAATCGCAATGATAATAGGCCCTACACCAGGTTTCATAATTAAGATCAGAAGAATCACCCATAACATTTGTGGAATTGCTGCAATAAGTTCGCAAAAACGCATCATAATATTATCTGCAAGCCCACCAAAATATCCCGCAATTCCTCCATATAGAATTCCAATTGTTCCATTCAGAATAGAAACAATCAAACCAATAGAGAGACTCACTCTCGCTCCTTCCCAACACCGAACAAAAATATCTCTTCCTAAATCATCTGTTCCAAACAAATGTGTTAGCGATGGACTTTGATTTGTACACGTTAAGTCATTCTGATTATATGTATATCTACTAACCATCGGTACAATAATCGCGAGTGCTACAATTAAAATTAAAATAATTGCCGACATCATCGCAAGTTTATTTCGTCTGAAACGTCTCCATGCATCACTCCAATATGTAACCGACGGTCTTGTTATCTTATCCGCATCGTCATATGACTGTTCATCTTTTTCAAACATATCCAATGGAATATTCTGAACATTCATTTTCTGTGTATTTTTCTCCATCATGCTATCCTCCTAACTTGCAACTCGAATTCTCGGGTCAACGACTCCATAAAGAACATCTACCACAAAATACATGATTGCAGAAATAAACGAAAAGATAAGGGTAAGTCCCATAATCATCGTATAGTCACTTCCTTGAATCGCATTGATCATCGCCTGACCGATACCCGGAATGTTAAAGATTTTTTCTACTACAAAATTTCCAGTCAATACTCCTGCACACATAGGTCCAAAAGAAGTAACCAGCGGAAGAAGAGAATTTCTTAACATATGTTTTCTAACAATCTCTTTCCTATTAAGACCTTTGCTTTTCGCTGTATATATGTAGTCTTGCTTTGTCACATCTAACATACTTGTTCTTAACATTCTGGCGTAAAATGCAATATTCGTGAATGCCGATGTAAGCATTGGTAGTACTGCATATTGCCAGCCTCTCCAGCCTTGTATCGGAAACCATCCCAAATCGACTCCAAATAGCTTTTGTATGAGCGAGCCGAAAACAAAACTAGGTATTGATACACCTAAAATAGCTAGCACAATGACTATATAGTCTACGGCTCCCTTATTGTGTAGAGCCGCTATACATCCAAGTACCATACCGATAATGCTTCCGATAATGACTCCACCAAATCCGATCAGAGCAGATACAGGCATACCTGTAGCTACTTTTCCGATAACTGTTTGCCCTTTGTATTTCATAGAAGTACCAAAATCTCCCAGTAGTAAATTCTTCATATAGATGATATACTGCTCAAATAATGGTTTGTCTAATCCATACTTTTGTTCTAGATTTTCTCTGACTACCGCTGGTGTATCCCTCCCTAGTTCAAACGGGTCACCAGGTATTGAATGCATCAGAAAAAATGTAACTGTTGCAATCAAAAACAAGGTAATCAACATGGAACCAAATCGCTTTAACACATACTTTCCCATAACCTCTTCTCCTTTATTTTATTTCGTTCTTTTGACAGTACTACTATTTTAGAAAGTTTCTTGTATTGTGTATTTTGTATATTTTTCTTCCATTTTTCATACCGTCTATGTGATTTATCCACATGCTATCACGAATCTTTTATCACGTCAATAATTTTTTATCACAAATATATTTTTTTATCAAATTGTGTTGACACATCTATATTTACGTGATATTTTCATTTTAACAATATAAAAAGGCGGTGAAACATTCATGTTAAATACCAAAGACTATATACCTATTATGAAATTTCTTGCTCTCTATTTGGGAGACGATTGTGAACTAATTCTTAGTGATACACAAAGAGTTCTACATACTGAAAACTCTTTTGACAACTTAACTCATATTGGAGAACCCGTTGGTGAGATCCAACAAGCATTCATCAACAATCCCAAATGTCACTCATTACCTTATAGCGTAAACTATAGAGCAACAAGTTCATCAGGCGAAAAACTTCGCTCTGCAACATTATTTATTAAAGAAGAGGAGACGCTTATTGGACTTTTGACAATCAACATGAAAATCTCCAGTCTTCTGTCATTACGGGAACTGCTCGAAAAAATGATTAATGGTAATGTGTCTCATCATTCTTCAGATATGCCAAATATTTCCCAAAAATCTACCGAAGATTATGAAAATCTAAGTTCATCAACTTCAGCACTCATAAATTCTGTTATTGTTGAAGCATGTATTCGTTTCGGCGTAACTCCAGAACGATTTACAACAGCCGAAAAGAAAAGCATTGTACGAGAAATGGATGGCAGAGGAATTTTTCTCGTAAAAGGCGCAATCTCAGAAGTTGCTAAAGAACTAAAGAGTTCTGAAGCCACAATATACCGCTATCTTCAACAAATTGATAAATAGGAGGAGTTTTAAAATGACAACTATAACGACGGAAATTGCAGAAAAATTGTTACTGAAAGCAGGCTATGAAGTGAACAGCCTCAAACAGATTAATGAAGGTTCCAACCATTATGTATTTGTTGTAACATTAAAGACCGGAGAAAAATTAATTTGTAAATTTGCTAAAATACGTGAAACAGAAAAAAATATCGGCGAAGCCGGATTAGATACTTTATTCGGTGGAAAACTTTCATTAGAAAGAGAAGCTTATCTTTTTTCAATGATTAAGAAAAAAGCTGGTGTTCCAACACCAAAAGTTCATGGAATCCATCATTCAGAATACGGTACATTCATTGTATTAGAACATATGGATGGTATTTCTCACAAACAATATATGAAAGATAGCGGATATTCTAAGAAAGCTTTTCTTGATAGTATGAAATATCTCGGTGAAGATTTTGCTAAAATTCAGTCAGTCACATTTTCTACTTTTGGCAATGTTATGGTTGATTCTGAAATAGAACCTTCCGGATTAACTAATTTTTCCGACCGATTCCATCAAGTAATTCAAATGCGTATTGATCGATGCATGAAAAAAAATGTGTTTACAGAAAAAGAACACTCTTTGGTCTGTGCATTTTTTGATAAAAAATTAGAGCAACTTCGCTCTCACTTCGAAGCTTGTACTAGTACACCCGTTTTGAATTTTACTGATATGCATGCCGAGAACTTTTTTGTAGATAATACCGGCCATCCTTCTGGATATTTTGATTTGGAATCTGCCCAATCCGCGCCTGCTGCATTAGAATTTTATGGTTTTCGCTTCTTCCTGTTTAATTTCTATGATAAAAACTGTTTCGATGAAGCAGAATGTGCATTCTTCCAAGGCTATAAAGACGCCGGTGGACTCTATGCTCCGACTAGTGTAGATGATAATCAAGCAATTGATTTCCTAGCAGGTTGCAGACTTTTGGAACTGGCTCAATCATATTGGGGACATATTGACGGAATTCGGGATACGTGGGGTACGGAAATGAAGCAACTCCTATTTTCATATATGGAAAACAATACAATAGATTATATGGCAATCGGAAATATTTGGAGACAACGAGATAAGCAACCGTTTACACCTATTTTAGAGTAACGGTAATTATACAGTAGTACAAACTAGGGCGGGCATCATGTCCGCCCAAATTATACAAAGGAGAAATACCTATGAAAGCAATTTATCAAACACGTAGAGAAGATTTTATGCACTCAGATTCTTGTCCATATCTTACAATTTTATATTCCGGAAAAGCTCCTGTCCGTTCAGCAGATGAAACTTATCGTTTTAGTGTTGAACGTAATTTTTATTATATGACTGGAATCGACCTGGAAAATGCTGTATTAGTTATGATTCGTGAAAGTGATACAAAAGTTTATTCGAATCTCTACTTAAATTTACGCGATGAAGAAACTGCCAAATGGATTGGTGGCTCACCTTCTTCTGAGGAATTAAAGCGAATTAGTGGAATTGAACATATTTATCCAATAAATCTATGGAAGTCTCACATCCATCGTTACTTATGTTCACACTCCTTCCGTCCATCAGTAGGTTTAAATTTATGGAGATGTCGATTTGATGATGAACCCACACAAGCCCACCAGCTTTCATCTTGGATTCGCACAATGTATCCTGAAGCCAAGATTCAAAATATCTTTCCATCTCTTGCAAAAGCAAGACTTATTAAATCAGATGACGAATTAGAAAAAATGAAAATAGCACAAGACACAACTAAAAATGCTCTCGAAGAGCTATATGCCTATGTCCGTCCAGAAATGAACGAATGTGAAATTGAAGGAATCTTTGATTTCTCACTTAGGAAACAAGGGGTAAAGGAAACTGCTTTCCCTAGTATTGTCGCCGGTGGTATGCGCGCTACAACACTCCATTACTCTGAAAATAATCATCTTGTACACGATAATGAATTAGTACTCCTTGATCTTGGAAGTACACACCAACATTATTGTGCCGACATTTCTCGTACTTTTCCCATAAATGGTAAATTTACGGAACGTCAAAAACAACTATATAACATTGTATTAGAAGCCCAAAACCGAGTGATTGAGGCCGCAGTTCCCGGTATTACACTCCTTGAACTGAATGATATTGTAATCGAATATTATCAAACTGCCCTGAAAGAAATTGGTCTTCTGGAAAACGGTAAATCTGTCAAAGATTATTATTATCATGGGGTAAGTCACCCGTTGGGATTGGACACTCACGATATTTCTCTTCCTGAGCTGGAAAAACTAGTTCCTGGTATGGTGATCACTGTTGAACCAGGATTATATGTTACCGAAGAAGGAATCGGTATCCGAATCGAGGATGATATTCTGATTACAACAGATTCTGCCGTAAACCTTTCTTCTAATATTGCAAAAAAGCCGGAAGATATCGAATTGCTCATGTCCAAATCCCTTATCTAGCCAATTGAACTGAAACGAATTTATACTACGAGGATTTTATTATGGAAAACAAACGAATTTTAGAACTTATTAGAATTCTTCTACAACAATCAGACTATATAACTATTCAGAATATCTCTACTCTTTTACAAGTTTCTAATAAAACAATTAGAAATGACTTAAATGTTGTATCAGAATTTCTAAATGAGCATGCTCTTTCCCTTTGTCGAAAGACTGGTGTTGGTATATGCATTAATGGAGATGAAGAAGCGAAACTAACACTTTTAAACTCTATTTCCACACGCGCAAACCAAGTGATTAGTTATTCACCAAAAGCAAGAAAAAATTATATTGGACTTCGCTTGATAACTTGTGCAGAAAATTGCAGAATATATGAACTTTCCTCTGAACTCTTTGTAAGCAGAGCTACAATTCATAAAGATATTTCTGCTCTTTCCTCTCAATTTGCAGCATATAATATTGATATTATTCGAAAAAATAATCATGGAATCAGTTTGATTGGAAAAGAACGACATTTAAGAGACTTAATGTTTGATCTTCTCCAAGAAGATGCGGGATATTCCGAATTCATAAAAATTATACAAAATCCGGACTACGAATGTACCCAAAATTTTATTTTCAAGGCTTTAGATTATACGGATAGAAATATACATCAAATAGTACATCTTATTATTCATTCCGGTAATCCATATATCAATAGCCTGCCATTTAATTCTCTCTCAGCAGTTTTACTCAGAATCTTTATTAGTATTATTCGCATGACAGAAGGGCATCCTATTACGCTTTCGCAAGAGTTTATGGAAGAATTGAGATATAAAGCACTCTTTCCAGAAATTTCTCAATTAACAACTATGTTGGAAAAAGAATTGCATTTAACCCTTTCTGAAGAAGAACTTCGTTATCTTCAAATTCATTTTCTTTCATTAGACAACAAAACAGGTATCACAGAAAATGACCAATATGAATTAACCAGACTTGTAGACAAGCTACTTATGAACTGGGAAGTTACTTTGCAGCTTCCCTTCACTCAGGACATTGACCTTCGTGAATCCTTGATCACACATCTAGGTCCGACGCTTACAAGATTTCGACATGGTATTTCTATAAAAAATCCTATGTTAGAAGAAATCTATACTTATTATCATAATACCTTTTTGATCGTAAAAAATAGTCTTGAAGTATTAACCAAAGGATATTCTTGCAACTTGAGCGATGATGAAATCGGATATATTACGATTTATTTAGCAGCTTCTCTTGAACTAAAAAAACGCCCTCTCAAGACAATTTTAATATGTCATGGAGGTACTGGTGTAATGAAACTTCTTATGCGTAAACTAATACCACAAATTCCTGAAATTGAAATTATTGCTCACGAAAGTTTTTTAACTATACAAAATACAGATTTAAGTCAAGCTGAGCTTATCCTCTCTACTTTGAATATAAATCTAAACATAGACATACCTATTTTAACAATCAACCCTATTATGTATGATCACGATATTAGTCGCTTGAAAAATATTATAAAAAAATATTACAATGAAAAAAATAGGCCCGTCATAAATATAAATGTTTAAAATTTTCCACATTGATAATGCCAAGTACACATCTATAGAAACTTGCGTAAATTTGAGACTATCAATTATAATAACCTTAGAAAACAAAGGAGGTATACTTTTATGAAACACATTAAAATTGCTGCCGGTTTAGCCCACGTCAACTATGGTAATATTGCCGGAATTGTTAAAGAAATAAGTGATGCTGGTGTTGATTACATTCACTCGGATGCTGCTGATATGCATGACTTACAAAATATGAAGCTGATGGGTGGACATCAAATTATCGCTGGTATCCGTCCAGTAACAGAGAAACCAATTGAATGTCATATTTATACTGTTACTATGGACAGAATGTTTATTGAACAAATTGCTGAAGCAGGTGCTGATATGCTGATTCTCCCTGCAGAACATTTCCTCGGAGCCCAACTTGCATATATTATTAATTGGTGTCGTGAAATGGGATTGAAGATTGGACTTACACTCGGATGCTACACACCTCTGAGCTTTGTAGAAGAATCCATTTATGATATTGACCGTCTTCATATCGTTACTCATGGAGTGGATGAAACCGATGGTAAAGATAATTGGGGTTGGAGAAGAAGCGTTGTTGACCTCGTACAACGTGCCAGAAAAATGATTGATGAAAAGAATCCAAAATGTGAGCTTGCTATTGATGGTGGTCTTCGATATAATAACATGGAAAAATTAATCGAATGTAATCCAGATGTAATCGTACTTTCCTCAGCACTCTTCAAAGACCCTGATGGAATCGTAGGCGGATATCAAAAATGTAGAAAAGCAATTGATGATGATGCTGAAAAGTTTGGATTGGAATAGATTTATGAAAAGTTCAGTAAAAGACTATTTGTTTATTACTTTATCATCTTTGTTGACCGCAATCGCGGTCAACTGCTTTTTCCAATGTACCGGGCTTGCACCAGGAGGAATTACCGGTTTATCCATAATATTTTCATTGATTACCCAAATACCTGTTTCTTATATGACACTATGTATTTCTATTCCTTTACTTATCTTAGCAACCGTATTATTGGGAAAAAGCTTTGGAATCAAAACATTATATATTACATTGATGACTCCGGTCTGCATGGAATTAGTTCCTGCAATTAACCTATTTCAAATATTCCCTGATATTCCTCAATTGATGATTAAGATTATCGCTGCGATTTTCGGGGGACTTTTAGTTGGTACAGCTATTGGTTTAGCCTTAAACCATGACTGCGCTACGGGCGGTACTGATGTGATTGCACTTTTAATCCAATACTTCTTTAAATCCTTTAAACTTTCCGTTATTTTGTTTGTTTTAGATGGAAGTGTTGTAATTGCCTCCGGTTTTATTTCCGGCGATTTTATGATAGCTATTTTAAGTCTATTTTCGCTTTTTATAATTATCAATATCATTAAATATGTAACATCAAAAAAATAGTTTACCTGTAGAAAAAGAAGAAGTACATAAGGTTTCCTCACACCTCATGTACTTCTTCCTTTTTCTGATCATCGAGAATCATTAAAATATCCTATTCATATGATTCCCATAGAATTTCTTCTAATTCCTCTCTTGTGCCAAATGGTAAAAAATCTAATACCGGAGATTTCAATACTTCTTCAAAATCTTTCTGCTCCACTCCCGATTCTTTCATAGCCCTAAATAAATTAATCACCTTTAAGAATGAACATATCAAATCATATAATTGTTCTGCCGACTCGGCATCTTTATCAAATAGTTTGGCAATCTTAAGATACTTTTCCCTATTTTTCTCTATTGAATGTTTCACAAAAGCCGGAAATACCAATGCTAATGTTTCTCCATGCGGTAAATGTGTAACTCCTCCTATAATTTCTGATAATGGATGTGGAGCCTGGGCGCCTGAATTTGCTAATGCTCTGCCTGCCAATGTATCTGCTAAAGCCATGTTACTTCTATAAAAAATATTTTCCGGTTTCTCCAATACTTTCACTAAATTATCAATTACGAGCTTCATTGCCTGCATAGAATCTTGTTCGCTAAAGTAAGAAGCTCTCGGATTAATGTAACTTTCAAATGCGTGTGTAAAAGCGTCAAACCCTGTAGCAGCAGTAATTCTTTTTGGTAAAGTTACCATGAGTTCCGGGTCTATGATACATTCCTTTGAAAATAAACTTGGATGATAAAATGTAATTTTCTCCTTTCCTTTTGTAATAACAGCAGCTTGTGTAACCTGTGAGCCCGTACCAGATGTAGTGGGAACTGTGATTAAAGGAAGAAGTGTATCAGAATATTCTTCATAGTTAACATAAGGAGAAGAATATTTTTGAAACAGTTCGTCCCAATCAATTTTTTCCTGCCCATTGCAAAAGGCCAATGCTTTTGCTGTATCTATCGAACTACCTCCTCCTACAGCAAGAATAAATTCTGCACTACTTTCTCTTAACATTTCAAATCCACATTCTATCATTTCTGCTGATGGATTAGGTGATACCTTATCAAAATGTACGATATGAATATCTGCTTGTTCGAAATACTTTTTAATTCTGTCATAAAGTGGCTGTAGTGGTGCATCCGGAGTTGTTACCATAAAACCTTCTTTCCCATATCTGCTACATATGCTGGCAATTTCCGCTAATCTCCCTTCTCCAAAGTGGATTCGTGTTGGCTGACAATAATCAAACATAAAATACCTCCTCCTTATTACTATAATAAAAGTATAAAGTCTATTGATCAAAAACTCAATCTTCCCCCCCCTTCGTGATTGTTGTTACTTATTCACCTATTAATGTGGCAAATATATGACACTTTAATATCTGTACTTTCTTCTCCTAATTGATATACTTAAATAAAAAGCAAAGGAGATTAAGAAAATGTTGTATATTATCGATAGTGCAAACGATGAGGAAATTCAAGAAGCATTAGCTTTAGGCGCATGCGGAATTACTGCAAACCCTACTATGTATCTTAAAAATAACCAAAATTTCTATTCTTTTCTCATGAAATATTCAAAACTAGAACTTCCATTTTTAAGTGGAGAAGTTATAGGGGAAAACCTTGACGAAATGTTGGAAGAAATAGAGAAAATTGTAAGTATTAGTCCTGATATTATTATCAAATTGAACTTCTCCAAAACGGCTCTCAAACTGTGCAATATTCTTAAGAAAAGAGGAATCCGTACTGCTATCACTCTTATTTTTACAATCAATCAAGCAGTTGCCGCAATTAATGCCGGTGCTAACTTTTTGTTCCCATTCATCGGAAGAAGTGATGAATATGGACTTGATGGAATGAAATTAGTAACATCAATCCAACAAATAATTATTAAAAATAATTACCCTATATCAGTAGTAGCAGCTTCTATAAAAAATATTCATCAATTAGAAGTTCTTGCAGAATCCGGAATAGACTACGCAGCAATTCCCTATTCTCTTTATGAAAAATCACTAGAGCATCCTCTTACAAAAAAGAATAATGAATCTTTTGTTTCTGACTGGAACAACGTAAAAAAATAAGTTCTAAGCTAATAGTTGGGATGAGATTTTATAAATCCCACCCCAACATCAACTCAGAAACAACATACTTCTTCTTTACTTGTATTATATATCACTATAGTGATAACGACATGGTAAAATATAGACATGTCCTTCATCTATACTATAAATCAATCGATCCTTATCATTAATACGTCTGCTTCAAAAAACATCAAAATTTTCTCTCAATGGTTCTGGCTTTCCAATACCCTCATTCCAAATCCAAATAGCGTTCCACTTGTCCCGAATATATCAAAGAGTTATAATAGCTTGTTCGCTTTGTTCATTTACTGCGAACATGTGTTTTGAGGATTGAATTCCTTGATTTTACTGAGCTTTTCTATATCTTTTTCTTTGTTTGTTCACGGCTGGTAACACTATAACATTTTCTATGATGAAATAAACATCCCGTATTCCTTCGGCACATTTAGAATCCCATCTGTTGTATTTTTTATTAAAATATCTTTTATTACTTGTTTCGGTACACTATTTAATGATGTCATACTAGAAAGGGAATAGATATATTCCACCATATCGTCGATATTAGTAACTGCCAACGAATCAATATATTCTATTTTTTCAACTTCTGAAAAAGTTGTCCTCAAAATCTTATCTCCGTTTTGTAGTGTGAAATTCTTATTAACACTATCTTCAACTCCATATTCGGATAAGATTTTCGAAAGATACTCTATAATTCCATGCTCCCCATATGTTGCACAATAAAAAATACCACCATTTTTTAATACGCGGCGCACCTCAGCTAATCCCTTTTCTATATTAGGTACATGATATAACATCATATTTGCAATAACAACATCAAAACTATCATCTTCATAAGATATTTTCTCAATATCCAAAACTTTATATTCTATATTTTCATAATCACCTACTATTTCTTTTGTTGTTTCTACCATTCCATCTGAAAAATCGGAAAGTATTAATCGGGAACAAGTACTAATCAAAGACTCTCTCCCTTTCCACATATCTCCTGTTCCGCATCCTAACTCTAATACACTTGCGCCTTTATCAATTCTATAATTTGAAACTATCCAATTTCCAAACCCCATCTTATTTGTTGAATATTTATCATGAATAGATATTCTTGTATTTAAATTATTTGCAGTAGCATATTGTTGTTTTACAACGAACGTATTATTTATCTTGCTCATACCTAACCTCCGAAAATTCAAACTTTTCTTAATTATATTATATTTCATATCTACACAACAACTTTATTTTTTATTTATATGTTCTTTTCATCTATTCGTAAAACCTTTGACATATTTACTGTTATTCCATTATACAAAAATCATTTCCTCTATCCATGTTTATATTTTTTTATTAAATTTATATTTTTGACCACAAAAAAACCGTCGAAAATCGACGGTTCCTAACAGGGGATGAGAGAATCGAACTCCCACCAAAAGTTTTGGAGACTCCTATCATACCATTTGACCAATCCCCTATATTGTATGAAGAAAGCACTTGGTTTTTACCAAATGCTTCATATTTTATGTACCTTCAAAACCACATACAAGAAATCATCCTTTGTTCTTCCTTAAACCGTCCTGGTTATGCCCTCGACCGAT
>JAJBSL010000041.1 GCA_020540725.1 Lachnospiraceae bacterium EP-SM-12S-S03
GTTTGTGTTGTTGTCTATTGTTTAATTATCAAGGTTCTTTTTTGTTTTCACTCTCTTGCGACAGCCATATTAGAATACCACATCTTCGTTTCTTTGTCAACAACTTTTTTTATTTTTTTGAAAGTTGTTTGTGATGTGTTTGCCTGTCTCACAAGCGCTTAATTATAATATCAAAGATATCACCGGATGTCAACAACTTTTTTCAATTTTTTTCATTTTTTTTAGTTTTTTCGATTTTTCTCGACTTTTTCTTACATTTCAAACATTTTCTTGCAGGTGAAAATAGAGCCTTTAGCTGCTCAGACACACTATAATAACTGAATTGCCTCATTAACAGATCTCACCGGAATAATCTCAATGCCTTCCACTCCTTTCACACTGTCCATACACACTTTCGGAATAATACACGTAGAAAATCCCAGTTTCTTCGCTTCCGTCACTCTCTGCTCCGGCATATTTACCGCACGTACTTCTCCGCTTAATCCTACTTCCCCAAACGCAATCACCGTATCACCTACCGGTTTATTCTTATAACTTGAGACGATTGCAAGTACAAGTCCTAAGTCAATGGCCGGTTCATTCATTTTGATCCCGCCGGCAATATTAACATATGCATCATAATTAGAAAGTGGCAGTCCAATTCTTTTCTCCAATACTGCCATTAAAAGATTGACACGATTATAATCCGTGCCTGCCGCAGTTCTCCTCGGAAGCCCAAAATTACTTTGGCACACAAGCGCCTGAATTTCTATTAAAATCGGCCTTGTTCCTTCCATAGAACATGCAACAATGGAACCGGAAGCATTCTCAGGTTTCCCGTTCAACATGAATTCAGAAGGATTCTTCACTTCAGCAAGTCCGGATTGGCGCATTTCAAATACTCCGATTTCATTGGTAGATCCAAAGCGATTCTTTACACCGCGTAGGATTCTATAGGATGCATGTCGATCTCCCTCAAAATATAATACTGTGTCCACCATATGCTCCAAAACTCTCGGACCCGCAACTGTTCCTTCTTTCGTCACATGCCCCACAATAAAAATCGAAATATTCAATCCTTTTGCAAGCTGCATTAATACATTCGTGGATTCGCGCACCTGAGAAACACTTCCCGGTGCAGAGTTCACTTCTTCGCTATACATTGTCTGAATCGAATCGATGATCACAACTTCCGGCTTTCTTTGTTCAATGACACTTCGGATCGTATTCAAATTCGTCTCGCACAGAAGTGATAAATCATCCGTAAATTCTCCCATACGCATGGCGCGAAGTTTGATCTGTTTCAAAGATTCTTCTCCCGAAATATAAAGGACGCTATGATGAGCTTTTGCAAGCCGCTGACATACCTGCAAAAGAAGCGTAGATTTTCCAATACCCGGATCTCCACCCACAAGCAGTAACGCCCCCGGTACAATTCCTCCACCGAGTACTCTATCAAGTTCCTCGATCTGCGTACGAACCCGATCCTCTGAATCCGTCTTTACACTGGACAAAGGTACAATCTCCACTTCTTTTGACAATCTGCTGACGCTCACTCCATTGCCTGTTGTAATCTTTTCTTCTACAAATGTATTCCATTCCTTACACATCGGGCACTGCCCTAGCCATTTACTCTCTTCGTGTCCGCAATTTTGACAGAAAAACATGGTTTTTTTTGCTTTTGCCATAAAGTTCTGATTCCTTTCTTTTCTATACACTGTACTTTTGGGAACATCAGACGCTAAAAGAATCCTGTATAATTAACAAAAGGCCGCAGATACCACCGCAGCCTTTCTCTTCTTACCGCCTAAGCTCTTACAATTTTAACCCGTACTCCTTCATTGCCATTCAATGCTGTACTTACACTTAACTTGCCACTTAAGTTTGTCTTCATCCGTCCTGCATTCACCTCATCAATGTATACGGTATATTCTGTATCTGCTTCCAATTCCACTGTAAACTGCGCATCACTGTCGCCGGAAACAACAAATGACAAGGTGTCCTCTGTTACTTTCAAATTCTCTACGGCTGTTCCCGGAACCGATTCATACAGGAACATTCCGTTCTTCTCAAGCTTTGTAATCTCTGCAAATGTTTTCACCTTATAGAGATCTCCCTGATACTCAAAATCTTCCAATTTCGTCTTGGATGGTAATGTATAGTCTCCAAAGCTTAATGTTCCGTCCGCTTCTATTCTAAGCAATTCTTTCACTGCTGCCATTGTAATTTTCCTCCTAATGGTATTCTTTTGTTTTCTCATATTATATAATAATTCGAAATCTTTGGCTAGTTATTTCACAGTTTTGTGATAAATTTAATATCTTGTTTAGATACTCCAACTTCAACTTGTGTACCCCTTCGAATCTCTCCGTTCAGAATCGCGTCTGCCATTTTATCTTCTAAAATATTCTGCATCGCACGGCGAAGCGGTCTTGCTCCGTATTTTGTGTCAGTGCCTTTTTCCACAATCAGATCTTTCACAGAATTTCGGATCACAAGTTTGATATCCAACTGCTTTTTCACTCGATCTATCAATTCTTTGCACAACAAGCCTACGATTTTTTTCATATGTTCTTTTGTAAGAGCATGGAATACGATCGTCTCATCAATCCGGTTCAAAAATTCCGGTTTGAAAATCTGCTTCACTTCGTTCATCACATTGGATTTCATACGTTTATAATCGCTTTCGGCATCTTCATTCAATACAAAGCCCAGTTTCTTCGGTTCTATGATCGCTTTCGCCCCTGCATTGGACGTCATAATAATGACCGTATTCTTGAAATCCACTTTTCTTCCCTGAGAATCCGTAATATGTCCATCATCCAACACTTGTAACAAAATGTTAAATACATCCGGATGTGCTTTTTCAATTTCATCAAAAAGAATGACGGAATATGGATTTCTGCGAACTTTTTCACTCAGTTGTCCACCTTCTTCATGTCCCACATATCCAGGCGGCGAACCAACCATCTTAGATACACTGTGTTTTTCCATATATTCCGACATATCTACGCGGATCATGGATTCTTCATTGCCGAACAAAGCTTCCGCAAGCGCTTTGGAAAGCTCTGTCTTTCCCACTCCCGTAGGACCGAGGAAAAGAAAGGATCCAATCGGACGGTTCGGATCTTTAAGCCCTACACGCCCACGTTTCACCGCTTTCGCCACGGCTGTCACAGCTTCTTCCTGCCCGATCACACGTTTATGCAGCGTTGCTTCTAAATGTTTCAATCGCTCCGTCTCACTTTGCGCAAGTTTCTGTACCGGAATCTTCGTCCATGCAGAAATCACTTCCGCTACATGCTCCTCCTCTACGCGCAGATGCTTTTTGCTGTTATTTTTCTGAAAGCGTTTTCGTGCATTCATCAACTTCTGTCTGGTTTCTTCCTGTTCTTTATTCAGAAGAGAGGCTTGGCCAAAATCACCTGCTTTCACTGCTTCTTCTTTCTCTGCTTTTAATTTCCAAATGGTCTCTTCCAGTTTCTTAAAATTATCCGGCACCTTAAATCCGGCAAGACTCACCTTCGAGCATGCTTCATCCATAATGTCAATGGCTTTATCCGGAAGATAACGTTCTGTCACATAACGTTTCGAAAGTTCTACCGCGGCATGAATTGCTTCTTCCGTAATTTCTACCGCATGATGTTTCTCATATTTTTCTTTTAGTCCTTCTATAATATCGAAACATTGTTCTTCTGTTGGTTCCTCCACCGTAACCGGTTGGAAACGCCTCTCCAACGCTGCATCTTTTTCGATATATTTGCGATATTCTACAATGGTTGTAGCTCCGATCAACTGTAGCTCTCCTCTTGCAAGAGAAGGCTTCAGCATGTTTGACGCGTCAATCGCACCCTCTGCACCACCGGCGCCAATAATCGTGTGTACTTCATCCAAAAATAAAATCGTATTACCGGAAGCTTTTACTTCCCGAATCATTTTCTTCATGCGGTCTTCAAATTCCCCACGGTATTTGGATCCCGCCACCATTCCCGCAAGATCCAACGTAACGATCCTTTTGTTTTTCATTCCGTCCGGTACTGTTCCTGCTGCGATTCTCTGTGCCAAACCTTCCACAATAGCAGTCTTTCCTACACCCGGTTCCCCAATCAGACACGGATTATTCCTCGTGCGACGGCTTAAAATCTGCATGACTCTCGCAATCTCTTCTTCCCGCCCTACTACCGGGTCTAATTTTCCTTCTTCTGCCTGACTGGTGAGGTCTGTACTGTATTGATCTATGATCTCCGCATGTCCTTGGCCTTCCTGTATTTCTTTCAGAAGTTCCGGATCAGCATCCGCCACTTCAAATATGTCTCCTGTAAGTTTCTGCAAATTCACATTCAAGGTCGTAAGAATCCGCACTGCCACACACTCTGTGTCCAAGAGAATTGCAAGCAACATATGCTCGGTACCGATCTTCTCCGCACGAAGTTTTACCGCATGCCCCGCGCTGTTATCTAATATATAAGAAAGTCTTGGGCTTTCCTCAGGTTTCTCATTCTGCCCATTTTCTCCAACCGGAGATACCAGTTCACTGACTACTTTCAGAATCTCTCCTTCTTCTATCCCATTTGCAGCAAGCACCTGCCCTGCTACTCCTGTATAAACCTGCCGAAGCGCCACAAGAAGATGCTCCGTTCCCACATAAGGATGCCCCATCTGTTTCGCCAGCTTTCTCGCTGTACGAAGCACTTCTTCCGCCTGTTTTGTATAAGATTTCTGCATCAATATCCTCCTCATTAAATCCTATCATATTCTTCGAATATCTCTTCCACAAGTGCATGGACTTCTTCTTTTGTAATATCTTTGCACCTTCCCTTTGCCAATATTATGCGCAGGTTCTGTTTCATATCCTCCAATGCCTGCAATTTATCAATATCTACTGCAATAACCGCTCCTTTTCTTCTGTCTAACTGGATAAATCCTTCCTGTTTCAAAACGGTATACGCCTTGTTGACCGTATGCATATTAATCCCAATATGATCTGCCAGATTTCTAACAGACGGAAGACTATCTCCTTCCCGAAGTTCCGCCGTCGCAATCCCCATGATAATACGATTGCGAAGCTGCATATATATGGCTTCATCACTGTTAAAATCAATCTCTATGATCAATGCTGCCACCTCCCGACATTCAAATTTGCTACGCTGAAAATTATAATAGCCGATTGTTATATCAATAATATAACAATCGGCTTTTTTTGTCAATTTGTAAAATCCTTGTTTGAGCTTTTACTTTACTCCTGTATTTGCATCTTATATTTTTCGCAAGATATTTCCGCTAAATTTAGTGCAAACTTTTCCCAACCTTCTTTTGGTTCCACTCCCCATTCTACGGTGTCTAGCATTGTTGATATTAACTCTCTCTCCGCATCTATCATAAAATATGCTCCTTCTATTTCCTGCTTTTTCTTACTCTCAATCCCATTATATCCAACCAACGATACCAAAAACTAGCCAATCACTCTACTATATCTTTTTCGATGGTTCATAAAACTCCTCCAGCATTCCAATCTGCCATACTCACTTTTAAGTAAACCATGGATTCTTCCAAAACGGGATTACTGCTTTCAAAATTACTCCAAGTATGATTTCTGTTCCTCCCATAAGAAAGAATCCTGTTATTATGGCTACTGCCAGAAAATTTATAATTGAAAATGTGATTTTCACCACTTTATTCCTATGCACAATCCATAAAAAAACAGAGCTGTAAAATGCAATCCATACATTAGATAAAGTAATCTCCCAACTCACTGCAAATAGCATAAGCGGAAAAACACAAGCAGTAGCAACACTCAGCACTTGAAGCGCTTCACTATTCCGTAACTTTTTCATACTCAACATATATTTTAACCTCCTTTTCCTGTTTATAATATTTCCCCGAATGATAAAGTAACGTAATCTCTCCATCTTCTCCTATCTTATCAGGTGCCACAAGATATGTAGTAACCGAATATGCAAATTGTTTATTCGCTACTGCCATTTCTAGATTCTCCTGATATGGGAAATCACTATGTTCCGCTCCTTTGCAAGTTAGATAAAAATCCCGTATCTTGTATTCCCCGGATATTTCCTGCGGTGTCTCTAAAATCATGTTCTTCCGACTATAAATCCGAATCATCATTCCCCAATCTGTCAGCCCGCGAATTCCGGTGATATATAACCCATCATCTATCTTGACAACTCCATCGAAAGAAAACACTGATGCCTCTTTATCCGGATGATAAAATTTATCTTTTCCCTGCTCTCCGCTATCCGGAATGTCATAGTTCAAAAAAGACGTTTCTTCTTTGTTACACATCTCTCTCCATTCATTTAATGTACCTACTTTTTCCCGAAAAAGGATGCTATCAATCCGCGGAAGTAGTATATAAATTCCAACTCCGATACATATAAAAATACAGGGAATGATAATCCACTTATTCTGACGTTTGAAACATGTTTTCTTCATATTTCACCCCTTCTAATCAATTTAATTTCCCTCTTTAAAGAAATTTCCATAAACTCTAATTTCTTGTTTTCGTGTTACTCTATCATACATCCAAGCTTCTCTTAATACACTTCCGATATGTCTATCTTGGCTTCTATTTCATTTTCTAACAACCTTGAATATTTATTTTCCGTATTTAGAAAGCTTTCTTTATCTTCAAATTACACCATCCCATTATTTTTGTCAACTATTATTTAGTTTTTCTAAATATTGATTTTCAAAACATTTTTCTCTACAATAATATATAAGAAAGGAGCATTAAAACAATGGATAACAAAAGTAATTTTAGACGTGGTTCTGTTGAATTACTCATCTTACATTTGCTTCAGGAAAAAGACTACTACGGCTACGAGTTATCTCAGAATATCAAATCTCGCTCCAACGGAATTATCGATATTCCAGTAGGTTCTTTGTATCCTGCTTTATACAAATTAATCGACAATGGATATATCACTGATTATAAGCAACAAGCCGGAAAGCGATTAGTAAGAGTTTACTATCATATTGAAGATTCTGGATTAGAACGACTAAATCTTTTACTGGAAGACTATTATTCAACAAACGAAGGGATCCAACAGATTCTCAATTATGAAAATAAAAGTGCATCGGAAGGGAGAATGTCATGACTAATGCACAGAACAAGATCATCAAAAACTACAAACGGGAAATCCGATACCTTTTCCCTATTTTTACCAAAAACGAGAAAAGATTTTTTATTGACATCTGCAACACCATTACAGATTACACAACAGATAACGAAGATTTCACCTTGGAATCTTTGACTCAGAATATTGGAGAACCCAAAGATATCGTTTCTCGTTATCTTTTGGATATGGATGGCGAAATACTTCGTAAATCCTTATCCCGCAACCAATATGTACGCTTTTCTTTAGTAATTATTGCTTTCGTTATAATTGCAACAAGCGCATTCAAAATAGGGACCGATTATCTTGCTTTCCTCGAAGCAACCGATGCATATATTCACCGGGAAATTATCGAAACTACGATTTACGAGGAATCAGCCACTCCCCCGGAGGATACTACGGAATAATGAATATTTTAGTGTCAAAATATAATTTCTCAAGTTTTGCAAAAGGAGTGTCTCATGACTGGTACACAGAATAAAATAATCAAAAAATATAAGCGGGAAATCCGACAGTTTTTCCCTATTTTCACAAAAAATGAAAAACGTTTTTTTAATGATATCTGCAGCACCGTCTCAGATTACACAGAATCGCACACAGATTTCACTTTAGAAACTTTAATCGATGAAATAGGTGAACCAAAGGATATCGTTTCTCGTTACCTTTTGGATATGGATGGCGAAATACTTCGCAAATCCTTATTCCGCACCAAATTCGTACGTTTTGCTCTTGGAATTATTATTTTACTCACAGTTACAATTGGGCTATTCAAAATAAGAGCCGATTATCTTACATTTATCGAAGGACGTAAGTCATATATTCATCAGGAACTTATCGAAACCATTATTCTCGAGGAGTCCGATACTCCTCCGGAAGAAACTAACCAATAATACCTAATAGGAGATTTCACTTATGAAAAAAATTTTTAATTATTCTTTTGTTTTTATCTTTTTGCTATCAGTATTTTTTTCACCTGTTTCAGTACACGCCAACAATTCCATTCCCTCTTCTCAGAAAGAATATCTAGAAAATGGAGATTATTTTGAAATCACTACTATTGAACACGATACTAACGACTTTTTCTCTACTTCCAAAACAATAACAGCAGCTAGAACAGCAAAATATATAACTTCTAGTGGTACAGTTCTCTGGAGTGTTACTGTAACCGGAACATTTACTTACACCGGTTCTACTTCCAAATGTATAGCCTCCCAAGTTTCTGCAAGCTCCAATAATTCCAATTGGAAAATCGCAAGCAAAAGCAGCAGTCGCTCCGGAAGTACCGCAAGTGCCACTGCTACTGCAAAGAGATACAATGGCTCTAACGTCGTACAAACATCTACGAAAACAGTAAAGCTATCTTGTTCTAAGAACGGAACACTTTCTTAAAAATTTTATAGCAATATAAAACATCCCCCACAATCCAGACTTTCATCTGTTTTGTGGGGGATGCTTTCTTCTTATCTTCTACGCCTCATCAATGGCTTTCCCAATATCATTTCTCTTATATTTATTCTCAAACTGAATCCATTCCGTTGCAGCGTAAGCGTTAGCTCTCGCTTCTTTTAAGTCTGCACCTTTCGCAGTTACGCCAAGGACGCGGCCTCCGTTTGTCACGATGTTTTCACCATCAAATTTTGTTCCCGCATGGAAGCAGTAGTATCCATCGTGTTTCTTGAATTCTTCCAATCCTGCGATTGGAAATCCTTTTTCATATTTCTCCGGATAACCTGCGGACGCAAGCACAACACAAACTGCTGCGTTATCTTCAAATTCCAGATCCACCTGATCTAAAGTTCCGTCAATACAAGCCTCGAACACATCCACAATGTCTGTTTTCATGCGCGGAAGTACAACTTGGGTCTCCGGATCTCCAAATCTCGCATTATATTCCAGCACCTTCGGCCCATCTTCTGTCAGCATCAATCCGAAGAAGATAATGCCTTTGAATGTTCTTCCTTCTGCTCTCATGGCATCTACTGTCGCCTGGTAAATGTATTTCTCACAGAAGTCTTCCACTTCTTTTGTGTAAAACGGACTCGGAGAAAATGTTCCCATTCCCCCTGTGTTCAACCCCTGATCTCCGTCTTTTGCACGTTTATGATCCTGTGCGGATGTCATGGTCTTGATCGTCTTTCCATCTACAAAAGTAAGAACCGATACTTCACGTCCTGTCATGAATTCTTCCACAACCATTGTATTTCCGGACTCACCGAACTGCTTATCCAGCATGATTGTACGAACACCTTCTTTTGCTTCTTCCAATGTATTACAGATCAAAACACCTTTTCCAAGCGCAAGACCGTCTGCTTTCAATACAATCGGGAATTTTGCTGTCTCAAGATAAGCAAGCGCCTCTTCTGCATTATCAAAGTTCTCATAAGCCGCTGTCGGGATGTTATATTTCTTCATCAGGTCTTTGGAAAATGCTTTGGAACCTTCCAAAATGGCCGCCGCTTTATTTGGTCCGAACACGCGAAGTCCTTCTGCCTGAAATACATCCACGATTCCGCCTACTAATGGATCGTCCATTCCAACCACAGTAAGATCGATTTCTTTTTCCTTTGCAAATGCTGCGAGTTTTTCAAACTCCATGGCTCCGATATTCACGCACTCTGCATATTCTGCAATTCCGGCATTTCCCGGTGCACAATATATTTTCTCTACTTTTTCACTTTGGGCAACTTTCCATGCAATCGCATGCTCTCTTCCGCCGCCGCCTACGATTAATACTTTCATTTCCGTCCTCCTATATTTCTTAAGACTCGACTATGTGAACCTGTCCGTCTTTCACTTTGATTTTCTCGTTAGCAATGAGATCGATGGCCTCCGGAAGAATCTTCCATTCTGCCTGCTCCATCACACGTCTTTGCAGAACTTCCGGTGTATCTCCCGGTTCCACATTGACTGCTTTCTGCAAAATGATCGGCCCCGTATCCGTTCCTTCATCCACAAAATGCACAGTAGCTCCCACTACTTTCACACCTCGTTTCAAGGCCGCCTCATGCACCTTCAATCCGTAATAACCGGTTCCGCAAAATGCCGGGATAAGAGATGGATGAATATTAATCATACGATTCTCATACTGCCGGATCATTTTCTCCGGTATTACAACTAAGAACCCTGCCAATACAACCAAATCCGGATTCAGTTCGTTAAGCGCACAAAGGAAAGCATCATTAAATGCTTCCCTTGTATCGTAATCCTTCGGTGAAATACACATTCCCGGAATGCCGTGATTTTGCGCACGCTCCAACGCATAGGCATTTCGGTTATTGCTGATCACACCGATGATCTCCGTATTTGTAATTGTATTAGACTCTACTGCGTCGATAATTGCCTGAAGGTTTGTTCCACCTCCGGATACTAATACAACAACTTTTAGCATAATGTAACTCCTTTGTCACCTTCTTCAATATGGCCAACGACATAACATTCATCTCCGGCTGCTTTGATAGCTTCCATTGTCTGTTCTACATCTTTTTCCTCTACAGCTACAATCATTCCCAATCCCATATTAAATGTGTTATACATCATTTCTTCCGCGATATCGCCTTTCTTTGCCATCATATCAAAGATCGGAGGAACCGGATAGCTGTCTTTCTTCACAACCGCATGGGTTCCTTCTTTTAACATTCTTGGAATGTTCTCGTAGAAACCGCCGCCTGTGATATGACTGCACGCCTTTACTGTCACACCTGCATTTTTGATGCTCTTCAATGCTTTTACATAGATTCTTGTTGGAGCAAGAAGCGCTTCGCCAAGTGTTTTGCCAAGCTCGTCATAATATGTATCGAGAGATTCTTTTGTCATCTCAAATACTTTTCTTACAAGAGAAAATCCGTTGCTGTGTACTCCGGATGACGCCATACCAATGAGCACGTCTCCTGTTTTCAGATTCTCGCCTGTGATCATATCTTTCTTATCACATACGCCGACCGCAAATCCTGCAAGGTCATAATCATCTTCCGGCATAAGTCCCGGATGTTCTGCCGTCTCGCCGCCAATCAAAGCAGCCTCAGACTGTAAGCATCCTTCCGCCACACCTTTTACAATGTCGGCAATTTTCTCCGGATAGTTCTTGCCGCATGCAATGTAATCGAGGAAGAATAATGGTTCTCCACCTGCACATGCAATATCATTCACACACATCGCAACTGCATCGATACCAATCGTGTCATGCTTGTCCATGATCATGGCAAGTTTTACCTTCGTTCCACACCCGTCTGTACCGGATAATAAAACAGGCTCTTCCATTTCTTTGATCTTTGCAAGAGAAAATGCTCCTGAAAATCCGCCTAAACCTCCAAGGACTTCCGGACGCATTGTCTTCTTCACATGTTCCTTCATCAATTCTACTGATCTGTAACCGGCTTCAATATCAACGCCTGCTTTCTTGTAATCCATAACGAATCCTCCACTCATCTTTACTCTTATGTTTATTTATTCAGATATGCCTCGTAGCCAACTTCAGCCAGTCTGTCTGCTTTTGCCTGCACAGCCTGTCTCATTTCTTCTCTGTAGTCTTTCAACTTATTCAGTAATTCTTCGTCAGAACTTGCAAGAATCTTCATTGCAAGAAGCGCTGCGTTCATTGCTCCGTCAACGGCAACCGTTGCTACCGGAACCCCCGGCGGCATCTGCATAATGGAAAATACCGCATCCATTCCGTCCAGATTTTTCCCGGAAAGCGGAACTCCGATTACCGGAAGTGCAAATAAAGCTGCACACATTCCCGGAAGGGCTGCTGCCATCCCCGCTCCTGCGATCATTACTTTTACTCCACGGTCTTCTGCACTTCTGCACCAGTCGATCAGTTCATCCGGTTCTCTGTGAGCAGAGATGATCGTCATCTCATAGTCCACTCCGAATTTCTCAAGTGTCGCTGCAGCTTTGCTCATCACTTTCAGATCTGAGTCACTACCCATTACAATTCCTACTCTTGGCATAGAATTCTCCCTTCTTGATATAAAGTATTTATAAGTTACATCAATAAATCTCTTTTATTTATAAGTTAATTTTACTAATCCGGAGCATGTATGTCAACTACTCTGCTCCGGATTACTGATTATAATTACTTATAAGGATTAATTCAATTCTTTGAAAGGTTCGTTCAGTTCTTCTGTTCCCGGCACAACAAATTTGCCGTCCTCAAGGATCATAAGCTTCTCTCTGTCTTTTGTGATCACACTGATTTCCCTCAGTTCTTCATAAGGGAGCGTAATATCTGTGTGACACTGGAAATAAGCTTTGCTCACATCTTCTCTTCTCAAAACAGAAACTTCATTATCTCTTGCCACGATTTCTTTGCCATCCGGATTGTAGACTTTCACATCTTCACTCCAACTATAGCACGTATCACCAACAGCAAAGTGCGGCCCCATCTTCTCTGCGATCAAAATCGGAAGCTTATCTTCAATTCCATATTTCTGTGCCATCACATAGGCTGTCGTATTCGTTCCAATGGCAAACTCACCAATCGGAAGTGTATCGTGATTGTATAAAACGTTGCTGAACACGTATTTTTTATTCTCTTCCTCGTTCTCAAAATTCGTACAAGTATAATCTTTGATCATACCATCTTCAAATGTGACTTCTAAGTTCTGATACTGCAGTTCATGCAAGAACACCTTACTTACGTGCAATGTTCCGTTTGTTCCTTTCAGAACCGGAGAAGTAAACACTTCCCCTACCGGAATATTGCAGTCTGCCACACAGTTTTCAAAAATCGTCTCTTTGGACGGATCTTGCAGCTTGTAAAGCTGAATATCTAAATTCGTCCGATTCCCATCTTTTCCTTCAACATGGACATATTCTCCCCGATCCAGTACATCGATGATATGCTGTTGGATCTTTCCATAGAGATTGGAGTCCAATGTATTGATCTTAATGACTTCGTTGAAGATTTCCTCATACCGCTCCCCGATGGAAGGCAGCGGATAAGAAATGATCGTAAATCCTCTCTCATCTCCCGGAATGTATTCGTTGGTCATCTGGCCCGCCTTACCACCATACAGTACCTCTAGTTGTTCCTGTTTCTTTGTAAAGCTTACATTTTCCGGTTTGCTTACCGGTGCGAAAGGAATATCGCCAAACGCTTCCAATACCGCCGGACCTGCCAGACCTCTGGCCAGTTCTTTGTGATTTTCATATGTGCTCTTCATCACTTCCAACTTACGTTCCACAAATTTCTTATCCAGGAACAACCCCTGGTCTAAACGGTGATCATATTCGTATTGGCTGTTCGCTGTTCCTCCATAATATCCGGTTCTGTTCTTGCCTTTTGTAAGCACGCTGACAGAATTACGGAAAATGACCGGTTTTAATCCCATCTTTTCAAAATTCTCAATGGATTTTCTGATCACACGCTCAAATCCAAGTAAATAGCGGATATTAACCGTTTTCTTTTTCGATAAATCTTTTCTTCCATTGACAAAACACATCCGGTAGCCTTCTGTATAGGTATCTGCCATTTTACAAATCACCTCTTCCGAAAGCCGGTTCAGGTGCATTGCTGTTTTACGCTCATTATCCGAAACATATTCTCCATAATCATAGAGATAACTCAAATCCGACAGATCGCTGTTCATAATGATTCTTGTTGCAAAATCACAATCAGGATCTATCTGCTCTTTGACTCTGTCTGCTACAAACACATCCGCATAGTCGCTTGCATACCAGTATACGATTTCCTTCAGTTCCTCATACGGCGGCTCTTCCTCTGTCTCAAAACAGTTGTAGATTTCAATAAAAAGTTCATTGCATACAGTAAGGTACAGATCTTTTTTCTCAAATGCGTAAATGATCTCGCCACGTATTTCCGTATAAAGAAAACTTAAAAGTTTACCATACTCTTCACCCATCATGCATACTGCGTAAGCCGGATTTGCATAACTATGCTCATATTGATCTATAAGAATATCTGCATACAGTTTTTTATTCTCTTCTTTTTTCTCTTCTTCCGAAAGACTTGCAAAACTTCCATCTTCAATCATGTTCCGTACTCTGTCTATCTCTAAAATAAACTCAGCAGTTTTACGGAAAAATCCTCTGTATTTTTCACTTACCGTCTCTTCTGTTTTCATTCTCGCAATCCGATCAATCGCAAGTTCGTAACGCTCCTTAATCTGTTCTGTCATTTTAGAAAATACCTCCTAAAAAGAATATCAATAAACTCATCAACAAAAATATATTTAATCCCACCCCGATCTTACAGGTAAGGTAATTCTTTTCTCTCTCTTTAAATCCTTTTACCGCTGTTACAATCCCAACAACCGTAAAAATCATGGCGCTGATTCCAAAACCTCCGATAAATCCGGCAGCTTTCCCTTTCAGCACATACGTAATTCCTACAAGAAGAAAGATGACACAGGCAATGATCCCTGCAATACTACAGGACACTACACCCCTTCTTGCCTGCTTGCGCTTCGTCTGACCATATTTCGTCCCTTGTCTCCGCTTCTGCTCTTTTCTCCTTCCTCTCTCCTTATCTTTTTCTTTTCGCATGTCTTCTCCTCACAGTATTGCATATTACAAATAAAATATATCCTAAAATTCCGCCAATTGTATTCAGCAGCAAATCATCCACATCAAAACTCCCGACTTTTGTAATCAACTGAAATACTTCGACGCAAAAACTGATTCCAAAACCGTAAAATGCAGTTGTCAAAAAGCTTCTGTATTTGCTTGCCATCGGCATAAAAAAGCCGAACGGTACAAATACAGCCACATTTCCCAAAAGATTATGAACAACCGCCCTCATCCCAAGCTGAGCGCGGTACGTCCAGAATCTTTTAATCTCTTTGAACAATACAAGATTATAATGGTACTCTCGCATTTCACCACTTCGGCCATACCAGTCTGAAAGAAGAAGAAAGTAAAAAATGAATAAAATATACAACACAAACAGCACTTTGCCAAGCACTCGCATCCTCTTTTTGGTCTTAGCTTTCAAACCAGTATCCCTTCTTTAAAATGTAATATTCTTTCTGTTGGCTAATAATCTTGCTCCGCCTATAATCGTGAGGATTCCTGCTGCCACACCTGTTACCGCTACGATAATTCCGAGAGCGATATTGACAGCTCCTACATTTCCCATTATTTTATATACTCTTTCCATAGTCTAAACCCTTCCCGGTTATTTTGCACCGTACTGTGCATAGTATGTGTCAATTGCTGCTTTGATCGTATCGTCGATCACAACTTCTCCATTACACGGATTGTTATGTAAATGCTCTACAACCTCTGCCATTGTTACGATTGCATTTGTCTCGAATCCGTATAAATCTTTCACTTCATCCAATGCGCATTTTACGCCGCCTTTTCCTACTTCCATACGGTCCAGGGATACCATAAGTCCTACAATCTCAACATTTGCAGCCCCTCTCACCTTCGGCACTGTCTCTTCCATGGATTTACCTGAAGTTGTTACATCTTCAATCATAACAACACGGTCTCCATCCTGAAGTTTGCTTCCCAGGAAACTTCCTTTATCCGCACCGTGATCTTTCTCTTCCTTACGATCTGAGCAATAACGGATTTCTTTTCCATATAACTCATGGAATGCGATTGCTGTTACAACTGCAAGCGGAATTCCTTTATATGCCGGCCCAAATAATACATCAAATTCTTTCCCATATTTGTCATGAATCGCTTTTGCATAGTATTCCCCAAGTTTCTTAAGCTGTGAACCTGTCACATATCCACCTGCATTCATGAAAAACGGGGACTTTCTGCCACTCTTTAACGTAAACTCTCCAAATTTTAATACTTTACTTTCCACCATAAAGTCAATAAATTCTTTCTTATATTGTTCCATTTTTCTTAAAACCTCCTGTATTTACAGGCTTTTTCAAGCCTTTTCTTTTTATTTTATCCTCTGTCACATGACAGTATAAATCCATTGTCATTTGCAATGTGCCCTCTGCCTCCTTTCCTAGCAAAAACGGAAAAGAACTATTAAATCCTCTCAATTTTACCACAGTTTCATGTTTATTTCAATCAAGGAACGTTCTCAAAATCACACGATATGAACCATTTATGATAATGTCCTAATATATCATTTATGATTATGTCCCAAATGGAAAATATAGTGTATGATAAA
>JAJBSL010000042.1 GCA_020540725.1 Lachnospiraceae bacterium EP-SM-12S-S03
GGCTCACTGGCGATTACCGTGACCGGACTTGCACCGGCAAGTGTGATCCAGCTTCGCTGGACGCACATCATAAAAAATAGAGGCATGACGCCTCTATTTTATAAATTCTAATTATTCTTCTGTAGCTTCTTCCTCAGCCGGAACATCTGCTTCAAGCGCTTTCATGCTTAAGCTGATCTTCTTCTCGTCAGCATTCAGGTCTACGATTTTTGCTGTAATCTCTTGTCCAACTTTTAACACATCAGCCGGTTTCTCAACGTGTGTTCTTGAAATCTGTGATACATGAAGCAATGCATCAACTCCAGGTGCCAATTCAACGAATGCACCAAAATCTGTCATTCTTGCAACTGTTCCTGTCACTTCTGTACCAACTGCATACTTCTCTTCTGCATTTGCCCATGGATTTGTCTCTGGGAACTTAAGGCTTAATGCAACTTTTGTATCGTTAATATCTTTTACAAGAACTTTTACCTGCTCTCCAACCTGGAATACTTTCTTCGGATTCTCAACTCTTCCCCAAGACATTTCGGAAATGTGTAATAAACCATCCACTCCGCCAAGGTCAATGAAAGCACCGAAATCTGTCACATTTTTAACAGTTCCTTCTACAACATCTCCTACTTTTAATTTTTCAAACAACTCTTTCTGTAATGCTGCTTTTTCTGCAACTAAGAGCTGTCTTCTGTCACCGATCACACGATTTCTTCTCGGATTGAATTCGCTGATTACAAACTCAATCTCCTGACCCTGATATTTTGTAAGATCTTTCTCATATGTATCAGATACAAGGCTTGCCGGAATAAATACTCTTGCTTCATCCACAACAACACTTAAGCCTCCACCTAAGATCTGAGTAACTGTTGCTTTTAACACTTCTTTATTCTCATAAGCTTCTTTTAATCTTTCATTACCTTTTTCTGCTGCTAATCTCTTATATGTTAACAACACCTGACCTTCTCCATCATTGACTTTTAATACTTTTGCTGTCATAGTATCACCTACAGATACCATTGTTGTAAGATCAGCATTCGGCTCGTTTGTGTATTCACTTCTGGAAATAATACCGTCAGCTTTGTAACCGATATTAAGGATGATCTCATCTGGTTTCACATCGATAACCGTACCCTCTACAACCTCTCCGTTATGTATTGTCTTTAAAGACTCTTCTAACATTTGTTCAAAAGTTAATTCTGACATTATTTTGAACCTCCTCAATTATATTATTCGGCGTTGACGCCCCTGCTGTAATACCTACCGTTTTTGCTGACCCTAATTGATTCGAATCCAAATCGTCAAGTGTCTGAATATAGTACGTATCCTCACATGCGCTTGCGCATATTTCAAATAATTTCTGAGTATTGGAACTATGCTTGTCTCCAATCACAATCATGGCATCCACACTCTTTGCAATACTCGCCGCCTCTGTCTGGCGTTCAGTTGTGGCATTACAAATTGTATTTAAAACACTTATATCATATCGCTTTTTCGAAAGAATTTCAACTATTTCTTCAAATTTCTTGTAATTAAATGTCGTTTGTGATACAACACATATTTTTACATCAGAATCCGTCTCAAACCGCCTTGCATCCTCGACATTTTGCACAATAGTCACTGGGGTTTCCGCCCATCCTTTGATGCCTGACACTTCCGGATGCTCTTCATTTCCCACAATTATAATCTGTTTTCCTTCTTCGCTTTCCTTCTTCACGATATTGTGTATCTTTTTTACAAAAGGACAAGTTGCATCCACACAAACAAGATTTTTTTGTTTCAGTTTTTCATAAATCCTCTTCGGAACTCCGTGGGAACGGATGATGACAACTCCTTCTTCGACTCTATCCAACTCTTCCTCTGAGCGAAGAACTTCCACCCCTCTTTTTCTCATGTCCTTTATCACTTCTTCATTATGGATAATCGGACCATAGGTATAAATTTTCTTTTCTTTTGTATTTTCTACCTGTTTGTACACCGTATCTACAGCCCGCTTTACACCAAAGCAGAATCCTGCCGTTTTTGCGACTTTAACTTCCATATATTCTCTTTATCTCCCTTTGCAGTGTGAAAGAATTTCCTTTACCACTTCTTCAATCGTCATATTTGAAGAGTCCACATAGATCGCATCTTCTGCCTGTCGAAGCGGCGCAATGTCACGATGCATATCCCTGTAATCTCTTTCTTCAATGTCTTTTGCAATATCTTCCATATTGCACATCACACCTTTTTGTTCCAATTCCAGAAATCTTCTTTTTGCTCTCGTTTCCACACTTGCAGTCAGATAAATTTTCGTATCTGCATGCGGAAGGATATTCGTCCCGATATCGCGTCCGTCCATCACTACATTTTCTTTCTGTGCAAGATTCCTCTGAAGCACCAAAAGCTGCCCCCGTACTTCCGGAACCGCAGAACTTACCGATGCCATATTTCCTACCGCCTCTTCCCGGAGCTTCGCTGTAACATTTTCCCCATTTAAATAAATCTGCTGTGCGCCATCCTCATAGGCAATGGATACGTTTGCATTTCGGCTTGCTTCTGCAATTTTCTCTTTCTCCTCGCCTCCGATTTTCTGTTGCAAAAAGTAAATTGCCATTCCCCGGTACATCGCCCCGGTATCCACATATATATAACCAAGTTCCTTTGCTACAAGCTTTGCAATTGTGCTTTTTCCGGCTCCCGCCGGCCCGTCAATCGCTATATTATATCCCATATTTTTCCTCCTGATTTTTACTTTTTTACCAAATAGAACTTCCCGCTGCATACCCAGTTGACCATGCAATTTGCAGGTTAAACCCTCCGGTCAGGGCATCCAGATCCAACACTTCTCCCGCAAAATAAAGTCCCGGAACAATCTTGGATTCCATCGTGGATGGATTGATTTCTTTCGTCTTTACTCCGCCCTGCGTAACAATGGCTTCATTGAAATCTCTCGTGCCCGTAATCGTCAGTTCAAAATGTTTGATCAAATGTACAAATCCAAGCCGTTCTTCTTTGGAAATTTCATTTACTTTTTTTTCCGGATCTATGCCGCTTAAAAGCAACATTACCGGAATCAGTTTGGATGGGAATAATTTCCCGATCGCATTTTTGAATTGTTTGTTCTTATTGTCTTCAAAATCCCGCAGAACACGTGCGTCAAGTTGTGTTTCTGAAAGCGCCGGCTTCAAATCAATCACAAGACGCATCTCTTTTTTCTTAAGTTTCTTTGTAATGTAAGAACTGGCACTTAATATAAGCGGTCCGCTCACTCCATAATGTGTAAAAAGCATTTCCCCAAAATCACGGTAAACCTCTTTTTTCCCATCATATATCACTGTTTCTACATTCCGCAAAGAAAGTCCTTGCAATTCTTTCACATAGTTTTCTTTTACGTTAAGCGGAACAAGGGCAGGCAGAATCTCCGACACTTCATGCCCCATCTCCTTGGCAAACCGGTAACCATCTCCCGTCGAACCGGTAGTCTGGTAAGAATAGCCTCCCGTTGCCACAATACAGGCATCTCCAAACTTTTGCTTTCCATCCGCAAGTATGACTCCTCGAAATCCCCGGTCATCTTTTATGATCCTTTTCACTTCCGTACGAAGACAAATCTCCACTCCAAGTCTTTGTAATTCTTTTATCAAAGTTCCGATCACATCTGAAGAGTGGTCCGATTCCGGAAATACACGTTCTCCTCTTTCCGTTTTGATCTTAAGCCCCATTTCTTCGAAGAACTCCATAACATCTTCATTGGTATATCCATAAAAACTACTGTACAAGAATTTTGAATTGGAGATAACGGATCCGAATAAAGTATCGATATCACAGGCGTTTGTGATGTTGCATCTGCCCTTCCCCGTAATAAAAATCTTCTTCCCGAGTTTTTCATTCTTTTCTAATAAACATACTTCGTTCCCATTTCTTGCAGCAAATATAGCGGCAAACATTCCCGCTGCACCGCCGCCGATTACAAGCACTTTGCTCATTTATTCTTCCTCATTTCCGGCCAAATCCGGCTTTCTTTCTTCTAAATCCATTTCGTCTTTATTATAAACCTGATATTCATCCCATATTTCTTCCAATGTACCAAGTGTTTTTGTAATTTCATCTCTCTTTTTCATGCAGAGGGCAACTACAAGTGCATTCACAACACTAAGTGGAGCTACAAGGGAATCCACAATCGATGCCATATCACTTCTTGCGATCAAATTGCAGGAAGCATATGATGTCATTGGCGAATGCATACTGTCTGTAAGTGTAATAATCTTCGCTTTTCGGTTATTTGCAAACTCCAGAGCTTTCAATGTCCGAACCGAATATCTCGGGAAACTGATTCCGATAATCACATCCTCCTCACCAATCCGAATTAACTGTTCAAATATTTCACTGGAACTATTCGTATTGACCAATGTTACATTCTCAAAGATGAGGTTTAAGTAAAATCCCAGAAAACTTGCAAGAGGAGCGCAACTTCTTATACCTACGATATAAATCCGTTTGGCATGAAGCATCATGTCCACAGCTTTCTCAAAATGATCTTTATCAATGTTAGCCACTGTCATTTTAATCTTTTCCGCATCGGATTGTAACACAGTCTCCAGTATCTCTGACTGACTTATTCTTCCATAGGCCACTTCCATACGCTGTATAGAATTCAATTTGTTTCGGACAAGTTCCTCCAAAGCTCTCTGAAACTCCGGATATCCTTCATATCCAAGCTGTGTTGCAAACCTTACAACTGTGGATTCACTGACCCCCACTGTTTTTCCCAGGCGTGATGCCGTAAGAAATACCGCTTTGTCATAATTTTCCATAATATAGTCAGCAAGAAGCTTCTGCCCTTTGCTAAGTTTCGCATAACGCTCCCTGATCTGATTCAATAATTCGTTGGTTCTATTATTCTTCATGGTTTCCTCCATAAACTATCCTGCTTCCTAAAGTTTTATTATACACAAATCCCCCCGTAAATGAAAGTCTTCTTTTCTATTCTCTGTAAAAGAAAAAGTGGAACCGCCAATCATCCCGACGGATGATTTGACAGTTCCACTTTTTCGACAATCAAAATTCTTATTATACCGGATAGCTTCCGTTCTCTGTATCAGCAACTTTCTGATCTACTTTTGTCTGCTGTGCTTCCCTATATTTAAAGAAGTCTGTCGCAACCTGCGGGAACAATGCATAAGATAACACATCTTCGTCCTGCTGTGACCACTGTGCCATTTCTCCTCTTAATGTATCCAGTTCATCCGGAATCAGATCTGCCGGACGGCATGTGATAACCTCCGGATTGTCTCCCAGAACTTTCTTCTTCACTTCCTCATTAAATGGTTTTACCGTAGCGCCGTATTTTCCGCTTAATACATCTTTTGTCTCTTTTGTAGCCATCTTATAGCGTTCGCCCATAAGAACATTGAATACAGCCTGTGTACCAACAATCTGTGAAGACGGTGTAACAAGCGGCGGTTCTCCAAGATCTTTACGCACTCTCGGCACTTCTTCCAGTACATCATAAAATTTGTCTTCTGCTCCCTGCTCTTTGAGCTGTGAAGTCAGATTCGATAACATGCCACCCGGCACCTGATATAACAACGTCTTAATATTCACCCCGAGATTCTTCGGATTCAAAAGTCCGGACTCAAGAGCTTCATCACGAATCGGTCTGAAATAGTCGGCAATCTCTGCCAAAAGTTTCTGATCCAATCCTGTATCGTAAGGCGTTCCCTTGAATGTCTCAACCATAACCTCTGTGGCCGGCTGTGAAGTTCCCATCGCAAATGGTGACATTGCCGTATCGATCACGTCTACACCTGCTTCTACTGCTTTTAAATATGTCATAGACGCAACACCGGATGTGTAATGAGTATGAAGCTGAATCGGGAGATTTGTGGCACCTTTCATCGCCTCTACAAGTTCAGTAGCTTTATACGGAACCAAAAGCCCTGCCATATCTTTGATACAGATGGATGTCGCACCCATATTTTCAATCTTCTTGGCAATATCCATCCAGTAATCTAATGTATATGCATCCCCCAATGTATAAGAAAGCGCAACTTGGGCATCTGCTTTTTCTTTTACAGCTGCTTTTACCGCTGTCTGTAAGTTACGGATATCGTTCAGACAGTCAAAAATACGGATAATATCGATTCCGTTTGCAACAGATTTCTGCACGAAATACTCTACCACATCGTCTGCATATGGACGATATCCAAGAATGTTCTGTCCGCGGAACAACATCTGTAATTTTGTATTCTTAAATCCGTCACGGAATTTACGAAGCCTTTCCCATGGATCTTCTTTGAGGAAACGAAGGGACGCATCAAATGTTGCACCTCCCCAACATTCCACAGAATGATATCCTACTTTGTCCATTTTATCTACGATCGGAAGCATCTGTTCTGTTGTCATTCGTGTTGCAATCAGTGATTGATGGGCATCACGTAAGACAGTTTCCGTAATTTTAATTGGTTTTTTCTCCATTTCTCATTCTCCTCCATCTCTATTTTACGCCAAAGATTGCCATGAATGTTCCAGCCGCTACCGCAGTACCGATCACGCCGGCAACGTTCGGTCCCATTGCATGCATCAACAAGAAGTTGGTCGGGTCTGCCTCCGCTCCTACCTTCTGAGAAACTCTGGCTGCCATTGGAACTGCCGAAACTCCCGCAGAACCGATCAGCGGATTCACCTTTCCTCCGCTTACCTTGCACATCAGTTTTCCGAAAAGGACACCTGCAGCCGTACCAAAAGCAAACGCTATAAGCCCTAAGAATACAATTTTGAGCGTATCGAAGTTTAAGAAAGCTTCCGCGCTTGTTGTTGCTCCGACAGATGTACCAAGCAAGATAACAACGATATACATCAATGCATTAGAAGCAGTCTCAGTAAGCTGTCTTACCACACCGCATTCTTTAAATAAGTTACCTAACATCAACATACCAACCAGCGGAGCTGTTGTAGGAAGAATCAAAGAAACTACGATTGTAATAATGATCGGGAAAAGGATCTTCTCCAACTGAGAAACAGGTCTTAACTGCTCCATCTTAATCTTACGCTCTTCTTCTGTTGTAAGAAGTTTCATGATTGGCGGCTGGATGATCGGAACGAGTGACATATAAGAATATGCCGCTACCGCGATCGGTCCTAAAATAGCCGTCTGCTGTAATTTACCGGCAAGGAAGATGGATGTCGGGCCGTCCGCACCACCGATAATCGAAATTGCTGCTGCCGCTTTGTCAGAGAAGCCCATAGCCATTGCTCCAAGATAAGCCGCAAAGATACCGAACTGGGCTGCTGCTCCGAGAAGGAAACTTTTCGGATTGGCGATCAAAGGTCCAAAGTCTGTCATGGCACCAACACCCATGAAGATCAGAGACGGCAAGATTGCCCATTCGTCAAGCAAATAGAAATAGTGAAGGAGTCCACCTACTCCGTTTTCTGAGTCTTCGATTGACAACATAATATCCGGGTAAATATTTACCAAAAGCATACCGAAGGCGATTGGAACTAAAAGAAGCGGTTCAAAACCTTTCCGGATAGCCAGATACAGAAACACACATGCCACCGCGATCATTACATAGTTGCCTACCGTAAGATTAAAAAACGCGGTCTGTTCCATGAGGTTTCCTAATGTACTTGTAATGTATTCCATTTTATAACCTCCAAACGCCTAGTTTAATGTAGCCATAACTGCTCCTGCTTCTACAGAATCGCCTACTGCTACATCAATGCTGGCAACTGTTCCGTCTTCCGGCGCTACAACCGGGATTTCCATCTTCATCGCTTCGATGATAATCACCGGATCTCCTTTTGCAACTTTCTGTCCAACACTTGCTTCTAATTTAAAGACTTTACCTGCTGCTCCTGCTTTTACTTCAATATTTCCGGCTGCTGCAGATTTTTTCTGAACCGGCGCTGCCTTTGGGGCTACTATAGGCGCTGCTTTTGGTGTTGATACCGCTCCTCCTGCATTTTCTTCTACTGTTACATCATATACATTTCCGTTTACTGTAATTGTATAGCTTTTCATTCTTATTTCCTCCTGTAATCTAAATCCATTTATTTGATGTTCTACGTTTGATCGAACGTACAACAAAACCATCTGTTGATGTTCCTTCCTGGGCTGCGATTGCTGCCGTAATTACCGCTACAAGCTCACAATCGTCGATTTCATCTGACGCAGCAGAATCCATGACCGGATTTGATCTTTTCACTTCTTTTACAGCATCCTCTTGTTTCTTTGTCTGTCCCAACAGCATCGGGATATATTTCATAAGAGAAATAATAAATGCAAGGAATATCAATACAGCAAATACTGTTCCCATACCAAGGACTGTGTTAAGTCCCGCTTTTTGTAAAATCTCGCCAATCGCATATTTTGCGGATATATCCATGGATTCCATATTCAGATTCTCGTCAAACTGAATTTCTATCGTAGCATTCCGCTCTTCATACTTCGCCTCTGTAGAAAGTGTCACTCCGTTTTTATCTGCTTCCGCTTCAAATTCACCATGTTCTTTATAAGCTCCACATTCGTCGATAGAGGCTTTCCATGCATTGATCATAGATACAAGTGCATCCTTTTCTATCGGAAGTCCTATCTGCATCATAGTCAGATTGACCTGAAGGTCAGAACCATTGATAAATTGATCAAATGCAGTATCATCCATCGCCTCAAAACTGGAAATAATGCCTTCCGCATACTGTTCTAATACTTCTTTCTCATATTCTACTGTTTCTTTCTGACTTCCACATCCCGCAAAACTGAGTGCAAGTGTCAGAACACACAGTAATACACTAATCTTTTTCTTCACCTTGTCTCACCTCACTAAACCGTTCCGTGTTTCTTTGACGGGCGTTCTTCTCTCTTTGTGAACAACATCTCAAAAGCGCCAATCACATATTTTCTTGTATCGGCCGGTTCAATAATAGTATCGACATATCCTCTTCTGGCTGCCGCCAATGGACTAGACTGCAGTTCTCTATATTTTTCTGCTTCTTCTTTGATCGTAACCGCATCAGAATCTGCGTACATAATCTTTGCGGCAAGTTCCGGATCCATCATACCGATTTCTGCCTGTGGCCACGCATACACCATATCTGCTCCCACTGATTTGCTGTTCATCACAATATATGCGCTTCCATATGCTTTACCCGTGATCACATTTACCTTCGGGACTGTAGCATTTGCAAATGCATACGTCAGTTTTGCGGATTCCCGTGCAATATTTTTCTCTGAACACTTGGTTGCTTCAAATCCCGTCACATTTGTCAATGTAAGTACCGGAATTCCAAACGCATCACAAAAATCAACAAAGTCTTTTGCTTTTCTGCATCCTTTGACACTCAGTTTATCTCCCAGTTTTTCTGAAAGATTGCCCTCTTCATCATATATTTTGGAACGATTGGCAACAGCTCCTACTGTCATTCCATTAAGTCGGATAAAAGCTGTAACCATTTCCTTCGCGTAATCTTTTTTTGTCTCAAAGAACATGTGATTATCCGAAATCATTGCAAGCGCAACAGCCCCATCCTCTGCCGCATCTGCGATATCTGATAACACACGATTCAAATCATCTGTACACTCATCATAGGAATCATTATCTTCATTATTCGCTGGTAATAAAGTTACAAGTGTACGGATCATATCAAAAATCTCTTCATCCGTACCCGTTTGATCAACAAGTCCCGCTTCTTCACTTTGGAATGCAGCGGACGCAGTATCACATTTTTCTACACTGTTGCCATCTAGCGTATTCGGAGAATTCACGAATAATTTTCCTTTAGAGTTTTCCATAAATGTAAAATCTGTAAGAGCTGGAACTAATGAAAGCCCTCCTCCGCATGTACCAAAAATTGCTGTAATCTGCGGAACCACTCCCGAAGCCAGTGTTTGTTTCATATAAAGACTTCCAAACCCATGAAGCGCATCTGTTGCTTCCTGAAGTCTCAATCCCGCACAGTCGATCAATCCGATGACAGGCGCTCCCATCTTCATTGCCATGTCATAGATTGCTGCAATTTTTTTCGCATGCATCTCACCAATTGCTCCATTCAGCACGGTTGCATCCTGACTGTAAACATATACAAGGTTCCCGTCAATGATTCCGTAACCTGTAATGACGCCATCTGCCGGAGTCTCTTTTGTCTGCATGTTAAAATCCGTTGTTCTTGCTGTAACAGCACCACCGATTTCAACAAAGCTGCCCGGATCAAGCAAAGCGGCAATTCTTACACTTGCCGGGTTTTCTGTTGTGTTACTCATAATTCTAGCCCTCCATTTTTATAAAATTAGAATAAAATTGTAAACCAATTTCTGCCAAGTTTAATTATATCTTATGTCCCCCCGAATAGCAATCCTTTCCACGGAAATTCTGATATTTATTTCACATAGTTTACACTTGTGTTTTCATTCATTTCAAACTATTTCTTAACACTTTCTTAAAAATATATAAAAAAATAGATTAAAATCAATTGCTCTTTTGTTATTTTTGTGGTACTATTACCTAGTATTCAGCGTACATTGAAAATTGAACAACGTTATGCAAGTTGGAGCCTTGTATATTCTTTTGTTCCGTATTCTTAGAATACGCTGTGCGGAGGATGATGGGTTCTACGTAATATAGAATCCAGAAAACGAAAATTTATTTTTATTGGAGGTCTTCAAATTATGGAAGCAACTAAAAAACACAAATATCCGATTGGATATTGGATTTGCTGTCTTACCTACACATTTGAGCGTTTTGCATTCTACGGCTCAAAACCTTTGTTAGTGCTTTTCTTAACAGCAGCAGTATCAGAAGGTGGTCTTGGTATCAGCGAAGTTGATGCAGCTCCTATTGCAGCATTATTAACATCTCTTACATACCTTGCTCCTATCGCTGGTGGTTGGATCTGTGACCGTTGGTTAGGTGCAAGATATGCGGTAACTTTAGGATGTATCCTTATGGGTCTTGGTTACTTCATCGGATGGAAATCTACTTCCGTTGCAATGGTATATGGAATGATCATTGTTGTATCAATCGGTACAGCATTCTTCAAAGGTAACCTTGCAGCTATCATCGGACGTCTGTTTGATGATAAAGATGCGCTTGACTCTGCATTCTCTATTCAGTATTCATTCGTAAACATCGGTTCTTTCTTCGGATCAATGATCTGCGGTGTACTTTACATGAATCAGTTTGCAAAAGGTGAAGTTCTCGGATTCAGACAGGTATTCTTACTTTGCGGTATCTTAGTTATCGTTGGTGGTATCTTCTTTACACTGTGCTACGGTTTATTACAGGGACAGGGTAAATTACCATTCAAATATCTTACAGATGTTCAGGGTAACGTTATCGGCGAAGAGAAACATGAGAAGCAGGAGAAATCTACTGCTCCTCTTACAGTTGTAGAAAAGAACCACGTATTTGCTATCATTTTAGTATCCCTCTTCTCAGTTATTTTCTGGTTGGCATACTATCAGCAGGATATCTTCTTAACTTTCTACATTCAGAACAAAGTTATGAGAAACATCGGTTCTTTCGAACTGTCACCAGTGCATTTAACAACAACATGGAATGGTCTTCTTTGTATCTTCTTAAGTTTGGCATTTGCTAAATTATGGACGATTCTTGCAAAAAGACCTCAGGGCGACTTATCTATGTTCCACAAAGTAACATTATCATTCGTATTCTTAGGTTTATCTTATGGTACATTAATGATTATGGAAATCCTTCGTGGTGTAGGCGCTCCTGATTCTACAAAAGCTCACTTCATCTGGATCGCATTATTCGGTGTGTTCATCACAATCGGTGAGATCTGCTTCTCACCACTTGGTAACTCATTCGTAAGTAAATTCGCTCCGAAGAAGTACTTAGCATTGTTAATGGGTATCTGGACAGCTGCTACATTCTTAGCTTCTACAATCAATGGTCAGATTATGAAACTTGTTGAAAAACTCGGTGATTTCAACATCATGGTTGCATTTACAATTATCTCATTTGCATGTGCAATCGCTATGTTCCTCTTAATCAAACCATTAAACAAGTTAACAGAAGAAGAATAAGTAAAATACTAAAGCTCCAAAAAAGAGTCTGCTTTTTGCAGGCTCTTTTTTAAATGCGAAAACTTGTTTCCTTCGCTCCTTTGTGTTAGAATATTCTTATAATTTTCAACACTTAAGGAGGTTATTTCAAATGAAAGTAACAGAAAGAATTGCAAAACTTCGTTCTTTGATGGCTGCTAACGGATTTGATGCTTATATCATCCCTACTGCAGATTTCCACCAGAGCGAAAATGCCGGAGAATATTTTAAATGCAGAGAATATATTTCCGGATTTGACGGTTCTTACGGAACCGTTGTAATTGCAAAGGATGATGCCGGTCTATGGACTGACGGAAGGTATTGGACACAGGCAGAGCGACAGATTGCCGGAAGCGGAATCCGTTTATTCCATATGTTCGAAGACGGCGTCCCTACAATGGAAGAATACCTCGCTTCCACTCTTCCCGAAAATGGAAAAGTTGCATTCGACGGACGTGTTGTATCCATGGAAGAAGGGCAAGATCTCGAAAAAGCACTTGCTCCAAAGCACATTCAGATTGAATATTCCTGTGATCTCATTGGAGACATTTGGGAAGATCGCCCGGCGATTTCCGGTGAACCTGCATTTCTATTAGATGAAAAGTATACTGGCGAAAGCGTTGCGTCTAAACTTACACGTGTTCGTAAAGTTATGAAAGACAACGGTGCCACTGTACATATCATCGCATCTTTGGATGACGTTGCCTGGCTTACTAATATGCGTGGTAATGATATCGAATTTTATCCGCTTATTTTCTCTTATGCCCTTGTCAGATTGGATGGAATGGATTTATTTATCGACGAGAAGAAACTGGATGCTGCCGCAAAAGCGCACCTTGCTTCCAACAATATCTCCATCAAACCATATAACGATATTTACGAAGCGGTAAAAGAAATAAAAGCCGGCGAAACAGTTCTGATCGATCCAATGAAGATGAACTACGCTCTTTATAATAACATTCCAGACGGTGTGGAAAAGGTAGAATGTCAGAATCCTACTATTCTTATGAAAGCAATGAAAAACGACATAGAGCTGAAGAACATCCGTGCGGCGCACATCAAAGACGGTATTGCCGTTACAAAGTTTATGTATTGGATGAAGACAAACGTCGGAAAAATAAAAATCACAGAGCTTTCCGCTGCGGAGAAATTAGAATCTTTCCGTAAGGAACAAGAAGGCTACATTCACGATAGCTTCGAGCCAATCTGTGCTTATAAAGATCATGCAGCAATGATGCACTACGCTCCTACCCCGGAGACAGATGTAGAAGTACTTCCTGAAGGTCTTTTCTTAAATGACACAGGCGGCGGATATTACGAAGGCTCTACAGATATCACCAGAACTTTTGTTATGGGACCGATAAGCGATGAACTGAAAACACATTTTACCGCTGTTGTCAGAGCTATGATGAATCTTGCCCGTGCAAAATTCTTATATGGATGCTACGGATTTAATCTGGATGTTCTCGCTAGAGGACCTGTATGGGATCTCGGCATTGATTTCAAATGCGGCACCGGACACGGAGTCGGATATCTCCTGAACATCCACGAACCGCCTACAGGATTCAGATGGCAGATTGTAAAATCTAAAAACGAACATCATAAAATTGAAGAAGGTATGGTTCTTACAGATGAACCCGGAATATACATCGAAGGTTCCCATGGTATTCGTATTGAAAACGAATTGATTTCCAGAAAAGCTGAAAAAACGGAATTCGGCCAGTTTATGGATTTTGAAACCATTACCTTTGTGCCAATTGACCTTGATGGTATTGCTCCGGATGAAATGACCAAATTCGAAAGAGAATGGTTAAACAATTATCACGCACAAGTTTATGAAAAAATTGCTCCTCATCTTACAGAAGAAGAAAAAGAGTGGTTAAAAGAATACACAAGGGCAATCTAATTTCGTTTCCATTACAAAAGGGGCTGTCGGTTAATGCCAATTTTTAGGCTCTAAATCTTAAAATACGAATCTCCTGTAGTAATCAGTGTTTT
>JAJBSL010000043.1 GCA_020540725.1 Lachnospiraceae bacterium EP-SM-12S-S03
ACTACACGGCTCACTGGCGATTACCGTGACCGGACTTGCACCGGCAAGTGTGATCCAGCTTCGCTGGACGCACATCAGAATAAAAAGAAGGTATCTCTCCAACAATAAAATGCTTTCAAGATACCTTCTCTTTTTATTTTATCCCTTAGTGTGTTGTTCCACCTACAGCTTCTGTAATATCTTTTTCATTCTTTACAGTCGCTTCAATTGCGTATTCTAATGATTTTGCAATTGTTTTAAGGGACATGCTCGGTGTTCCGTTTGGTTTGGCTACTACCTGCTCATCCGCATATGGCACGTGAATAAATCCAGCACGGATATTCGGATACTTTGTTGCAGCCATATACAATGCATTGTACATTACACAGTTACATACATAAGTACCTGCTGTGTATGAAATGTGACATGGGATTCCGTGGTCACGCACGTTCTTCACGATTGCTTTCACCGGAATCGTTGCAAAATATGCACTCTCTCCGTCTGCCTGAAGCGGCTCGTCCATCGGCTGTTCTCCATCATTGTCCGGAATTCTGGCTTCTGCAAGATTAATTGCAACTCGTTCGATTGTCACACAAGAGCGTCCTCCTGCCTGTCCAACATTAATCACAACATCCGGATTATGTTCTTTAATTCCTGCTTCCACTGCCGGACCGCTCTTAGAAAATACAGTCGGAATTTCAAGCTTAATAATCTCAGCTCCTGCAATTGAATCCGGAAGAAGTTTCACTGCCTCATATGCCGGGTTTACTTTTTCTCCGCCAAATGGATCAAATCCTGTAATTAATACTTTCATATTCATTCTCCTCTTCTATTTTAATATGGTACCGGTTCCGGTACTATGATTTTCCCTTGCTGCATAATCTGCCTGTTATCTGTATAGATATCCGGATCATGACATACAAGATCAAAATGACCATTCGCATTTTGATGTCCCCCAAGGGCTAAATTCCGCCCAAGTCCTATATGAAATGTTCCATACGCAGACTCATCTTCTATATAACATTTTCCATCACAATGGGAGTTGGAATTCAAACCGATTCCAAGTTCCCCTGCAATATAGATCCTGGAGTCCTTATATTCCTCCATGTATTTCTTTAAACGCATTCCTGTTGCCGTCTCCTCAATGTCCACAATCCGACCTTCACGAAATACGATTCGTGTCGGTTCTTCTACCTTGCCAATATAGCCAAGTGAGCCATCCAGAACCATGACACCTTCTGTTTTCGTTTCTTCAATCGGAACATAGACCTCAATACTTGCAGAAGAATACCCTTTTCCATCTTTCAAAACCCCGTTAAAAAATCCGGGATCCCTTTTCACTTTTCCAATCTTAAGTGACGTTCCTGCTGCAGTTGTTATCCGAATCTGATTGGAATGTCTCAGATATTTCATGATAATCTTTGCCATGAGACGACTCTTTTTTGTGTCCATTGTTAAAAAATCATATTCCAGCATAGATCTTCCATCATTGGTGGAAAGAGGTAATGACAAGAACTTTTTGTGCTTCTTAATCGCTCTTTTTGCTGCCTTTGTTGTAACAAGTGAATACTCTGTTGCTGCTATAATTGCTGTATAAGGATCAAATACCCCTTCATTTTCATCAAAAAACATCCCAACATGTCTTCCCTTGTCTTCAACAACAAGCGTATTGACTGTCTTACTTCTGGAAAGCGCAATTCGTTTTAAAAAATGCGCCTCCGGAAGATGTTTTTTTGTCGTTACAATCAGAAGCTTATCCCATGGCTTTACTCTCACCCAATCCTTTATAATGATTTCAGCTCCTCGCCGCATCGTATGATTCATGTTTGTTCACATTCCTTCTGTTGTTTCCAAATCTTATTTCAATAAAATCATATATCCGATCTGCACTGCAAGCATAATTACAGCCACAACCACCTGATTTTTAATAACACCCCAACGATCTTTCATGTTCAGGATTGCCACCGGAACGATGTTGAAGTTTGCAGCCATCGGTGTAAGTAGTGTGCCACAGTAACCACATGTTAATGCAAGCATACCTACCGTAACCGGATCTGCACCATAAGCAAGTACGAACGGAGCTCCGATTCCAACTGTCATAACGGTAATCGCTGCAAACGCATTTCCCATGATCATTGTGAAAAGCGCCATACCAATTGCAAATACGATGATTCCTACGTTTACATTTCCCTTCGGAACAATGTTCTCAACAATACCTGCAATGACGTCTCCGACACCTGCTGCTGTAAATACACCTCCAAGACATCCAAGAAGCTGCGGAAGCATACAAAGAGGTCCCATAATAGAAAGGAATCTCTCAGAATCCTTTAAAAATACATCCGGTTTATTCTCTTTCGGATCATATGCGATCAAAATGATCACTGCTACGATTACACCAAATGTAATAGAAATCATAGAGCTGATGTTACTAAATAATGCCAACGCAAGTGAAAAAACAGCTACACAGAAAGCCGGAACAAATATCTTCATTCCAATCTTCTTATACTGTGCATGCATATGCTCTTTTGTAGGTGCATTTGTTGTACCCACCTTTACTTTCTTGAAAATCGGCGGCATACACATCACAATAACAAGTACACCGGAAACCTTTGCCGGAAGCCATGTACCAAACGCACATACAATACCAAAAGAGCACCAGAAAATAGCAGTTCCTACTCTTGACGGATTCTCTTTGTCAAGCAGGTTTTTAATTCCTGCGTAAATTGTGATCAAACCAACAATAATCCATACAACTTCCAGAAGGGTTGTATTAAATGTATCGCCTACATGTATAAATTTTAATGCATCCATATTCGCCCCTCCTACTTCTTATCCCCATAATATTTCTTCATCTGCTTCTTCTCTTTCAGCATCATATACGTACATACAACTAAAAGTGAAATCAATGCAATCGGAATTTCTTTCGCCGCAAGGTCAATCAGTTCTACCTCATAACCAAGTGATGCAAGTGTTGTCTGCACAAGAATTCCACCGGAACCTCCTACGAACAATACCTGGAAGAAGAACCATGTAATATTTTCCATAGCGGCTGCCATACCTTTGACTTCTTCCATATGCTCTTCTTTCGGTTCATGTCCTGCATTTTTAATCGCACCTTCTGCCATCGGAATAAGTACCGGACGAACAAAACCAGCTACACCGCCTCCGAATCCAACGTTAAATGCACCAAAGAATCCACGCATTACACCATAAGCACATACCAGTTTTCCGGCTGTAGCGCCTTTTACTTTTTTGATCAAGTCCGCTGCGGATTCACGCAGACCGTTTCTTTCCAGCGTTCCGGTTACGATTAAAATCATAATGAAAATCGCCATACTTCTATTTGCTACAAAGTTTGTTCCGATTGTCTCAAGAAGTCCTTCAAAACCAAGGCCTCCGACAATTCCTGTTGTGATAAGCGCCAGGAAAATAATGAGAATCGAATCCAGTTTCAGCGCAAATCCTACAATTACGATTAACACGCCAAGTAATTTAATGAGTTCCATATTTTTCTCCTCCTTAAAGTGATATTTATTTTTCTGAATACCGGACAATCATTGGTCGTTGTCTTAAGTACTCAGTAAAAACCTTCTGTTCTGTGCACATGCAACTGCTCTTTACCACATGTTCTGCCTGCATCAGCATTTGAATCGTTGCTTCATCATGTGCTACATGTGCCTTGGCACATAAGTTCAAATATTCTCCCTGTGCCGTCTCGTCTGCCACTTCGCTCGTATATGCCACGGTTGTAATCCATGGATAGCGAATCGACGGATATCTGTGATTTTTATCCGCTGCAAACGGAATCCAGTAATTGATCATATCTTTATAATACTCTGCCGGGAACAGCTTTGGAAGCCATGCGTGGGCATACTTCTCAAATTGTGCACTCCACTCTTTATTCCACGCTGTCATTTCCGGATTCTCTGCAATCTGATCTGCGATCACATCTTCCATCACCTTATTGACTTTATAGTTCCCTGCATACTCCGGATTCGTAACATACCAGAAATATCCATATAATAACGACCTTGGAAGCCAGAAGCCTTTATATGAAGGGGATGTATATCCTGAGAACTGCTGCTCCCACTCATGGCTCGGAACACCGTGGTTATCCACAAGAATATCCGGAACAAACTTCTCATACAATCTGGAGAGTCCCATAGCTTCCTCATGCAACGTATCTTGTTGGAAATGTTCACGGTAAAATTCTTTGCCAATGGAATTAAACCTCGCTACATGGAATTTCCAGTGAGGATGTTCCTTCTGCAGTTCATAATGAATGGCTGCCCCATCTACATTTTCCATCGGAACAAGAACCAGATTCATTTTCTGTGAAAGTTCCCGGTATTTCTCGTCTGTCAGAAGTTTCTTTAACAGAATAAATGCCGCATTGGTGCTGGACACCTCATTGGCATGATGTCTGGCATTGATGATCTCACTCGGTATCATGGATAACCGTTTTGTCATGGAAAGATATCCTTTTACTTCCGGTTTCAGCCAGATTCCATAAATTTTTCTTCCCGCGTAAGACGTTGCGGTCTCAAATACTTCAATCTGTGGAATTCTCTTCAACTGTTCCATAATCTCAAGATACATTTCATATCCAATGAGTTCCTGCTCATGCAGATCTATTTCTTCAATCTTTCCATCCTTTTGTATCTCTTGTTCCTCTACTTGAGCGCAGAAAGAATTTCCATTCCTGTCAAGGAAAATCACTTCACAGTTCCCTAACTTTTCTGAAATGCCAAGCACTTTTTCCTGCATCAGTTCTGCGTAAGACTTTAATAATCGTTCAGAAACACCATCCGTCTGTACTATAATCTGCAGTCTTTCCTTCTTCCAACCAATCCGACTGATTTTTACGTGAACCTCTTCTCGTTTTCTCTGTTCAAAAACTACCTCTTCTTGACAAAGCACGCACGCCTGCTTTCTGAGTGGTCCAAAAAGTACAACGCGAAATCTCGGACTTTCCCCTTCTCTATTATGTATCTCCGGTAAGATGAGTCCCGGTGCATCCAGCATTCCATCTCCATGGTGTGCTCCGTAATTTTTAAAATAATCACTTCCGGCAAAATACATATCCTCATGCAATGCATCCAGCGAAGAAATCATGTCCTCCCTGCATCCTATGCGCTCATCCGGTTCACTGACAGACACATCTAAAAGGAGCTTATAAAACAAAGGCTGATTTGCTACTTTCACGCTTCCGTTGTGTTTCGTTTCAATATAATTTCTACAATCCTTCAAGACCTCTTTCTGATAGATATCCCATACTTCTTCCAAGTCCGTCTTCACAGTCTGCAAAATAATCTCTTCTCCGTCCAATTCCACTCGGATATATCCGGTTGACGGATGTACTTTGCCAAGTCCCGGATATTCATCCAAATATGGTCTCTCAGAACAATACACTTTATGTGTTTCTTTCAAAACAGGAGTATTTCCCTCTCCATATGCCTGGACCAAATACGTAATATTTTCTTCTCCTTTGTATGGAAGAAATACAATCTGTTCCTCTGTAAGATCTAATTCTTTCATTAACACGTCCTGCACCGGATAAAGTTCCTGAAGATATCGGATTGGAAGATCATACCATTTATCCGGGTTCTCTGCATTCAGATTATCGTAAGATGGAGTTGCACCGTTCTCATCTACCCACTCCGTCTGTCCTTCCGGAAGAAATGGTTTAAAATAAATTTCCAGACTCTGTACATTTCCGCTGTTCTTTTTATATTCTTTCACTTTCGGAACAATCTGTTCTGTCACCCATGAAAATCCTTGTTTATACGCACATACGAGAGAAACATCTACTTCTGTGCACCCTTGATTTTCTGCTTCTTGTCGAATCTTCTCCGCAAAAGTTCTTCTAAACTCACGGCTCTCGCTAAGCGCACCTTCTATTTTGAGAACAGCTCCCTTCTTTATCTTCGGATACACCTGTTCTTTTAAAATATTATGGAACGTAGTTACTTCCCATGGAAGTTCATATGTTTTTTCATACATTTTCCGTCCGGACTTATAATTGTAAAACGTACTCTCCTTGAAATAGGACTTCTGTCTTTCGGTAATGTATGGAGCTCCATATAATGTGCAAGCCTTTCCCTCCATGTTGGAAGCTGCATGAAGTGCTGCAAGCTGCCCGTCACCGCCCCGTAATACAAAGTCATCGGTCATCTCCATAAGCGCATCCCGCCAGCTTCTCATCACATTTAACTGTGGAAATGTTTTGCAAATCTCTGTTGCAAAGCAAAGCAGTTTTGTTCCCCGTCCTTTCAAATGGATTCGAATCTTTGACGGATTCTCTTCCATCCACATTTCCGGTTCCTCTCCGTCCTCAAACACAATCGCATTGCCTTCATAGCTTTCTTCTGCAACAATATTGCCTCCATAAGATGTGGTTTCCATTCCAAAGCGAAACGCAAGATTGCAGGCAGACAATAACATTCCTCTGTCCACTTGTTCCGGCAGAATAAACTTAATGTCTATCTGATCCGGAAGAAGATCGTGATTCTCATCTTTCAAAATATTTCCTTTCGCAAACAACTCTTCCAACCCATGTTGTTTGCGGAAATCTAGATCAAATACTTCCCCGAAATGAACTGATGAGGATACATACTCCTTAGGAATCTCTGATTCTGAAAGTTTCCAAAGCTTCCCGACTTCTTCCCATGTATTCGGAAGTTCCATTCCTTCTGTATCTGTTATCACAGGAAACTCAGCATTCATCGTCTGAAATCCCATAAGCAAAGATGCCTCTATGGCACAGATCATCTCCTGTCTGTTCTGCTCCTTTTTTACTCTAAATTTTCTCATATACATATTCTCCTGCTTTTTATGTTTACAGTAAACACTACATTCCGTACTGCGTTCCTTTTTTTCCGTTATTTTATCATAACCGCCTTTTATCGTCAATTATTTTTGCTTTAAGCCTTTATTTGACAAAAGTAATGCTTGCGGTTAAACTAGTAAACAGACATAACTTCTAACGGAGGATTTAGACATTGGAAATGCCACAAAAGAAACGAACAAAAGACAAAATCATGACTTCTGCCTGGAAGCTTTTTCTTTCACAAGGCTATGAAGAAACAACGATTTCTCAGATTATTGATGCTTCTGCTACATCTAGAAGCGCATTTTATCACCATTTTCATGGGAAAGACGATTTGCTTTTCACCATTGCATATGTATATGATATCGGATATGACGCGTGGTATGCAAAATGTGATCCGGCTCAGCACGCAATCGACAAATTGATTCTATTTAATCAATTTGTAATGACAAACTTGGAAAACTCTCCTTATGCAGATTTGTATCCGTCCATATACGGACTTCAAGTAATGACATCCTCTTCCAGGCATATTCTCAATCAGGATCGGCGTTATTATAAAATTCTCCGGTCTCTTATCAAAGAAGGACAGGAGAATCACGAAATTGATAGCACACATTCTTATGCCGAACTTACTGACGTCATTGCAAATATGCAGATCGGGCTTGCATATTCCTGGTGCCTGCAGCAGCACCGTTTTTCGTTAGTTGATCATGGCGAAAGACTCTTGAAACCATTTTTAGAGACACTGCGTATAGAAAAGACTAAATAAAAAACTTGCAGGATGCGTAATACTACGCAATATCCTGCAAGTTTTCTATTTCAATACACCTAGTGCACATCCAAGTATTCCGCCGTTTATCAAATATCTTTTTGCCTCTCTTTGAAGGCTTGTATCTTCCGGATAATCTCGCGGATTCTCTTCTAGTTTTATGAAAATTCTCTCTTCCGCCTGTCGGCTTTCTTTATCAATCGAAACAACGTCAAACATCTTTTGAAACTCTAAAATATTAGAATCTTCTTTCAAAATCTTTCGGAGTTTTGGATCTAACAACCACGAATCACAAAGATATGTATACTCTTTTCCCCAAAACTCATATCCTCTTTTCACCGACTCTCTGCACGCTTCTATCTCCAGTTTTTCGCCTTGTGGAACATGAACACTAATCACCGTTTTCTCATGAAGAATCTCCCATTCAGACAATGTTTTTTCAAACTGAAGTCTTCCGAGACGAAACAATTGTAATTCTACATGATGTGCCAGCCAGTCATACTCCTCAAGTCCGTATTCTCCATAATCCCGATAACAGTTTCCACACCATATCGTCAAATCTGAAAAAGTATCCCAATAAACAGAATCTTCGATTCCTTTTTCCACATAATCTTTATGTGCATCACATGCAAACCTGCAAAAATAGTACAGGAACCTAAGTCGGTAATCTCTTTCCTTTAAAATTGCTTTGTAAAACTGCTCTTTCTCCCGATAGAATAGCCGCTTCATCTCCCCATATTCTTCTTCCGGAATAGAAAGTTTCTTAAGTTTTTCTATCGCTTCCGGCATCATCTCTATTCCCTTTAGAAATTTTTCAAATTCCAACTTATATCCCCCTTATTTCATATCGTCTTCTTCAGAAAATATCTGCATTGCAGATTCTTCTTCAAACTGTTTGGAATACAGATCGTAATAATATCCTTTCTGTTTTAACAATTCCTGATGGTTTCCTCGCTCAATGATCTTTCCATCTTTTACAACTAAAATCAAATCTGCCTTGCGAATCGTCGAAAGGCGATGCGCAATTACAAAAGAAGTATGTCCTTTTAGCAGATGATCCGTTGCTTTTTGGATCAATTGCTCTGTCTGCGTATCAATAGAAGAAGTTGCCTCGTCCAATACAAAGATGCTTGGATTCGCAAGGATTGCTCTTGCAAACGAAATCAGTTGCTTCTCTCCCGTAGAGAGCCTTCCACCGCTTTCTCCTACGTCACTGTCATATCCATGTTCCAGTTTATTTACAACTTCATCTGCCGAAACGCTTCTTGCTGCCTCTTCAATTTCCTCATCTGTAGCGTCCAGTCTTCCATAACGGATATTCTCTCTTACCGTTCCGGAAAACAAATGCGGATTCTGTAACACATAGCCAATCTGACTATGCAGCCAAAGCTGAGACCGTTCTCTATAATCCACACCATCGATCAGAATGTGTCCTTTTGTTGGCTCAAAAAATCTTCCCACAAGATTGACAAGCGTAGATTTTCCGGCTCCCGTCTCACCCACAATCGCCACATTCATTCCCGCCGGCACATGAAGGTTAAAATGCTCTAATACATATTCTTTGCCATCCGGATACCGGAAAGAAACATCATCAAACACAATATCACCTTTGATCTTCTCCCAGTTTTCCTTCTTCGGCATAAAAGCATCACCGTATTTCTCGATCACGTCCTCCCGATCTGTTACATTTGGTTTCTGTTCCAAAAGGTCTGTGACACGCTCAATATTTGCCTGACAAGAGATCAGATCTGCCAACAGCCTTGCAAGCTGCTGAATCGGCTCAAAAATTACAACTGCATAAGAAATAAATACCGACAAAGTTCCAAGTTTCATCAAATCACTTTGCACCATATAACCGCCTCTGGCCAATACGACTGCCGATGCCACAGAACTAAAAAATAGAATAATTGGAATATAAATCGCATTTAATTTCGCAGAACGGCTTGCCGCGCGGTGCATATCCTTCGTTTTCTCAAAGAAATGTTTCTCATTATCTTTTTCAATGACCATACTTTTGGAAGTTTTGACTCCTGTAATCCCTTCATTGTAGGCACTTGTAATCTGTGAATTGATTCTTCTTACTTTCCGGTTCCAGTGCAGGATCTTATTTTGAAAATATACCGTAAGCAGCGCAATACACGGTACAATCAGCATAATGATCAATGCAAGACGTGCATTGAGGATAAACATGATCAGAAATACACTGACAACATAGATAAACGCCCAAAACATATCCACAAGTCCCCAGGCGATCATACCGGCAATCCGCAGAGTGTCACTCATCACACGCGCATGAATATACCCCACTGGAGTCGTATTATAGTAGGAAAAAGATAATGTCTGCAAATGTTCAAACTGCGCCCATTTTAAGTCTTTTCCAACATTCATTTCAATGATAGTTGCCGCCCGTACTGAAAGATAGACACACACAGTCTGCGTAACGATCACTCCCACATATACAAGCGCAAAGCTCTGAATCCCGTCCATTGTCTTTGGTGTAATGAAGTGATCAATGGCATAACTCTGAAACAGTGGTACTAATACATCAATCGCTGCCAGAAGGATATTTAATCCTAAAGTAATCACAAAATACTTCTTGTACGGTCTAAAAAAAGGAAGCATTTTCGCCCATATGCGAAAACTAAACGGTTTATTATATTCTTGTTCTTCATAAGCCGCCATATTTACACCTCCCCCTGCTGGTTCATTTTTGCTCTGTCATCATGGCTCATCTGAATCTCATAGATTCTACGGTAAATGCCTTGTTTCTGAATCAATTCCTGGTGAGATCCTATTTCTTCCATCTCACCTTGATTCAGCACCATAATCCGATCCGCTCCCATAAGTGTTGTCACTCTATGCGAAACCAGGATCACGGTGGCATCTTTCATGTGTTCTTTCAGTGCATGCCTGATCATAGAATCTGTTTCCGAGTCTACCGCTGACAAAGAATCATCAAATATCATGATCGGCGCTTTCTGCAAAAGCATTCTTGCTATGGCAACACGCTGCCTCTGTCCTCCGGAAAGAGTAACACCTCTTTCTCCAACCAAAGTATCATAACCATCCGCAAAACTCATGACCGCCTCATCTACACATGCAATTTTTGCAGCGTTTCTAATCTCTTCCAACGTTGCATCCGGATTTGCTGCCGCAATATTTTCCCGAATCGTTCTGGAATATAAAAACGGCTCTTGTAATACCATTCCTACGCTTTTACGAAGTGTTTCTAGCGGAATTTCACGAATATCCTTCCCGCCGATCTTGATACTTCCCTGCCCTTCAGAAAGCTCGTAAAGCCTTGTAAGAAGCTGAATGATCGTGGACTTTCCACTTCCGGTTCCTCCCAAGATTCCAAAAGTCTGTCCTTCCGGGATTGCAAAATTCACATTTCTTAACACTTCATTTCCATGTTCATATGCAAAATTCACATGAGAAAATTCGATATCATATCCGCTATGTGCATCTTCCTGTTGTTCCCCATATGCTTCTTCTTTTCCGCTTATGATATAGTCCACACGCTCAAAAGAAACTCCTGCCTTACTCATATCCGATAAAATTCTGCCAAGTCCGCGAATCGGCCATACAAGCGTTGTATTATAGGACGCAAATGCAATAAATTCTCCGACAGAAATCTTTCCGTTCACCGCTTCTATTGCTCCCAGTACAATGATTGTCACAACCTGTAATCCTGTGATCAAGTCTCCCACACCCCAATACAAACCGGAAATGGTTCCAAGGCGAATCCAAAGTTTTGCAAAAATATCATTCTTTTCCCGAAAACGATCCATCTCGAATTTCTCGCGTCCGAAAGCCCGGACAACCCGGACCCCTGTTGCATTTTCCTGTACTACAGTAGAAAGCTCTCCTTCCGCCTCATCAGCCACTGTGAATCTTTTGGCTATTAATCTATAAAATATAGCCGAATATGCCACAACAACCGGGACAAAAGCCAACGTTACAAGTGAGAGTTTCACATTCATGGAAACCATGATCACAAACGATACCGAAACTAAGAAAACTGTACGGAATACTTCCAAAAGCTGCGTTACAACAAAATTTCGTATCACTTCCACATCTGAAGTACACCGCTGAATAATATCTCCGGTCTGATTTTTGTCATGCCACTTCATTGGAAGTTTCTGTACGTGGATAAATAGCGTGTCCCTCATATTTTTTGCAAAGTTTTCCCCTGCTTTTGCCGTGTTCGTCCGACTTATAAACATAGAAAATCCGGATAAAACAGCAACTGCTATGAGAAGTCCGGATACAATCCACAAATGCTCTGACAAAAAGATATATTTATCCCCATTCAACACTTCATCAATGCTAAAACGGAAAATCTGCGGTGTCAGAGCATTCAAAATAGTAGTGGCAAGCGAAGCTATCACCGCCGCCACAAAATATTTCTTTGATCCTTCAAAAAATTGAAGAATCAATTTGATTTTTTTATGTTTCTCCCTCATATCTCTCTCCTGTCTATTGCTCTCCGGTAAGACGTTTGATCTCCATATCCTTCGGAAGCGCAATACTCAATATAATCGATACTACAAAAACAACTGCTACACAGTTTCCACCGAAAATATCCTGTATCATCTGCGGAAACACTTTCCATATATCAGCTTCACTCGCTGATGTAAATCCAATTCCAATAGCAAGGGAAAGTGCTGTAATGATTACATTTCTCTGTGTAAATTCTGCCTTGGCAAGCATCTGTACCCCGCTGACCATAATCGTTCCAAACATCATAATCGTGCAGCCACCAAGTACTGATTCGGGAAGAGAATTGAAAAATGCTCCGATCGGCGGGAAAAATCCTGCCAGAATCATGCACAATGCCCCCATCATAATTGTAAATCTGTTCACAACTTTTGTCATCGCCACCAATCCTATGTTCTGACTGAATGATGTAACCGGAGGACAGCCAAAAAGTCCGGATACCGAACTTAAAAGTCCGTCACATGCAAGAGATCCAGATATCTCCTTCTCCGTCACTTCTCTGCCAAGTCCTGTCGCTACTACTGCAGAAGTATCTCCAATCGTTTCCGCTGCTGACACTAGGAAAATAATAAATACGGATATAATCGCATTGATGTTAAATTCCGGCATTACCGGCAGGATTCTTGGAAATGCAATCCACCCATTTGACAACAAAGAAGACAAATCCACCATTCCCATTGCAAACGAAACTCCATATCCTACAAGCAATCCAAATAAGACTGACAGTTGTTTCCAAAAAGATTTGGCAAAAATATTAAAAAGTAAACATGCCAACAATGTGATCGTACCGATTGTCAAATTCTTTACAGATCCAAAATCTTCTGTATATCCGCCTCCAAAAGAGCGTACACCTACTGATAACAAGGAATATCCAATTGTCGTAACAACAATCCCCGCAACAACCGGTGTAATGATTCTGCGCCAGTATTTTGCCAGGAGTCCCAACATTCCTTCAAGCAGACCTCCTATGATAACCGAACCTACAACCGCATCATAGCCATACTGCGCTCCGATGTATGATAATAATGTTACAAATGTGAAACTGACTCCCATTACGATCGGAAGCCTTGCCCCAACTTTCCCCAGTGGATATAATTGTACAAGTGTTGCAATTCCTGCCATAAACATGGCATTTTGCAGTAACACAGCGACTTTCTCTTGTTCCATTCCCGCTGAAGATGCGATCAAAATAATCGGTGTCAGATTCGACACAAACATCGCTAAAATGTGCTGCAGACCAAATGGTATCGCCTTGTGAACCGGAACCCTTCCATCCAGTTGATAAATGTTGGCAATACTGACATTTTCTTTTGTTTTTCCTCTCATTTCCTTTCTCCTTTATCCCTTTTAAAGTCAATTATCATTCTATCATAGTTTCACTTTTTATTGAACAAGATTTATTATATAGAACACAATTTCCTATACAAAAAAACACCTAGCATTGCTAGATGTTTTATAAAGGTATGTACCTTCAAAACCACATACAAGAAATCATCCTTTGTTCTTCCTTAAACCGTCCTGGTTATGCCCTCGA
>JAJBSL010000044.1 GCA_020540725.1 Lachnospiraceae bacterium EP-SM-12S-S03
GTGTGAGGGAGAACCTCATGCACGGTTTGATGAGGGGAAAGAGGGCAGAAGCCCTCTAACCTACTCTACATAGAAAATTCCTTCGGAATCCTACATCATAAAATACACTGCGTGGAAAATCCATAGATCGGAGAAAAAAGAATGAAATTGAAAGAAAAAGAAAAGATAAATAACAAAGTGACGAAGATGGCATTCGGTGGACTTTTGGTTGCCCTTGGGATTCTTCTGCCGCAGGCATTTCATATATTCGGGACAAATGGAGGAGGCATCTTTCTTCCCATCCATATTCCGGTTTTGATGGCGGGAATTCTTCTTGGTCCGTATTACGGTGGGCTTATAGGAGTTTTGGTTCCTGTTTTAAGTTCAATCCTTACGGGGATGCCGCCGGTACCTAAAGTGTACTTTATGATTGTAGAACTTGCGGCATATGGAATCGTAACGGGCGTTATGATTCGCAAAACTAATGTGTATGTGAGCCTTTTGACAGCTATGGTTGCAGGAAGACTGATATATGGAATTTCTCTCGTTTTTGGTGTGAAGATTCTACATTTTACAGCGCCTTTTGCCAATCAGGCTGCTTTTGTGGGAGGCATTGTTTCCGGTATTCCGGGAATCGTGATTCAGATTCTTGTAATTCCGGCTCTTTATATGGCTTTGAAAAAAGGAGGCATTCTCTTTGAACGATAGATTAAAACGTGCAGTGAAAATATTAGAGGAGAAGCAGACAAGCTGTGTGATCTTATCTTCGGATGGATGTGAAAAAACATCAGATGCGATGGGAATCAAACCGCTTATGATGGAACTGCGAGTGAATCAGAGTGCATTCCAAGGTTGTGTCATTGCAGATAAAGTGATTGGGAAAGCGGCAGCGCTGATGACGGTTCTTGGGAAAGCAGACGCGGTTTACGGAAAGATTATGAGTGAAAATGCCAGAGAATTTCTTGAAAAAGCAGGAATGGATTATGCATATGGAGAGATGGTTCCTTATATTGAGAATCGTACAAGAACCGGAAAATGTCCGATGGAAGAAACAGTTTTATATATCGACTCTCCAGAAAAAGCTTTTGAGGCATTGGAGAAGACAATTGCGAATTTGATGGCGCAAAAACAGCGCGATGATGGGAGATAGAATATGAGTGAAAAAATAGTTCTTATAGATGGACATAGCATTTTAAACAGAGCTTTTTACGGAGTCCCGGATCTGACGAATTCAGAAGGACTTCACACGAATGCAATCTATGGATTTTTGAATATTCTTTTTAAGATACTTGAGGAGGAAAAACCAGAATATTTAACAGTTGCATTTGATGTACATGCACCGACATTTCGGCATGAGATGTATACGGATTATAAAGGAACAAGGAAACCGATGTTAGAAGAACTTCGTCAACAAGTGCCTGTTATGAAAGAAGTATTAAAAGCCATGGGCGTGAAAACTGTGGAACAGGCAGGCTTGGAGGCAGACGATATATTAGGTACCATTTCCTGTCTTTGTGAAGAAAAGGGGATGAATGTATCGATTATTTCCGGGGATAGGGATTTGCTTCAACTGGCAACGGAGAAGGTAAAGATTCGGATTCCGAAGACAAAGCAGGGGAAGACAGAGATTGAAGATTATTATGCGGCAGACGTAAAAGAACGATATAGTGTGACGCCAAGAGAGTTTATAGATTTGAAGGCATTGATGGGAGATGCGTCTGATAATATTCCGGGAGTGCCTAGTATAGGGGAAAAAACGGCGACAAAGATTATTACGGAATATGGATCGATTGAGAACGCATTTTCTCATGTAGAAGAATTGAAACCTCCAAGAGCATCCAAAGCGTTGAAAGAGCATTATGATCTGGCGCAGATGAGCAAGGAACTGGCGACAATCTGTGTGAATGCGGATATTCAGTATGAACTTTCCGATGCGAAACTGGGGGACTTGTATACAGAAGAAGCTTATGTATTTTTTCAGAAACTGCAATTTAAGAATCTTCTTGGCCGGTTTGAAGTGTCTGCGCCGGCCAGCAGCGTGGAGGACTCTTTTCGGGAAGTGCAGAAAAAATCTGAGGCAGAAATGGTATTTAAGGTGGCAGAAGAGGCAGAGACAGTTGGAATTGTCCTTCTAAAAGAAGAAAATGTATTACCGCTTTTTGCAAATCAGGCGGGAATTGAGCGAGTTGCAATTTGCTTTGGGAAGGATCACATTTATGCGATATCTATCGGAGAAGAAATCACTTTTTCGTATGTAAAAGAGAAGATCAAGCACCTCACAGGAGTTGTGAACAAGGTTTCGATGTTTCACATCAAAGAAGCTCTTTCCTGGATTGATTTTGAGAAAGAAGAAACAGCCTTTGATGCAATTGTAGCGGCATATCTTCTGAATCCCCTGAAAAGCGATTATGAATATGATGATGTGGCAAGAGAACAGCTTGATCTTATGTTGGACGATAAGCTGGAGGGAATGAAAAAGGCATGTTATATGGCGTACACCGCATTTGCTGCAGCAGACGTTCTTGAAAAGCAACTGATGGAAAAAGAAATGTATCATTTGTTCCGGGATATTGAGATGCCACTTGTTTTTACTTTGTTTGACATGGAACAGGCGGGTGTCAGAATTGAAGGGGAGGCTTTGAAGCTCTATGGAGAGCAGCTTGGAACAAGAATCGCGGAATTGGAAAAGGAAATTTATGAGGAAGCGGGAGAGACATTTAATATTAACTCGCCTAAACAACTCGGTGTGGTGCTGTTTGAGCATTTAAATCTTCCGAATGGGAAAAAGACGAAGACAGGATATTCCACAGCTGCAGATGTACTTGATAAATTGGCGCCGGAATATCCGGTTGTGGCAAAAATACTGGAGTACCGTCAGCTTGCTAAATTAAAATCCACTTATGCGGACGGGTTGGCCAATTATATTAGTGAAGACGGAAGGATTCACGGGAAATTCAATCAGACCATTACTGCGACAGGTCGGATCAGCAGCACTGAGCCGAATCTGCAAAACATCCCTGTGCGTATGGAACTTGGAAGGCTGATTCGTAAAGTGTTCATTCCGGAAGAGGGATATACATTTGTAGATGCGGACTATTCGCAAATTGAGTTGCGCATTTTAGCGCACTGTTCCGGTGACGAAGCGCTGATCAATGCGTACCGGGAGGCGAGGGATATTCATAGGATTACAGCGTCCCAGGTATTTCATATTCCCTTTGATGAAGTGACTGATTTAGAACGACGTAATGCAAAAGCAGTAAATTTCGGGATTGTTTATGGAATTAGTTCTTTCGGATTGAGTCAGGATTTAAGCATTACGAAAAAGGAAGCTGCAAAGTATATTGAAAGTTATTTTGAAACATATCCGGGCATCAAAAAGTTTTTGGATGATGCAGTAGCACATGCAAAAGAAATGGGATATGTGGTCACGTTGTTCGGGCGAAGGAGGCCGGTTCCGGAACTGAGTTCGGGAAATTTTGTGCAGCGGTCTTTTGGAGAGCGCGTTGCCATGAATGCGCCGATTCAGGGAACTGCGGCAGATATTATGAAAATAGCCATGATAGGTGTAAATCGTGCGTTGAAAGACAAACATATGAAATCAAGACTGGTGCTTCAGGTGCATGACGAACTCTTGATCGAAGCACACGAAACGGAAATAGAACAGGTGAAAGAAATTTTGAAACAGGAAATGGAAGGCGCCGCATCTTTAGATGTTCCTTTGGATATCGATATGCATACCGGTTCCACATGGTACGAGGCAAAATAGATGAAAGTAATTGGAATCACCGGAGGAATCGGATCTGGAAAGAGTCGGATACTGGACTATATGGAAGAAAAATACAGCGCTAGGATTTTGAAAACCGATCTTGCAGCCCGTAAGCTGCAGGAACCGGGGAATATCTGCTATAAAAGAATTGTGGATGTGTTTGGCAAAGAAATTCTATATGAAGACGGCAGGATTGACCGAAAGAAGTTGGGGAATCTTGTGTTTGCAGATATGAGGAAACTGAAGATGCTGAATGAAATCGTGCATCCGGAAGTGAAAGCATACGTAAGGGAAGAACTAAGAAAGGCAGAGCGGGAAGGTGTTGCGCTTTTTCTTATTGAATCCGCACTGCTTATGGAAGATCATTATGAGGAATTCTGTAAAGAATTGTGGTATATTTTTGTGAACCGAGAGGTAAGAGTACAGAGACTGAAAGACTCCAGAATGTTGAGCGAAGGAAAAATCAGGCAGATCATGGATTCGCAGGCAGACGAAGCTTCGTATCGTAGTTACTGTAATGTAGTGATAGATAATAGCGGTACATTTGCGGAGACGGAAGAACAGATAGAAAAAGTAATAAAGAGAACTTAACAGGAGATAAGGACATGAAACTTTGCAGTATTGCCAGCGGAAGCAGTGGAAACTGTATCTATGTTGGCGGCGAGGATACAAATATATTGATTGATGTGGGAATCAGTAAGAAACGCATTGAAGAAGGTTTGAAGGAAATTGGGGTGGATTGTGCCAAACTGGATGGAATATTGATCACGCATGAGCATTCGGATCATATTCAAGGGCTTGGAGTATTCAGCCGAAAATATCAGATTCCTGTTTACGCAACAAAGGGAACAATACAGGGAATTGAAGCCTACAAAGGACTTGGAAAGATGCCGGAAGGGCTTTTGCATTCGGTGAACATAGATGAGACATTTGAATTAGGGTGTCTTTCTATCCGTCCTTTTGCTATATCCCATGATGCAATGGAACCTTCTGGATTTCGTGTGGAGGAAGCGGATAAAACAGTTGCGGTAGCTACGGATTTGGGTGTATATGATAGGTATATAGTAGAGAATCTAAAAGATGTGAATGCACTTGTCCTAGAGGCAAATCACGATATTCATATGTTGGAAGTGGGTCCATACCCATATCCGTTGAAACGCAGAGTGATGGGAGATCAGGGGCATTTGTCAAATGAATTGTCAGGAAGACTTCTTTGTGATATACTTCATGACAGATTGCAATGTGTAATGCTTGGACATCTCAGCAAGGACAATAATTATGAAAGCCTTGCGTATGAGACGGTAAAGCTGGAAGTGACGTTGGGTGATAACCCGTACACTGGGGATGACATACATATTGTGGTTGCAAAAAGAGACGAAGTTTCGGAAGTAATAGAGATATAAGGCTGACTTAAGGAGGTAATGATGGGAAAAGTAGCAGTTGTGACAGACAGTAACAGCGGAATTACACAAGATAAAGGAAAAGAATTAGGAATTAGAGTATTTCCGATGCCATTTTTTATTAACGGAGAATTATATCTGGAGGATATTACAATTACGCAGGAAGAGTTTTATCAGAAACTTACCAATGATGCAGATATTTCGACATCACAGCCTGCACCGGGAGATTTGATGGATATGTGGGAGGAAATCCTGCAGGAATATGATGAACTCGTTTATATTCCGATGTCAAGCGGGCTAAGTGCTGCATGTGAGAATGCGATGATGCTTTCCAAAGAGTATGATGGGAAGGTACAGGTTGTAGATAATCAGAGAGTGTCTGTGACGTTAAAGCAATCTGTTTTAAAAGCAATTGATCTTGTAAAAGAGGGAAAAGGAGCGCAGGAGATTAAGGAAATTCTTGAGGCGGAAGGAAGAGAATCCAGCATTTATATTACAGTAGATACCTTGAAATATCTGAAAAAAGGTGGAAGAATCACACCGGCTGCTGCTGCTGTCGGAGCAGTTTTGAACATCAAACCGGTATTACAGATCCAGGGAGGAAAGCTGGATGCTTTTGCAAAAGCCAGGGGCTGGAAGCAGGCAAAGAAGATTATGCTGGATGCCATTGAAAAAGATATGGAAGAACGTTTTCAGGGCGAGCCGGTTTGCATTCAGGCCGCATATACATCCTCGAAAGAAGATGCGCAGAAGTGGAAAGAAGAGATTCAAGCAAGGATTCCGAACGTGGAAATTGACATGGATCCATTGTCCTTAAGTGTGGCGTGCCATATTGGACCGGGAGCTTTGGCAGTTACATGTACGAGAAAAAACAGATAAGAGAATATGAGCATCCGGATGTCCTATATACGGACAACCGGATGCTCATATTCATTTATAAAAGGTGTTTTGAATTTTTCGGTGAGAATGGATTCATATAGATTCGAGGCAAAGATATCATGCTTTAACATGGTTTGAAACGGCTCTTCAATTTCATTGCCGGCAGCCAGCCTGGAAAGTATCGGTATTCTGCTTTTGCCCTTTGCAATGGTAAGAAAGCCGGCAGTATCTTTCCGAAAGCCGAGGAGTCTTGCGTAACCATGAAAAATTTGCTGCTGATATATTTCCATATCTTGTTTGCGGATATCCAGAAGAATATGCAACAGTGCGCGGCTGACCCGGGTGTATGCCAATTGCTTTGTTTTTATCAGATCACAGAATTGCCGGAATGTAACAAGGTGATTTCGGTATTTTAGGATCCGATTTGCCAGATCTTCGGATATATCCATATATTCTGTCAGTTGTTCAGAGGACATAGACAAAAGTTTGTATTTCAATAAGAGCGAATAGTCATCTGCAAAAGCAGGATATCGGGTATTCCACTTACTTGTGAAAAGAGAAACTGCTTCCTGAGGAACGAAAGGGTTTAAAATATCTGGAGTTACGCGGTCTGTTTCTGCAAGAAGTGCGCGTATTCCGGATGCGGAGGGGTATGCAAGATTCAAATCCAGTGTGTGATATCCGGCTCCGATCCGTTGGAGAGCATAAGGTATGATTTTGCTTTTTAATCGGTATAAAGCTTTCAAATACTCGATCCCCAATATATTATTCGGAAGTTCCAAAAAAGAAGCAAGAGAAGGATTGTCTGTGGATTCTGATAAGGCTTTCTGTCTTGCTAAAGGGTAGGAGTTACCCGCTTTCATATATTTTTGCAGTAAGGTTCGGTAGTGCTCCGGTTCTTCACAAAGAATTTTTGCCACTGTTTTTAGTGAATCCAGATCGGCGGATTCTGTGCCAAAACAGATGGAATCGATGCAGCCTAGATTCTCAAGAAAAGAAATGGCACCAAGTGCAAAAAATTCTGCGCTTCCTGTGGCGTAGCAAACCGGAAGTTCAAAGACGGCAGCAGCGCCACATTTCAAAGCTATTTCTGCACGAAGGTGTTTTGGCAGAATTGCGGGTTCGCCTCTTTGGACATAATTTCCACTCATTATGATAACGGCGGCATCTGAACCAGTTATTTTCAGCGCCTGTTCTATATGATATTTGTGTCCGTTGTGAAACGGATTGTATTCTGTAATTAAGCCGACAATTTTCATATTGCCCCTCCTGATAAAATTTCTGATTTCCATTATACTATAAAGGAAGGATGTACGCAAAACGAATTGTTGACAAAAATTGTGCGGACGGGTTAGAATGGTAGTAGTATATTGAGGGGAGGAATTGTGATGACAGAAGAAGAGAAAGTTTTGCATATGCTGGAAGAACGGCAATATAAGGACTTAAAGGCAGAGTTTGAGAACTGGCATCCTGTTGATATTGCAAACCTTCTCGAAGAATTTAATGAAAGACAACGGATTTTAGTTTTCCGTCTTCTTGCGAAGGAAGAGGCTGCAGAGACATTTACCTATATGAGCAGTGAAATGCAGGAAGACCTGGTGAATCAGCTCACCGATGCCGAGATTGAAGAAGTCATGGAAGAAATGTATCTGGATGATATTGCGGATGTTTTGGAAGAGATGCCCGCAAATCTTGTAGATAAGCTCCTTCAATCAACTGATGAAGAGACGCGTCTGCAGATCAACATGCTGCTGCAGTATCCGGAAGACAGTGCCGGAAGCATTATGAACGTGGAGTATATTGCTCTGCGTAAAGAAATGACGGTGGCAGATGCAATCTTGAAGATTCGACAGGTTGGTATCAATCGGGAAACGATTTATACATGCTATGTAACTGAGAAGAGAAAGCTTATTGGTGTTGTCGATGTCAAAGATCTTTTGACAACGGGTGAGAATCGTCTGATTGAAGAGATTATGGAGACGAATATGGTGTATGTCTATACACATGATGACCAGGAGGATGTTGTTTCTACCATCAATAAATACAATTTGATTGCAATTCCGGTTGTAGACTATGAGATGTGTATGGTGGGAATTGTAACGGTTGATGACGCCATGTCCGTACTGCAGGAAGAGACGACAGAAGATATCGCAATGATGGCAGGTATCTCTCCGAGTGAAGATTCATATTTCGAGACTTCTGTATGGCAGCATGCAAAAAGCCGTTTCCCATGGCTTCTGTTCCTGATGCTATCCGCAACGATCACCGGGCTTTTGCTTGGGCACTATGAGGATGCGCTGGCGGCGATGCCGCTTCTGAACACGTTTGTTCCGATGCTGACGGGAACGGGTGGAAATTGTGGTTCCCAAAGTTCGACTCTGATTATTCGTGGTCTTGCCGTGGACGAGATTGAATTCAACGATATTTTCAAGGCGGTATTTAAGGAAATCCGGGTTGCGATTGTAGTGGGATTTATGTTGGCGGTTGTTAATGGAATACGTGTGGTCATCATGTATCATGATCTTTTGTTGGCATTTGCTCTCGGACTTACTTTAATGTGTACTGTTATGCTTGCAAAAACTATCGGTTGTATGTTGCCGTTGATTGCGAAGAAATGCGGTCTTGATCCGGCAATCATGGCAGCGCCGCTTATCACAACTTTGGTAGATACGGGGACCATTTTCGTGTATTTTACCATTGTAACAAGAATTTTTGGAATTTAAGATTGAAAGACGGGAAAGATTCAGAGGGTCTGTGCACATTTTTTGCAGAAGGCTCTCTGAATTGTTTTTTAAAATGCACACGAAACTCCTTGTATACAAAACACCTTTGCGTTATAATAGAACTATATGAGAACAAATGAAAGGGGTCTTAAATCATGGGATTTATTGACGTAATCAAAGCAAAAGCAAAAGCTGACAAGAAGACAATCGTACTTCCTGAGACAGAAGATATCAGAACATACGAAGCGGCAGAAGCGGTGTTGAGAGATGGAACAGCGAACCTGATCTTAGTCGGAAGCAAAGAAGAGATTGAAAAGAACAAAGCGGGATTTGATATCAGCGGTGCAACAATCGTTGATCCGGCAACAGATGAGAGAACATCTGCATACATTGCAAAATTAGTGGAATTAAGACAGAAAAAGGGTATGACAGAAGAACAGGCAAGAGAACTTCTTTTGAACAACTACTTATATTACGGTGTTATGATGGTAAAAATGGGTGATGCAGACGGTATGGTATCCGGAGCTTGTCATTCTACAGCAGACACATTAAGACCATGCCTTCAGATTCTGAAGACAAAACCGGGAACAAAATTAGTATCCGCATTTTTTGTGATGGTAGTTCCGGACTGTGATATGGGTGCAAACGGAACATTCATTTTCGGTGATTCCGGACTTGAACAGAATCCGGATCCGGAGAAACTTGCTGCAATTGCTGTTTCTTCCGCAGAATCCTTCAAACTTTTAGTTGGAGAAGAACCGAAGGTTGCAATGCTCTCTCACTCTACAAAAGGAAGTGCAAAGCACCCGGATGTAGATAAAGTTGTTGAGGCAACACGTATTGCAAAAGAAACACACCCTGAGATCTTACTGGATGGAGAATTGCAGTTAGACGCTGCAATCGTTCCGGAAATCGGAGCATCCAAAGCTCCTGGAAGTAACGTAGCAGGACAGGCTAACGTATTAATCTTCCCTGACCTTGATGCAGGAAATATCGGATACAAGCTTGCACAGAGACTTGCAAAAGCAGAAGCTTACGGACCGCTTACACAGGGAATCGCAAAGCCGGTCAACGACTTGTCACGCGGATGCAGCGCGGCAGATATCGAAGGCGTAGTTGCAATTACAGCAGTACAGGCTCAGGCAGAATAATCAGAGAATAATCATAAGGAATGATTATATAAATGACACATAACCATGGAGGAAGAGAAAATGAATGTATTAGTAATTAACTGTGGAAGTTCATCATTGAAATTTCAGTTGATCAATTCTGACACAGAAGGAGTTCTTGCAAAAGGTCTTTGCGAGAGAATCGGAATTGATGGAAGACTTACTTACCAGCCGGAAGGTGGAGAGAAAAAGACAGAGGAACTTGCAATGCCTACACATACAGAGGCAATTCAGTTTGTGATCAATGCACTTACAGATGCAGAAAGAGGAGTAGTAAAAGATCTTTCTGAAATCGGTGCTGTTGGACATCGTGTGGTACATGGTGGAGAGAAATTTGCAAACTCTGTTGTAATCACAGATGAAGTGAAGAAAGCAATCGAAGAGTGTAACGATCTTGCACCACTTCACAACCCGGCAAACTTAATCGGAATCAATGCATGCCAGGAATTAATGCCGGAAACACCGATGGTTGCAGTATTTGATACAGCTTTCCATCAGACAATGCCTGAGAAAGCTTACATGTATGGACTTCCATATGAATACTATGAGAAATATGCTGTAAGACGTTACGGTTTCCACGGAACAAGCCACAGCTTTGTATCTAAGAGAGCATCTGAAATTCTTGGAAAATCTTATGAAGATATGAAGACGATCGTTTGCCACTTAGGTAATGGTGCAAGTATCAGTGCTGTGTTAAACGGAGAATGTGTAGATACTTCTATGGGTCTTACACCACTGGAAGGTCTTGTGATGGGAACACGTTCCGGAGATATCGATCCGGCTATCTTAGAATTCATCGCTAAGAAAGAAGGATTAAATATTACAGAACTTATGAATATGCTGAATAAGAAATCGGGAGTATACGGACTTTCTAACAATCTTTCTTCTGACTTCAGAGATCTTGAAACTGCAGCAGATGAAGGAAACAAACAGGCTCAGGTTGCTCTTGATGTATTCTGCTACCGTGTGGCAAAATATGTAGGATCTTACGTAGCTGCAATGAATGGTGTTGATACAATCGTGTTCACAGCAGGTATTGGAGAAAACGCAGGACTTGTTCGTACAAAAGTATGTGAATACTTAGGATACCTTGGAATTACATTAGATCAGGAAGCAAATGGAAAACGTGGTGAAGAGATTGCGATTTCTACTCCGGATTCTAAAGTAACTGTAATGGTAATCCCAACAAACGAAGAGTTGGCAATTGCTCGTGAAACAGTAGCATTAGTATAAATTTTGTAATTATTGGTTGACAAATCCATTTTACATGATATAATAGTTTAGGTATGAATAGGAGTAACAATATGTTAATCAACCTATCAGATGTCTTATCCGAACAACATAAGACGATTATAAAGGACTGCATGCCGGATATGGATGAATTCCATTGTGAGTTTGGCAGTTTCCCAATTTCTGAGAAGAAGGGTGCCCACATTGTTGTAGAACATGTAAAAGGGAGAGAACTTATGATCAGAGGGACGGCAGATATTACGATTACAATTCCGTGCGACAGATGCTTAAAGGATGTGCCGACACGATTTGAGTTGGATTTCGTAAAGAATGTCGATTTAGATGAATCAGATGAAGCAAGGGTAGACGAATTAGATGAAAAAAATTATATTGACGGATATCATTTAGACGTAGACAAATTACTCTATAATGAGATTTTGATAGGATGGCCGACAAAAGTTCTATGTAGCGATGACTGTAAAGGCATTTGCAGTGTGTGTGGTCAAAACCTAAATGAGGGAACTTGTGACTGTGAAGATACGAGTCTTGACCCCAGAATGTCAGTTATCCGCGATGTGTTTAAGAATTTTAAGGAGGTGTAACCCATGTCAATTTGTCCAAAGAATAAATCTTCCAAGGCAAGAAGAGACAAGAGAAGAGCAAACTGGAAAATGAGCGCTCCTAACCTTGTAAAATGCAGCAAGTGCGGCGAATTAATGATGCCTCACAGAGTGTGCAAAGCTTGTGGAAGCTACAACAAAAAAGAAATCGTTTCTGTTGACTAATGAAACGAAGCATTAAAAAAATGCCGTAAAAAAGGAGTTTTCTTAGGAAAGCTCCTTTTTATTTGCAAAAAAAATATGATGTATATAATCCATTGTTGTTGATGTTCTCCTTTTCTCTTTGTTTTCATTTTGACCAACAAAAACAAGGGTAATGGTTTTGGATAATGCTCGCAATGGATTTTTTTATGAAACTCAAAACTTGACGGCTACCATATTGGCGCTACATCGTTCCGGGGAGTCTTTTTATTATGTAACAAACAAAAAGATGAAATTGGATACAAAAAATTAGACAAAGAATTGAAGAATTTCTTCATAGGCATAAGATTACATATACGGGAGAAGAACTAAATATGCTATTTAAAGGCTCTAAAATTCTAGAATATTTGGTAAGAGAGATCCCGTAGTGAGGTCTCTCTTACCAGTTAAGTTGGAAGTATTAGTTAACCTATGATGTCAGATTCAATATTCATTTAATGGTTATTTCTTTTTTATAATAGAAGTTAATACTATAACCAATAATATTAAATGAATTAAAAATACTATGTCAGTTTGCAAAGAAAGATTCTTTACATCTATTAAATTGTCTCTTAATACCCCTTGATAAAAGATTTGACTTCCTACTGCGATCATGCTAATTATACAAGAAAGTAAAGCAAATCCTTTATATTTATATTCGGTTTTATGCTTTTTTAAAAATAGAACATAAATTAAATTAACAAGTAGAAGAGAATAAATGGGAACTAACGTATAAATACTATATACAGATAATTCTTGCGTAATATATGTCATCAAATCACCTACTTTTAATTGCATTTAGCTGCTACGAAACCCCGGTATCCTTTGTCAGGAGTTGCTGGCTCAATATTCCATGGAGTTTTGAATCCTTTTGCGTAATCGGCGTGGCATATGAACTAATATATACCCCCTTATTGATAGCGGCGTTAATAAAATCGCTACCATTATTTAGATTTACATACTGCAAATAGTTTATTCTTCATAAGAATACACTCCTTTCAAATAGTATAATAGGTTACAAGATGTGATGTGATACAATAGATGTTATATATATAGAATTATATATAAAAATGCTACTAACGTCAATAAATAGTGCGATTGATTGCGGAAAATACTGTGATGCAAATTCCGTCTCATCTGACCACGCATTCCGCTAAGAGCTGATCAGTCTTTCCGGATGTAACTGAACGCGTTTCC
>JAJBSL010000045.1 GCA_020540725.1 Lachnospiraceae bacterium EP-SM-12S-S03
GGAAACGCGTTCAGTTACATCCGGAAAGACTGATCAGCTCTTAGCGGAATGCGTGGTCAGATGAGACGGAATTTGCACGCCACAGACCATCCACTCTATCAATTGTTGGAAATGCATGGTTTTAAAAATTACAAAATGTTCCGCCGCATATTTCAGGAGCACTTCCACACAACTCCCGGTGCACTCCGAAAAGAACTACGAAATCAGAAATACCAATAATAAAAAGCCATGGGAGACAATTTGCTCATCTCTCATGGCTTTCTATTCATTATTCTGCTCCAAAAAACAGTTTCAAATCCTCATCTACCGTACCAATCCCTGCAATTCCAAAATTTTCTACCAACATATTGGTTACATTAGGTGATAAGAATGCCGGAAGTGTCGGGCCTAAATGAATATTCTTTACACCAAGATGCAGAAGCGCCAAAAGAACGATTACAGCTTTCTGCTCATACCAGGCTATGTTGAATACAAGAGGCAGATCATTGATATCTTCCAATCCAAAAACTTCTTTCAGCTTGAGTGCAATCAGGGCCAGAGAATAAGAGTCATTGCATTGTCCTGCATCCAGCACCCGCGGAATCCCTCCTATGTCCCCAAGCGGAAGCTTATTATATTTATATTTCGCACACCCCGCAGTCAAAATCACCACATCCTCCGGAAGTTTGTCTGCAAACTCTCGATAATACTCTCTGGATTTCATACGCCCATCACACCCGGCCATGACAACAAACTTACGGATTGCCCCGGATTTCACAGCCTCAACTATCTGATCTGCCAAAGCAAAAACCTGTTCATGTGCAAAACCACCTACAATGCTACCTCTCTCCAGTTCTTCCGGAGGTGCACATGTCTTCGCCTGTTCAATAATACGGGAAAAATCTTTTCTCTCACCATACTCTCCTGAAATATGCTTACATCCCGGAACACCGGTTGCTCCTGTAGTCCAGAGCCGTTCTTTATAACTGGCTGCAGGCGGAACAACACAATTTGTAGTCATAAGAATCGGACCATGGAATTTTTCAAATTCTTCCTTCTGTTTCCACCATGCATTTCCATAGTTCCCTGCAAAATGCTGATACTTCTTAAATGCCGGATAATAATGTGCCGGAAGCATTTCCGAATGGGTGTAAACATCCACACCGGTATCTGCCGTCTGTTCCAACAACATCTCCAGATCACGAAGATCATGTCCTGAAATAAGAATACCCGGATTCTTTCTAACACCAATATTCACCGTTGTGATCTCAGGGTTTCCATAAGCTCCGACATTTGCCTTGTCCAAAAGCGCCATTCCTTCTACACCGTATTTCCCGGTCTCCAAAGTCAATGCTACCAAATCGTCCACACTTAATGTGTCATCCATTGTCTTGGCAAGCGCTCTCTGGATAAATGTATCCAGCTCCTCATTATCCTGCAGCAATGCATTCGCATGCTTGGAATATGCGGCTAATCCTTTCAAACCGTAAGTGATCAATTCCCGCAAAGAACGAATATCCTCATTTTCAGTTGCCAAAATTCCTACCTTCTTTGCCTTCTCTGCAAACTCAGCCCTATCACCGTTCCAATATGCCGCCTCCGGAAGCCCCAAAATATCAGCCGCATGCCCGATCAACTCCTGCTTTACTGCCAGTGTTTTCTCTATGGAGCAAATGATTGCCTCCTTGTCAAAGTTCGCGTTCGTAATCGTGATAAAAAGATTCTGTGTCACTAAATGATTGATCTCCTTGCCAACCTCTTTCCACTCACTTCTCAGCCTCGTCGTAACACAGGCGAGACCTTTTGTCACATAGATCAAAAGGTCCTGCATAGCTGCCACATCCGGTTTCTTCCCACAAACACCGGAAACCGTGCAACCTTTTCCTCCCGCAGTTTCCTGACACTGATAACAAAACATCTTATTACAATTCATCATCATACCTCCTCGTATCGTATTTATAGCATTTTAAATAAAGTTTTTCTTGCCTTACGTGATACATTGTATTATGATAAGCGCTATAAGTACGTGGTTATAACCACATTTTTCAAAAAGATTGGAGAAATTTATGAATATAAATATATTACAGAGAACAATGCTCTTCAAAGGAATGACAGAACAGGAAATTCGCTCTGCCCTTTCTGCCCTCCATGCGGAAGAAAGAGAATATAAAAAGGGAACCACAATTTTGCACGCAGGTACCACAACAGAACGGGTCGGACTTGTGCTTCAAGGGAGCGTGACCATCGAAAACAACGATATATGGGGGAATCGGACAATTCTTAGCCATATAGAACAAGGACAATTCTTTGCGGAAACTTACGCCTTCCTCGGAAATGAGCCGTTACTCGTGGATGTCATCTCAAACGAAAACTGCCATATCCTTTTTCTTCGGATTGGCAGTATTCAGAAAGCGGGGAAGGATATGACAGTATGGACAATGAAGCTCATCACAAATCTACTGTTAATTTCTTCCTATAAAAATCTGCTTCTCTCAGGCAGAAGCTTTCACACTTCCCCCAAAACAATTCGCGGCAGGGTCATGGCTTATCTGACCTCCGTGTCTCTGCAAAAGCATAGTAGGGAATTTGATATCCCGTTCGACCGCCAGCAGCTTGCCGATTATCTAAATCTTGAACGAAGTGCCCTTTCAAAAGAATTGGGTAAAATGCAGAAAGAAGGAATTCTTACCACCCGAAAAAACCATTTTACAATACATGATGACTAAGGCGATCTTATTCTGCACAATGATCTTTTGCATCAAAACCACAGAAATGTTATATTTTATGTAAATAAGCTCTCCAACAACCGTTTTCTATTGTTTATAAACATTTCTGTTACCTGATAGCTATCCGTTTCTTCATACTTGCAAGGATGTATATACCCGCCATCAAATGACAATATCTCTGCATTCGGAATCGCTAACAATATCGGCGAATGTGTGGCTATAAAAAGCTGTGAACCGTTCTTTACACATTCATTTATTTCTAATAAGAATGCAAGTTGTCTTTGTGCAGATAGCGCTGCCTCGGGTTCGTCTAAAATATACACTCCATTGGGTCTAAACTGCTTTTGTGCGACCAAGAAAAAACTCTCACCGTGCGATCTTTCGTGATACTTTTGTGAAGGATGAGCTGGATCCCCATACTCTTCTTCCTTTGTAGCCACATTATAAAAGCTTTCCGCCCGAAAAAAATATCCCCATTCTGCTTTACGATAGCCCCTCTCAATCCGCATTGCTTCGCACAAATCCGAATGTGAGTCATATGTCGAAAAACTATAATTCTTTGTACCTCCTTCCGGATTAAAGCCATAAGCAATCGCTATTGCTTCTAATAAAGTCGATTTCCCGCTTCCATTTTCTCCTGCAAAGAACGTAATCGGTTTATGAAAACTCAAGCTTTCTATTCCACGAACTGCTCCGATCATCTGCAGATAACTGTTTCTGTCTATTTTATTCCAATCTATCTGCACACCTCGAATAAATTGATCATTCATTTCATATCACTCCTTCTAAATCAAAATTTATATCAAAATACTCTGCTTCAATATTCTGATATCTTGTTGTTCTACTTGCTCCAGCAAGCATTCCATTTATGATCCTTTCAATCAGGTGTTTATACAGGGATATCCTCATTTTTTAAATAGAAGAACATGCTCTTTTTTTATACGTGCACGTTGATTAAAAGACTTCTTATTAACATTAAGATTTCTTATCCATCTCTTTTCACATGCCATACCAATATTCTTCATCATACTTATAAATTTATCTCCTACTGCCACTGGTTCCCCATTAACAATAGCATCTCCAACAACAATTAGACAATATCCTCCTTCTTTCAAAATATGATACCATTCATTAAAACATTGTTGCATGTCCTCAAAATATCTATCTGGTGTAGCTCCTTTTCGGGTAAAAGTATCGTGTTTTCCGATTTCATTATCTCTTGCATATGCTACGTCACCATCGATCCATTGCATTCTATGTCTATGATATTTATGGTAATCATAAGCATTAAGATAAGGCGGGGATGTAACAATCAACTGCACCGAATCGTTCTCTATTCCATGTAAATTGCGTCCATCAATTGGCAATACTCTTGCATGTCCTATCTTCTGATCATTTATTTGCTCAATGCTACTAATTGCTGATTTCAATTTAGTTTTAAAACCTTTAATTGCACTTCCTGCTATATACTCAGAAATCGTTCTCGAATATTTTGTATCGCTATCTTGATATGATATTCGCACTATAATAGCAGACATACAACATAATGCCATCCATGTTACTTATCCCAAGGAGTTGTTCGCATAATAATCCTTGGATACACTCTGATGATGAAATCACTTCTTTTTCTATATTTTCAATTAATTCAAATAGCCATTTTTCTAACCAATCTTTATATTCATCACAGATCATCAAACTTGACAGGTCTATATCTGGCAAAAAAATATTTTTCACGAAATCACCTCCATATTGGCGAACTATATATTTCTCCAAAAACAGTATACATTAGTAGCGGGAAAAACCATCTGCAAAGCGTTGATGAAGCACTAAAATCAATTCTTGCAATTCCTGCACCAGTTGGTTCAACATGTGAGTATTTGTCAGCATACTCAACAAGACATGGGGCAACTTCAAGGGCCCATTGCTTTATAGACAATGAAATCTCCATAGTACGCATCTTCCCATCACCGCTATTACCACTTCTAAGCATTGGAACACCATTCTTCATTCCAATAACAACTAACTCAGGAAAATACTGGGATCCCACCTTTACTTTCCATGTGGAAAGGCAATCCTCTTTTTTAAACATTTTTTTCAATGCCCTTAAAAGTAATTCAATACTAACATTCTCTGTAGATGTAAATCCCAAGCTAAATTTCTCAGCTTTATTTCTAAACATTGAAAACAAACTTGCTTTCGGGGTTGATCCTTCAGCAAGGTAAAGTCCTGATACATAACACATTAATGGATCTATTTTTACACTTTTTGCAACTTCAATTCGTTTGCTTCCTCTTGGCCATTTCCCCATCAATTTAATGCCGCTATGCATAAACTCCGGTCTTACATTATCTATTACTCCATAACTATTATTTGTAAAAAAATCTTCAATATCTATTATTTTGCCTAGATTACTCGGAACATCACACCATTCAATTAGCCCAAACGCAGATATTTTTGCATCATTATATATTGACTGTTCCATCTCATGAAGCATTTTTAAGAAAAGTTCACCCATTCCATTAAGTCCATGTAAATGTATTTCATCTGATCTACTTGAACCTCCTGCCTTTCTTGCTCCTTTCTTAAAAGGTCTCCGTAAGGAGGCGTTTACTTTGTCCCCCGATGCTAAAACTAGTCCACTCTCTATAAGCTCCTTGGTTTTCTGCTTTGTTAATATTTCTTCCATAGCCTTTTTAAAGAAATAATAAAACGCTAAATGCTCCTCACTCGTCCCATCAACCGGACGCCTTTCTGTAAGATATTGTTTATCTTTATCATTTAATATTGGTTTAACACTCAATAAATCAGGCACTACTGGTAATGTCCCACCATAATAGTCTATGAGCAATCTCTCCCCTTCTCCATACATAAAATACGCACTATCTTCTCCTAATGAAAATCGAAAGTTTACATTATCTGAAAATAACCTTTTAAACTGTAATACTGCAAACTTTACTAAATTGGGTTCTTTTTGAGAAAAAGAGATAGATGGTTTAATAACTCCTGGATTAGATGTATCTTCTACTCCTTTCGCTCCATCTCCGCTATAAAGTCCGAAGAAGGCAATCATTGCTTCATCTAAATTCACCTCACTTGGTATCACAAGTGTATCTCCAGTTCCTTTTACTAATGAAATTTGGATTTTCCCATCCGCTATATCCTTATAAGCATATTCATTTCTATAGGTACGAAGTTTTCCATCAGTAACAACTTTGCCAGTAACTACTCCATTCTTATCATCCAAAAACTTCTTTATTCTAATTTTTCCAAGCACGCTCATAATCAACCATCCTCACACTATTTGTATTTAAATTACTATCCCTTCTACAGAATTTCCCAGGATCCATCTATGATTTATGATTATTGTTCTTCTGTCATAATCCAAGCCTTCCATTTAAGCCCTGATGCTTCACCAATTCTACACCCTGTTCCAAACAACACCGCAAACATAGGCCACCAATGATAATAAACTACTTTTTCTGCTCAGATAAAAGTATCTCTACTCCGCTTAGAACAAGATCCGTTGTAGTCATTTTATATTTTTCGGCGTATGCAAGCATCTGGGAATATAATTCATCAGGGACACGAATACTTAAAACTTTCTTTTTCGCATTGTCTGATTTGGGTCTTCCCATCTTCTTCATTTCTACTTTTATACCTCCTATACCAACATAGTACTTTCTGTATGACATAAAGTCAATTAAAAAATGCAATTATGAAAAAGCGAGAATATCGTGGTACTCAAATCTTAATCTGATAAATAATGCAGTATAGGATACGCCTATGGAACACAGAAACGATTTCATGAAATATAACAGATAAAGAAAGGAATATTTGATGATGGCGAACTCATTGAGAGTTCAGTTATTAAGTAATACTTAATAACTGCTGACGACCGCCAAAAGGCGTTCCCTTTTATTCCATACATATTTTATTAATCCCACAAATCAAAAAATACTTTTTCAACATATCAAAAGCTTCATCCTTACAAGATCTTCTGTATTCTTCCAAACGCTTCTGCTCTTCATCATATTTTTCTGATATTTTCCTATACTCCGGAAGCTCATTCATAAAATGAACTGTTCCACCACCGCCTCTTTTCTTATTTTCCTCCAGTTCCTTCTCTGTCTGAAGCTTAGATCCAAATAATCCGTATTTATTATGAAATTCATCAAAAGCTTTTGAATGTTCATCCTCGTATGGATTCTTTTCAGAACAAGTATCCTCATCCATCTCTCTCCAAAGGAATATCATTCGTTCCAAAATCTTATCCCATTCCTCATGGCAGGTATCATTAACTAATATCCCTTCCTCGTTTGTATAATTTTCTCCCAGATATCCCGGAGAACCATGCCTTGTGTCCTTTAGCTTCTGTAGCATATCAGGAATCATAGTCTGCAAAAAAGAAAACATTTCCCATACATCGCAATCAGCATACCCTCTGGTAATTCTCTGTTTGCTCCATTGAATACATTTCCAGCAATGCTTAACCTTCGCAAGCAGCCCGCTTTTCTTTCCCAAACCAGACATCGCAAAGCCATATGAATTCCAGATGTTCATATTATCACGGACTAATTCTTTCCTTCTCCTGCTCAAATCCATCAGCCCCTTACTATTTCATATTAACAAAAAGTGCCTACAACACAGCCAAGAGGTACACTCCCCGTCAATCGGTTTAACACACCCGCTTCCTCATAGACTTCAGCATATTGCCATACCTATTCTTTCAATAAATAATCATTGTTAAGTACCTTCATAGACAATGGATCTTCAATCATCTTAGAGTACACAGGCTTTATTGGACGGATAACAATTCCCTCCTTATTCATGCCGGAAGGATACTTTCCCTTAGCTCTCTCAAGAAGAACCTCCACGCTGTCATATTCAAACACGTCCTTTTCCTCTTCTACCGGAACCATCTTAAGTTTCAGCAGCTCACACAATTCTCTCATCTTATCCAAAGACAATCTTCTGTGCGAATTCAAATCAATCATGGTGAATAATACCATTCAGGCTTCACAAGCTTTAATCTGTTCTTCTTCCGGCACCACAGAACTCTCCCTGAATTGCTATATTCGGTATATTATTCTCCGCTACTCTTTCAGGACTTCCTTTCTCATGGGCATATCTCCACATATCGCACTTCTCATCATCTGCATACTCATAATTCCTGCCACAGATTCCAAAATAACCACCCTTCCAATACATGGTCACACTGGTTCCATCCATCTTGGTGCTGATATAATATCCTTTTACAGCCTTGAATTCCTCGATCAACTCCGGATAGGACTGCACTCTGAGCTCGTCCGTCTTAGGAACTCCATCTGGGAAATCACCAACAACAGTTCCACTATTGGTAATTCTCTCCTCTACTTCACATTTCTTAATTCCAAGCAATGTTGTAACATCATCACCTAGCTCATAACTACCTTCCGGCAATATCGACAACGGTTGAACCAGTCCCTGCAAAATTTGACCTCTAAAATTCAAAGTTTTTAAGTGAAATCCCTCTCCAAGAATCTCACACTTCCTAAAGCTATTGCTTCTTAAGAATTCAAACTGCTCACATACAGGAAGGAACGAATCCACTTCCATATAAACGCAGTATTCTCCCACGTTAAACTGTCCTTTACTTGCAACACACTGCCAACCCAAGACATGCACACACTCTATCCTGTCTGCTCCCTCTATCGGTGTTATGTGATGCACATACTGCACCGATGCTAATTTTCTCTTTTCTATTTCAAAATACCTTTATTTTTATTGGCACATAACCAATAAAAAATCCTCTCTTAAAACAATCCTTGTAAAATCATTTTAAGAGAGGAAGTATGTTTTGTCATTGTACCACCAGTATAAAATCTCCGATAATATAAATCTCGCTTCATCACTTCCTTTTCAACTAACTTTAAGCTCATTTATTTTCTCATAATATACAATCAATCTCTGACGCTTATCGTTTTTACATTTACACTCAAACTTTCTATTTCCAACTAAGAGCGCATCAACCGGAAGTTGGAATAATTCGCTTAACGCATATAAATTATCAATTGTAGGCAGATTTCTCCCGTCAAACCAATGATAGATACTCTGAGGAGTGCTCAGTTCAAGAAATTCCTGTATACTCTTAACGGTAAGTCCTTTAAGTTGCATAATACGCTTTATGTTCTGTCCGGTTCTTACCCTATCAATTACTGGATATTTTCTATTCATAACTAACCGCTCCCTCCACACTACTATTTTCATCACCATAATTGAAACTTCCCAATATATTATAGCAAGTACACAAGAAATAATCATTGTACTTATAGTATAAAATCAGGTTGTCCTTGCTCCATCTCCAGTTTCTCTTCCACAAGTTCCTCAAATAGCATCAGCGGCGCAGTTCTTTTATCCAAAATCCAAATTCTCTTAGAATAATGTCTTTCATATCCGTTCTTCTAAATCTATTCCCGAATTTTTTTTCTGTTGAACTTGCGTTATACCCATTATGCCCAAAGTAAAGTTAATGCGTGAGTATAATGGGTATAACAGCACTCAAGTTTTTCTAATCCTCAAGTATTTTCTCCTCTCCCAAACACTGAAAAGGCAAAAACAACTGATTTAAAGATGCTGATTTTGACCAAGCAATTTTAGAAATAAACACGCCAAATGACCTCATTGCCTTTTTAGGATGCCGAACGCTAAAGAAAGTTCCTACTGTAGCTTTATTAGCATTATTTATCTGATTCAAATCCGGAACCACCCCCACTTTTAGAGTTTCAATAAACTGTTCCACTTCTTGAATTAAAACAGTTTCTTCTGGAATATCATTCAGCGCATTGATTATTACTCTTTCTAGCGCACCTTTTTCATTTTCCGGAATGATTAGAAGATATGTATATATACTCTTCGCCTGTCCAAATGAATCTTGAATAGCATTCTCTTTCCAGAGATTGCTCTCGACAGATATCTGCTTAAGAACATCATTAATTTGATTTTTGATCTTTGCATCCGATGCTTCATCTCTATCAGTAACAACCATGAATGAAGATATATCTTTCTCAACGACCATATAATTAACACGATGCTGTTCTACGAAATGCGCAAATTTACCGTTACCCCCGACACCACATAAGACAACCTGATTTCCATTTTTAGAAAGGCTCTCGATATGCTCATGTTCATCAAGCGGCTCAATTCCCAACATATTCTCTTTCTCATGCTTCCAGCCATATACATTCTGCAAGTAATAACTTATCAGCTGTACATCCGAAACGCCTTCTACAAGTATTAATTCTGTCATCATAGGCGCACCTCGAATTCAAACACTTTTCTGTTCTCGTATACATACTTGCCCGTAACATTTCGCGCAACTATATTACTACCGTTATTGTCATCAACTTTTTTAAGTGTAATAACTTTTATCGGATCGTTGTTAGCGTTATTATTTTCATAATTACCGTATCGCAAAATTGCATCAATGGCCTCTATGCTATGTGTCGCAATAAATAATTGAACATTCAGCTTGTTTGCCAACGCAAATACAACCGGGAACAGTACATCATAATATTTTTTGTGTAACCCTGTTTCGATTTCATCAATCAGCAATATGGAATCTGTAGCATTAAATAATTTATTGAGAATATACAATATCTTTTTAATACCATCACCATAAACAGAGAACGGCATATTCACGCCGTCCTTGGTAATAATAGACTCTAAATAAGCTCCGTCATCCGCTTTGGTATAACAAATATCTTCGATGGAATTGTCAAACTGTCTTAAAATATCAATTGCTAATTTTTTATATTCCGGATTATCTACAATATTCTGGAGTAAATCATAACGTAGATGACCAAAAGACGGGATATAATGTACTTCCTTTTTTACAATAGGTCCTGGGACTGTCTTATCCAAGGATGTACAGCGAATCTCTTTTTTTACAGTTTTCTTTCCTGCTTGGGTAATAATTTTTCCTGTAAAGACCTTTGCAGTTTCAGGAATAACCGTTGTTGTTCTTCTATACTCATTCTTCTGGCGTGCTGACAATGTTGATATTGGAAGAGCATCCTCTCCGGAAACTGTCTTTTCTCGACCGTTCAGTTCGAACTCCAGGGAACCTTTATTACTAAGTGCATAAATATCAAATTCCAAAAAATCGTTGCCTTGCACTTTATTAAACATTTTGATAAAGGAAGTATAAAAACTACTGTTCGGATTAAGTACAGTTCTTTGATTAATTACATTTTTAATAGAACTTAACTGCGATTTAGCGAATAACAACTGTATCGCTTCCAAGAATGTTGTTTTACCACTATTGTTATCTCCTACAATAAGATTAATATTAGAAAACTCCGAAACCTCTAATTTCTGAATGCCTCTAAACTTAGTTATGCCTATTGAATTAATAAATGCCATTATTATTCATCTCCTTCCATACTCTCAAAACTTATCACGAGTCTTGTATGTGTAGCTGCCGCAATCTTCTGCAGCGTTTCTATCCTAGGAACAACCTTACCATTTTGGATTTTACTGATGTTAGATTGAGACATATTTGTAATTCGGCACAAATCTTCCTGTGTCAAATTATTCTCATCCAATACTCTTTGTATTTCCTCAGATACGCTATTCAACACTTCTCTCAAAGTATCCTCCGATGTATCTATCTTTGTTTCTGTTGGTTCAGTAACCGGTTTCTTTAGGTTATTAATTTGTTCAAATATAGAATTCATATCTCCGTTATTCATAACAACAACCTCCTCTTATGTTAAGTATAACATATTTCTTTTAAAATATACATCAAATTGTTATATATAACATATTTTAAATTATCAATTACTATATTATTATTAATAACATATTTTTAAAATTCATGCAGCATAATTGTCACGCGTGACATATTCTCGGAGACATTATTTAAATCATCTAATTCATTATCATAAATTATATATATCTTTTTGACTATCTTTTTATATCTTCTTAAATGTCCGCAAAGCCTTATTTTATCGGCTCTACGGGCATTTTGCTTTTGTGGTAAACCTCACATATCTAGGTCTATCTTCTTATATTTTCGCTATCAAGCGTGGTTAAAATCGTGGTAAATACTTCTTATGCGATTAGACGCTGAACCTCTGATTTTGCGGTATCTATGGACGCATGAGCATACCAGTTCATTGTGATACTGATATTTGAATGCCCCATGATATACTGTAAATCTTTCGGGTTCATGTTCTTGCTTGCCAGCCTTGTGCAGAACGTATGGCGTAGTGTATGCGGTGTGATATGTGGCAAGGGGTTATCCTTATGGTGCTTGTTGTATTTCTTTACCATACGGACAAAAAGCATATTGTAATCAATCGCAACTTTGGGCTTGCCTTTATGATTGACAAATAGAAAGTTGCCCCGTCCGTCTATCACAAATGGTTCTGCCTTTGGGCGTTTCTTCATAACCCGTTGAAATGCTTGTATCGTTTCTTTGCTTAATGGCACTTGCCTTGTTCCGCTTTTTGTCTTAGGTGTTTCAATATAATAGCCCTGTTCTTTGCTCTTTAGTAACTGGTGGTCGATAACTACAACCTCATGGATAAAATCAACGTCCATGATTGTCAGTCCGCACAGTTCCGAGATACGAAGTCCTGTCTTTAACAGTATCAGCACATCATCATAATACTTGTGATA
>JAJBSL010000046.1 GCA_020540725.1 Lachnospiraceae bacterium EP-SM-12S-S03
CGGAACAGGCAGACGCACAGGACTTAAAATCCTGCGGGACTTATACTCCCGTACCGGTTCGATTCCGGTCTGCGGCAGTAAAAAAAGTTCTTGACAATGTGCGAATGATTTGGTATTATATAAAACGTGCCAAAGATAAGGCGAGAAAATAAGCCCAGATAGCTCAGTCGGTAGAGCAGAGGACTGAAAATCCTCGTGTCGCTGGTTCGATTCCGGCTCTGGGCATACCATATAAAATAAATAAGATTTGCGGGTGTAGTTCAATGGTAGAACACCAGCCTTCCAAGCTGGATACGTGGGTTCGATTCCCATCACCCGCTTTTTTGCTGTCTTAAATTGTTAAATTGGGGACGTAGTAAAATGCAATTTTACTACGTCCCCAATTTAATTTTGCCCTGTCCCTTTTTGAAAAAAATCTTTACAAACGAATTGTGTTCTGTTAAAATGAACCACATAATGCAAAAAACGTGGACGTTTGTGCAAATTATATACGTTTTGCATTTGGAAAGGAGTATGAATATGTGTGGAATAGTTGGATATATTGGAAATCAGCAGGCAGCGCCGATTCTTTTGGATGGGCTTTCAAAGTTGGAATATAGAGGATATGATTCTGCAGGAATCGCGGTTTATAATGGGGAAGAGATTATTACGGCAAAGTCCAAGGGGAGATTAAAGGTGTTGAGTGAACTGACCCATGGAGGAGATGCCATGCCAGGTACGTTAGGGATTGGACATACAAGATGGGCAACGCATGGAGAACCATCGGATGTAAACGCACACCCGCATATGAATAAAAATGAAAGTATTGTTGTTGTGCATAACGGAATCATTGAGAATTATCTGAAGTTGAAGAAAAAACTGGAGAGAAAAGGTTATGAATTTATCTCTGAGACAGATACGGAAGTAATTGCACATTTGCTTGATTATTATTATAAGGGAAATCCGTTAGAGGCTGTTACAAAGATTATGCATCGGATGGAAGGGTCTTATGCGCTTGGAATTATTTTTAAAGAACATCCGGATCAATTGTATGCTGTTCGTAAAGATAGTCCGCTGATTGTCGGGCATACTGATGGTGGAAATATCCTGGCATCGGATGTTCCGGCGGTTTTGAAGTACACGAGGGATGTATATTTTATAGAAAACGAGGAAATTGTCAGAATGACAGATGCAAAGATGGAGTTTTTTACTGTAGATGAGGAGCCGCTTGAGAAAGAGTCTGTCAGAATTGAGTGGGATGTGAATGCCGCAGAGAAAGGTGGCTATGATCATTTTATGTTGAAGGAAATGTATGAACAACCAAAGGCCATTATAGATACATTCTCACCAAGATTAAAAAATGATGGAATAGAGATTGAAGAACTGAATATGAGTGACGAAGAAATCAAAGCAATCCGAAAGCTAGTGATCGTAGCCTGCGGTTCTGCATACCATACGGGTGTGACAAGTAAATATATATTTGAAGGACTTGCCCGTGTTTCGGTGGAAGTAGATTTGGCGTCGGAATTTCGCTATCGGGATCCGATTTTTGAAGAAGGGACGCTTGTAGTAGTGATCAGTCAATCGGGAGAGACAGCAGATACGCTGGCGGCGCTGAGAGAATCGCAAAAACGTGGGGCTAGAGTGCTTGGAATTGTAAACGTGGTAGGAAGTTCGATTGCGAGAGAAGCAGATAATGTCATGTATACATGGGCGGGGCCGGAGATTGCGGTGGCTACAACGAAAGCGTACTCTAGTCAGTTGATTGCACTGTATTTGTTGGCTATGAAATTTGCTCATGTGCGTGGGAAGATTGATAAGAAAGAACTGATGCAGATGGTTTCAGATTTGAAAAAGCTTCCAGATCAGGTGGAACTTCTTTTGAATAATAAAAACAAAATTCAGAAATTTGCAAATCGGTATCTGGCGGCGAAAGATGTATTTTTTATTGGGCGTGGAATAGATTATGCGATTTCGCTGGAGGGATCGCTGAAGCTGAAAGAAATCTCTTATATACATTCTGAGGCCTATGCGGCGGGAGAGCTAAAACATGGAACAATTTCGCTGATTGAGGAAGGAACTCTTGTGGCTGCGGTTCTTACACAGGAGGATCTGTATAAGAAGATGATTAGTAACATGGTGGAGGTTCGCACAAGGGGCGCTTTTGTTCTTGCAGTTACAAATGAGGGAAATGCAGAGGTAGAAAAGGCAGCCGATTATACCGTTTATATACCGAATACAAATAAGTATTTTGCAAATACGTTGGCTATTATTCCGCTTCAGCTCTTTTCGTATTATGTTTCGATCGGAAGAGGATGCGATGTAGATAAACCAAGAAATCTTGCGAAATCCGTTACGGTGGAATAAAAGGCATTTATTTTCATATTCCTTTTGTTAATTGAAATTGGGGACGTAGTAAAATTGCATTTTACTACGTCCCCAATTTGATTTTGCCCTGTCCCTTATTTATAAAATTTTATTTTGATAATACCTCTGCACCGTCTTCGGTGATCAACACCATATATTCCACCTGGGCAGATAAACCATCATCTTCCGTATACACTGTCCACTCATTTTCCTCATCTACAAAGAAATCTGGACTTCCTTCATTTATCATAGGTTCGATTGTAAAAATCATTCCCGGGACAAGAACCATTTCTGTTCCCTTTGGAGTGACGTAACTTACGAAAGGTTCTTCGTGAAATTCCAACCCTATTCCGTGACCTCCGATATCTTCTACAACAGAATATCCATGAGCCTGTGCGTGGGAGTTGATTGCGTCAGCGATGTCGCCAAGGTGCCCCCAAGGTTTTGCCTGTGCAAGACCAAGTTCTACACACTCTTTCGTAACTCGGACGATTCGTTCAGCTCTGTCTGATAATTTACCGATAGTAAACATCCTGGATGCATCGGAGAAATATCCGTTTAAGATGGTAGAAACATCTACATTGATGATGTCTCCTTCCTGTAAAATAATATTTTGACTCGGGATCCCATGGCATACTTCGTTGTTAATAGAAGTGCACACGCTGCAAGGGAATCCTTCATAGCCAAGGGGAGCCGGAATGCCGCCATGTTCCGTTGTAAAATCGTATACAAGTTTATCAATCTCTGCTGTGCTCATTCCGGCGTGGATGTGGGCAGCCACATGATCAAGAACGGCTGTGTTAAGATCTGCACTTTTTCGAATTTCTTCAATTTGTGCAGGAGTTTTTAATAAATCCCTTGTCGGGACAATCTCTCCTTGCTCTTTCAGTAACATTAATTTTTCGTCAATTGCCATATGGCATTTTTTGTATTTTTTTCCGCTGCCGCACCAGCAAGCTTCGTTTCTTTCCATTTCTGCATAACCTCCATTGTTTTTAAGAGATGACTGATACTCTGTGCACATTATACCATATTTTCTGTTGTTAGGACTAAGAAAATGAGATATAATAAAGGTAATGTAAAAAGAAAGGAAAGGTATGTTATGTTACGAATCGGTATGCTCACAAGCGGTGGCGACTGTCAGGCGTTGAATGCGGCGATGCGCGGTGTTGTCAAAGGTCTTACGTCCAAAGTAGATGATATCGAAATCTATGGATTTATGAATGGGTACAAAGGATTAATTTATGCAGATTTCAGTATGCTCACGGCAAAAGATTTCTCGGGGATATTAACGCAGGGTGGAACAATACTCGGAACATCCAGACAACCGTTTAAGTTGATGAGAGAGCCGGATGAGAATGGATTGGATAAAGTGGAAGCCATGAAGCACACATATCACAAGCTGAATTTGAACTGTCTTGTGATACTTGGCGGAAACGGAACACATAAGACCGCCAATATGCTCAAAGAAGAAGGCTTGAATATTATTACACTTCCGAAGACGATAGATAATGACCTTTGGGGAACGGATATGACATTTGGTTTCCAAAGTGCGGTAGATATTGCGGCAAATACCATTGATAATATTCATACAACCGCAAGTTCCCACCGGAGAGTCTTTGTCGTGGAAATTATGGGGCATAAGGTCGGATGGGTGACACTTCATGCAGGAATGGCAGGGGGAGCGGATATTGTGCTTTTGCCGGAGATTCCGTATGACATTGACGTAGTTACAGAAGCCATTGACCGCAGAATTGCCACAGGAAAACATTTTACAATCATTGCGGTGGCTGAGGGAGCGATATCCAAAGAAGAAGCAAAACTTTCCAAAAAAGAACTGAAAGAAAGACAGGCGAAGAAAAAATACCCATCAGTTGCTTATAAGCTTGCGGAAGAGATCCGGCAAAGAACGGATCAGGAGGTGCGGGTGACAGTGCCCGGACATATGCAGCGGGGAGGATCTCCTTGTGCCTATGACCGTGTACTTGCAACGAGACTTGGAGCTTTTGCGGCAAGGTTGATCCTGAATCAGACATATGGCTATATGGTTGCCATCAAAAACGGAGAGACTACAAAAGTACCGCTGGAGGAAGTTGCCGGGAAACTTAAAATGGTAGATCCAAATGCGGGGATTATCAAAGAAGCGGAACTTATAGGAATCAGCTTCGGGAGAAGAACGAAAAAATAAACAATTACGATAGAAGCCGCCTTAAAAGACGGCTTTCTCTCAGCCGAAGACAGAACTTTGGCAGAGAAAAGATGGAGAGGGTACAGATACATGTCATATACAGCATTATACCGTAAATTCCGACCTGGAGAATTTGACGATGTCAAAGGACAGGATCATATTGTGACAACATTGAAAAATCAAATAAAGGCCGACCGTATCGGACATGCCTATCTTTTTTGTGGAACAAGAGGAACCGGTAAGACGACGGTGGCAAAAATATTTGCCAAAGCAGTAAACTGCCAACACCCAATAGACGGAAGTCCGTGTGGGGAATGCGAGATGTGCAAAGCGATTGCGTCCGGAGCTTCCATGAACGTAATTGAGATTGATGCAGCTTCCAACAATGGTGTAGATAACATTCGTGAGATCCGGGAAGAGGTAGCATACCGTCCGGCAGAGGGAAAGTATAAGGTGTATATCATTGATGAGGTGCATATGCTTTCCATAGGTGCGTTTAATGCACTGCTTAAGACGTTGGAGGAACCGCCGGAGTATGTCATTTTTATTCTGGCAACAACAGAAGCACATAAAATTCCGATCACAATTCTCTCCAGATGTCAAAGGTATGATTTTAAACGGATTTCTATTGAAACCATTGCTGACAGACTAAAAGAATTGATGGTAAAAGAGCAGGTTGAGGTGGAAGACCGGGCAATCCGTTATGTGGCGAAAGCGGCGGATGGTTCTATGCGTGATGCCTTGAGTCTCTTGGATCAATGCATTGCATTCTATCTTGGACAGAAGCTTACCTATGATCATGTTCTTGAGGTGCTTGGGGCAGTAGATACGGATGTGTTTAGTAAGTTGTTACGACAGATTTTGGAGAGAAATGTGGCGGCGGTTCTTGAAACAGTGGAGGAACTTGTAATGCAGGGGAGGGAACTGACCCAACTTACGAATGATTTTACATGGTATTTAAGAAATTTGCTTCTTATGAAGAGTTCTGATAATATGGAAGATGTGCTGGATGTTTCTACTGAGAATATGCGACAGTTAAAAGAAGAGGCGGAGATGGTAGAAGGGGAAACGCTTTTCAGATATATCCGCATTTTTTCGGAACTTTCAAATCAGATGAGATACGCGGTGCAGAAGAGAATTCTTTTGGAAGTAGCATTGATCAAATTGTGCAGACCGCAGATGGAGACAAATCAGGATTCTATTCTTGACAGAGTACGCACTTTGGAGGAAAGAGTGGAGTCGGGCGATTTTGGAGGATCGGTGCAGGGAAATATTGTCTATGCCAATGAAGAGAAACAGGCAGAGCCAAAAGAAAGACCCAAACTTGAAAAGGCCATTCCGGAAGACATCCGGGAAGTTGTGAAAAACTTCCGTTCCATTGTAAATGAAGCGGGAGGGCTTTTGAAAGGATATTTAAAGGGGGCAAGGTTAAGCCTGGGAGGAGAAGACCGGCTTCTTCTGGTACTGCCGGATGAATTGTCTGCAGATTTTGTGAATCAGGATATTCATAAGAGAGAATTGACGGATTTGATTGAAGAGCGAATCGGCAAAACGGTGACACTCGATATACGTTCCATGGAAGAGGGGAGACGTTTCGAGGAGAGTTTTGTGGATATAGAAAAAGTGGTCAAAATGGAGATCACGATTGAAGATTAAGTATATGTATTAAAGGAGGAATTACCATGGCAAAACGTGGAGGATTTCCAGGCGGAGGAATGCCTGGCAATATGGCTAATTTAATGAAGCAGGCGCAGAAGATGCAGCGCCAGATGGAAGAGCAGGCTAAGGAGCTGGAATCAAAAGAATTTACAGCAACTGCAGGAGGCGGAGCGGTTGAAGTTACGGTTTCAGGTACTCGCGAGATTCTGAAAGTAAAACTGCAGGAAGAAGTGGTGGATCCGGATGATATCGAGATGTTAGAGGATCTGATCGTGGCAGCGGCAAACGAGGCACTTCGCAAGGTAGAACAGGAGTCTTCGTCTGCGATGGCGAAACTTACAGGGGGACTTGGAGGCGGAATGCCGGGCATGCCATTTTAGTTGGGAGCGATTAGGAAATGGATTACTATAGCAGTCAGATAAGTAAATTGATCGAAGAGCTTTCGAGACTTCCGGGAATCGGAGCCAAAACGGCACAAAGACTGGCTTTTCATATTATTAATATGCCGAAGGAACAAGTAGAACAGATGGCGTCTGCTATGGTGGAGGCACGAAGTAATGTGCGTTATTGTAAGCAATGCTTTACTTTGACGGATCAGGAACTGTGTCCCATCTGTAGAAACAGTAATCGGGATGCCAGGACGATCATGGTGGTGGAAACAACGAGGGATCTGGCGGCATATGAAAAGACAGGAAAGTACAATGGGGTATATCATGTCCTTCACGGCGCGATTTCTCCCATGCTTGGAATTGGCCCTGGGGATATCAAATTAAAAGAATTAATGGAACGGCTTCAGGGAGACGTGGATGAAGTGATCATTGCCACGAATTCAAGTCTTGAGGGGGAGACAACGGCCATGTATATCAGCAAACTGATCAAACCTACGGGGATCAAGGTGAGCAGAATTGCCAGCGGGGTTCCTGTAGGTGGAGATTTGGAGTATATTGATGAAGTCACCCTTCTTCGTGCTTTGGAAGGAAGAACAGAACTTTAATTTACGGGACGTATGGGATTTAACATTGCACCGTACGGAAAAGTAAGATAGAATAGAAAAAAACAGGAGGAAGAGCAATGAACAAGTTAGAACTTATGAAAACCGCGAACGAAGTTCGTAAGGGAATTGTGACTGCGGTTTATAATGCGAAGTCCGGACACCCGGGTGGATCCTTATCAGCAGCGGATCTTTACACATATTTATTTTTTGAGGAGATGAATGTAGATCCGAAGGATCCGAAGAAAGCAGATAGAGACAGATTCGTATTATCCAAAGGGCACACAGCGCCGGGATACTACTCAGCTCTTGCGCACAGAGGATTTTTCCCGGTAGAAGATCTTGCAACGCTTCGTCATACAGGATCTTATCTGCAGGGACATCCGGATATGAAGCATATCCCTGGCGTTGACATGTCAAGCGGTTCTTTGGGTCAAGGGGTATCAGCAGCAGTAGGTATGGCAATCTCTGCGAAGATTTATGGAGACGATTACAGAGTATATACACTGGTAGGTGACGGTGAGATTCAGGAAGGCCAGGTTTGGGAGGCTGCAATGCTGGCAGGTTTCCAGAAACTGGATAACCTTGTATTTATCATTGATAACAATAATCTTCAGATTGATGGACCGATTGATGAGGTAAACTCTCCATATCCGATCGATAAGAAGTTTGAAGCATTTAATTTCCATGTGATCAATATTGACGGTCATAATTTTGATGAAATTGATGCTGCATTTAAAGAAGCAAAAGCAACAAAAGGAATGCCGACAGCGATCATCGCAAAAACAATCAAAGGAAAAGATGTTTCCTTTATGGAGAATCAGGCTGGATGGCACGGAAAAGCGCCAAATGAGGAAGAATATAAAATTGCTATGGCAGATTTAGAGAAAGTAGGTGAAGCATTATGTCAGAAGTAAAGAAAATTGCAACAAGAGATAGTTATGGTAATGCTTTAGCTGAATTGGGAAAATTACACGAAGATATTATCGTATTAGATGCAGACCTTGCAGGAGCTACAAAGACAGCCGTATTTAAAAAAGCATTTCCGGAGCGTTTTATCGATTGCGGTATTGCAGAAGGAAATATGATGGGAGTTGCAGCAGGTATTGCTACAACTGGAAAGGTTCCGTTTGCAAGTTCATTTGCAATGTTTGCGGCAGGACGTGCATTTGAGCAGGTACGTAATTCTGTCGGTTATCCGAAGAATAATGTGAAAATCGGAGCCACACATGCAGGAATTTCTGTGGGAGAAGATGGGGCAACGCATCAGTGCAATGAAGACATTGCTCTTATGAGAACGATTCCAGGTATGGTTGTGATCAATCCGTCTGATGATGTGGAAGCAAGAGCGGCAGTATTTGCAGCTTATGAGCATCAGGGTCCTGTATACCTCCGTTTCGGAAGACTTGCAGTTCCGGTGATTAATGACAATCCGGATTACAAGTTTGAACTTGGAAAAGGTATCGTTTTAAGAGAAGGGAAAGATGTAACTATCATTGCTACAGGGCTTGAAGTGGCAGAATCTCTGGCAGCAGCAGAAATGCTTGCAAAAGACGGCATTGATGCAAAAGTGATCAATATCCATACAATCAAACCGTTGGATGAAGCGCTCGTTCTTGCGGCGGCAAAGGAGACGGGAAAAGTTGTGACAGTAGAAGAACATTCTGTGATCGGCGGATTAGGAAGTGCAGTATGTGATGTTCTGTCTGAGAAGCTTCCTACAAAAGTTCTGAAAATTGGTGTAATGGATGTGTTTGGAGAATCCGGACCGGCCAAAGAATTGATTCAGAAATATGAATTGGATGCAGAAAGCATTTACAAAAAAGTCAAAGCATTTGTATAAGAAGAGTTGTCAGAATGAAAGTTTTAACAAGATATGAAATGGCCAAAGATACTTTGGCCGGATTTGAAACAGTAAAAAATATTTTTGAACTTCGGGAGGCGTGGAAGAAAGATTTTTGGGAATGTATCCGGGATGTTGCTACGCACCCTGTTGTGCTGCGCATGAAATTGTACCCACATCATGGCAATAGCAGTTGTTATGACCATTGTATTCATGTGGCTTATTATAACTACCGGTTATGCCGCTTTTTAGGACTGGATTATAAGTCGGCGGCGAGAGGCGGGATGCTTCATGACTTGTTCTTATATGACTGGCATAAGCATACGAAAAAGACCGGAGATCATTTTCATGGATTGACGCATCCCAAGAAGGCGTTGGTAAATGCAAGAAAAATTTTTGATCTGAATCCAACGGAACAAGATATTATATATCGTCACATGTGGCCGGTTACGCTGTTTCGTATTCCCCATACATGGGAAGGATTTATTACAACATTAACTGACAAATATTGTGGAGCCTGCGAGACAAGCAGGCGGAAGCAATGTAAAAGGTAGAGCGTGCGTGAGGTACGCTCTATTTTTATGCGTGTGCGTCCAGCGAAGCTGGATCACACTTGCCGGTGCAAGTCCGGTCACGGTAATCGCCAGTGAGCCGTGTAGTTAA
>JAJBSL010000047.1 GCA_020540725.1 Lachnospiraceae bacterium EP-SM-12S-S03
CTGTTTTTTATTATAGAAAACAGAAAATCGCTATGCCACAGCCTTGGCAGGCCATCGCGCAGCGATTTTGTTCAATTCAAATTTTCTTAACTCTTTTAATTCGACAATCTGGAAGTTATCGCACTCCTGTCAATATAAAATCCATTAACTGTTCTACATCATCAAAATCATCATAATCCCCGTTTATGCCATTTCTGTGATACACAATTCCGTTCTTCTCATTTCTCTCTAAACAGTCCAAGAGCTTTTCTTCCCCATACTTTTTAGCAAATAAGGTAAATGCGTACGGTTTGATTTTGCTTAATAGTCCTTTCCTGCAATTTTCTTCACACTCATAACAATGTGTCAGTCCCTTTGTAATCGAACATTTTTTGTTCTCACAAATATCATTATCTGGACAACCATTTGAGCCACAGCCATTACAATCAGCTTTTTCTGTGCATAAACAACATGCAAGACCACATCTAGCAATTCCTAATTCTCGTTTCATAAGTACCTCCACAACTTCTAATTTATCTCTTTATATACAATTATACATCTGTTAATCTCCTTGTAAAGTGAAAAGCAAGCCGTTTTCAGACTTGCTTTTCATCATGCTTTATTCCCTATCATTTCCCCCTGCTATCCCATAGCTATTCTTTTCCATCACTAAAGTTCCAGATAATCTCCATATGCTGTTCATCCCATACATGTATCTTCTTTATGAAAGTATCTACCACCTCTTGGTTTAGTTCATTGATCTTACATTCTTTCCAAATGATATGCGTATCCGGCAGTTCTGCATGAAGCTCTGTCTCCACTTCTGCCAATCGCATCTCCTGCTCTTGGATTTCACTTTTTATAAAATCTTCCTTTTTCTGCAATTCCTCTCTGAACTCTACATATTCTTCCCTTGAGATTTCCCGCTTTCCATATCTCTCATAAAGTGTGATCTGTTCTTTTCCCACAGCATCTAAGGCTTTTTGAGATTTTTGCAACTTATCCCGCTTCACATGATACTTCTCTTTTTGTACTTCCTGATACTGACTCCACACTTCTTCCAATTCCATCTGTCTGCGGATTTCCTTTTGCAAAGCAGATAAAAGAATCTGTTCCAAAAAGAATACATTGACTTGGCTCACACAATTCTCATCACCTGTCGTATAACGTTCATTACAATAAAAATAAGGATTTTTTGCTTTACGATAACGCAAAGCCTTACCACACTCTCCGCATACAACCTTTCCCATCAGAATATGTGCTTTTTGTGGCTGATAAGGTTTCGATCTTCCCCTCGTCTGCTGTACTGCATCAAATATTTCCCGTTCGACGATTGGTTCATGATGATTATAAGTAATCTTCCATTCACTTCTTGGTTTTAAGTGATTTTTTCCTCCAACCTTATCCTTCTTATATTTTCCATATACCACATCTCCCGCATAAAAATAATTTTTCAGTATCGTACAAATTGTTGTATGCTGCCATGAAAATTCCTTGCCAACTGGCTTCCGGTGTGTTGCTCCTCTCTCTATCAGATATTCCACAGGTGTTTTTACCTTTTCTTTATGAAACTTCTTTGCAATGTCCACTGAAGTATATCCTTCTAATGTCAGTCGAAAAATTTCCCGGACAACCGCTGCCTCTTCTTCTACAATCTCCACTTGATTTCTGTCATCCGCTTTTTTGCGATATCCAAAGGGACAGTTCCCGCTGCAATAAATCCCCCGTTCTTTTTTAGAATGTAGGGAAGAAGTCACCTTTACCGACAAATCCTTGGAATAGAGATCATTGACCAGCGTTTTAAATGCCAGATTCATCCCAATCGTTTTTTTAGTGACAGCTTCACTATCATAATGGTCATTCACAGAGATAAAGCGGATTCCTAAAAATGGGAAAATCTGTTCTACATAGGAACCTGTTTCTACATAGTCTCTGGCAAAACGTGAAAAATCTTTTACGATAATACAATCTACTTTTTTCTGCCGGGCAGCGGCTAATAATTCCTGCATTGCAGGTCTGTCCATACTGGCTCCGCTGTAACCATCATCCACAAATTCTAAAATCTCATAATTTTCAAAATTTCGCTCAATATATCCTCTTAACAACAAACGCTGATAAGAAATGCTGTTACTCTCCTGTGTATTCCAGTCATCTTCCTTGGACAATCGCAGATACATTGCTATCTTCAGTCTATTTTTCATCGTCTGTTCCTCCCATCACCTTCGCAAACTCATCATTCCACTTCCAGATGATCTCTACCCGTTTTCCACGATACACATAAATTTTCTCTATCAGGTTTTTGACCAGTTCCGCATTTAGTTCGGCACAGCTTTTGTACTTCACAATGGTACGGAGAAATTGATTCTGCTTATCTACCATTCTGTCAAGGGAAGAATACTCTGTATGTAAATCACGTAATGTCTGCCGATCCTGTTCCTTTTTTTCTTCCAACTTCTTCTTTGTTTCCAGAAATTGTACCTGTGAAATGCTCCCGTTTCGATACTCCAGATAATAGGAACTGATCTTCCTGTCAGCACCATCCACCGATTTTTGCAGTTCATCCTGTGCTTTCTGTATCTGTTCTTTTCGTTTTTCTCCTGCCTCTTTATTAAATTCCATCAGTTTTTTCATTTGTGTACTGCTTAAAAGAAACTCTTTTTTCAGCAGATGAAGGATCACTTTCTGAATCTGAAGAAATGTAATCTGTTCATTTTCACATTTTTCTTCATCAATCCGTTTACTATTCGGACAGCTATAAAATACAAATGTTTTTACTTCTTTATAAGAAACCTTTCTCTCCGTCACCATACGGCTTAACTTATGTCCGCACTCACCACAATACAAAACCCCACGGAAGATATCTTCCATCGTATCCTTTCTAAGTGGTCTGCGGTTTTGTATTTTAATATTTTCTTCTATCCTTTCCCATACCCGATAAAACACTTCTTCCGAAACCAGAGGTTCGTGGGTATGCTCCGCTGTAATCTGTTCTTTCATGTGCTTACCGGACTGCACAAGATTCCCTATGTAGGCATCGTTGGTTAATAAAAACCGGATCGATTCTCTTTCCCACTGTCTTAACTGCTGCCCCTCCTGCTGATAAACCATTTTGTATTTTTTATAATCGCTTGGACGATGAATCTTTTGCTCATACAGCCATTTTGCAAGAGATACAAATGTCTCCCCGGAAGCATATCGGTTAAAGATTTCCTTGACAATCTCACTGGTCACAGGTTCCGGCACTAAAGTCCGTTTCCCGTCTATCTTTTCGATTTGAAAACCATACGGTGGAATGCTCCCCAGATATTCTCCCTGTTTCATCTTTGCCTGTTTACTTGCTGTGACCTTTTCTGCAATGTCCCTTGCATACAGCTCATTGGCAATATTTTTCAAATGCATGGAAAGCGCTTCGTTGCAGTCCGCCTGTTTGATGCTGTCATACTGATCTGTAATGGCAATAAAACGAACGCCTAAAAACGGAAAAATCTTCTCTACAAAATTTCCTGTCTCAATATAATTTCTTCCAAACCGGGAAAAATCTTTTACAATGATACAGTTGATCAATCCATCTCTCACATCTTGCATGAGCCGTTCAAAATCACTCCGCTGAAAATTTGTCCCGGTAGCTCCCAAATCTGAATAGCAGTCATACAGCGTAATCTCTGTGTGGGATTTTAAATATTCCTTTGCCATCTCAATCTGCGTTTCAATGGAGATTTCTTTCCCGTCATGATTATCCACAGATAATCTTGCATAAATACCTGCCATGTATGTTTTCACTGATACATTTTCTTGCAGTGATTGGCTTTCTAACCGAACCTTACGTTTGGATGTTCTTGCCATTTAGATCACCTCCCTCACGACTTCCGATTGGGAAGAAAGAAATTCTGACAACACCAACATTTTTTCCATTTCTTCCTGACAGCAAAACTGTACCAATACTTTTTTCTCCTCGTACACTTCTATTTTGTCTACAAAGGCTAATAGGGTATCCCTATCTAATGTGGTAATCTGCATGGTCTCTTTCAGGCGTTCCAGCTTCACACCGGACTGCACTCCATTGTAAAACAGTTTCTTTAGCATATCCTCCTGTCTTGTCAACGCTTTCTCTGTTTCTACATACTGCTTTTCATAGATTGCGCTAAAATTCTTAAAGTCTGTCTGTGTGATGATTCCCGTTTTCAAATCTTCATAAAGTCCCGCCCGCAGCTCCAGATATTTTTCCTGCTCATTCCTTAATCGAGTAATCTCTTTATCAAATCCGACCACATCCTCAAAATTCATTTCCTTTGTCTGGAGATACTGCATCTGCCGATTTACATCAATCAGAAGTTCAACCTGCGACTGTATGATCCGGAATACCACTTTTTTCAAATCTGCTTCTGAAATACTGTGTCTGCTGCACCCCTCACTCCGATTTCTCGTCGAACAGATATAATATATTTTTTCCGTTCCCTTATATCGGTTCATTCGACGAACCATCGGCTCTTTACAATCTCCGCAAAACAGAAGTCCCGAAAACATGTGCGCTTTTTCTTTTCCCTTCCCGGCTCTGGTATCGACTTTTAAAAGCCGCTGCACATTTTGGTAATCCTCTTTGGAAACGATTGCCTCATGTGTGCCTTCCACCTTAAACCACTCAGACTCTGGCTTTTCTAAAATCTTATCTACCTTATAATTGACTTTCTCCCGTTTTCCCTGTACCATCGTCCCGGTGTAAATCTCATTCGTTAAAATACGCTTTACCGCCACCGCAGACCATTTGGATACGATTCCTGCATGAAATCCTGTGGCATAATGCTCTCCGTGGGATTTCTTATATTCCAATGGAGAGAAGATTCCATTCTCATTCAAGCGTTTCGCAATGGCAAGGTTGCTCATGCCGTCCAGTTTCCATGTAAAAATATTTTTCACAATCTTTGCTGCATATTCATCTATGACCAGCTTATTTTTATCTTCATGGTCTTTCTGATATCCATAGACTGCAAATGCCCCGATAAATTTTCCTTTCTCCCGTTTTATTTTCTGATGTGATTTTACTTTTTCTGAAATATCCTGACAGTAGGAATCATTCACAAAGTTTTTGACCGGAATCACAAGAGATGTGGTACTCTGGTCCGCAGTCAGACTATCATAATGATCTGTGATCGCAATAAAACGCACAGAAAAAGCCGGGAAGGTCTTTTGAATGAACCGCCCGGCTTCAATATAATCTCGTCCAAATCTGGATAAATCTTTTACAACGACACAATTTACATTTCCATTTTCAATGTCCGCCATCATTCTTTTAAAATCTGGTCGGTCAAAGTTGGCTCCCGAATATCCATCATCAATATAAATATCGAATAACTCCATATCCGGCTGTTCTCTTACAAAGGAACGTGCCAGCTCACGTTGGGATGAAATACTGTCGCTTTCTCGTTTTGCGCTGCCATCAATATCTTCATCATCCCTCGACAAACGAAGATAGATCGCAGTATGGTAACATACATTTTTCTGCATTTTGCTTCCTCCTGATTTTACTATTTTGATTTCAGTCAGTCGAACCTGTCCTACGAGATTCTTTCTTATAGTAATTTCAGGATTTCACTGTTTTGTCCTGCATCTAAATTACCATGACATCCTGATATTGTAAAGAGCAAATTCAACTTTAATATTTCGTTTCTGCAATTTTTGAAATATACTGTTTCATCCGATCATTCAGAGTCTCTTTACAGTCAGAATATCCAATCTTCACAACATACTCACCCACCCGGACAAGATACGGGTTATGTACCTGTTCCACATACTCTTTTACTCTTTTTTGTACTGACTGTTTCGTATCAATCTCAATTTCACTAATATCCACAAGCTCATCTGGATTTACTTCTTTTATATTTACACGCTTCAATTCCTGCAAAGTTTTCCCATCCAAAAGCATAACCCCCTTCCTATTTGAGATTCTATGCGTCCAGAAACTTGTCTCATTCTAAAAAACATTTTTCATTTTTCAAGGTTCATCCTTACATAAACCCAATCCCAGCGCATGAAAAAAACAAGCATCGAAAAGATTTTCTTTTTTCTGCTTGTTTCTTAACCTCCCCCAAACAGGGTTATTGAAGGGGAAAAACATTTCAGAGCAAGATTCGCCTATGTCCGACAATAACCCGTTTCCGGTTTTTTGCAGACTTGGCATTTCTTGATGGGGATTTCGCTCCCCATTCCCTCGATATAAAACCTGCACTTAAAACTTGCAGGTTGGCTCTCACAAAAAGTTGTGTTCGCAGCGCAATACCGAGGTATTGACGATGTGCATACGCACGAAGAAGAAAGGAGGCTTCCTATGGCAAGACCGAAAAAAACAATCTCCCGTCCGTATCGTATCACAGTCCGTTTTACAGATATGGAATATGGGTTAATAACAGATGCGGCTGAAGAAACTGGACTTACCTTATCCGAGTACATCCGCAAAATGGTGTTGGAAGGAAAAATAGCGATTCGCTATGAAGTAGTTGCTGATATCCCGGAATTACAAAAACTGACCGCTGAGTTTGGAAAAATTGGAAGTAACTTAAACCAGATTGCCCGCTATTTTCATACAGGCGGCGTCCGATCTAAAACCATGCAGGATGAAATTCAATCCTGTATCTCTGAACTTTGGAATTTAAGAAAAGACGTGACAAGAATGGCAGGTGACTTTCATGGCAGTGTTGAAACATATCGTAAGTAAAAATGCCAATTACGGAGAATCTTTGGATTATCTCCTGTTCCAACATGATGAGCGAACAAAGAAACCGATTTTAAATGAACATGGGCAAATGATATTACGAGAGGAATATTATCTGGATGGATTGAACTGCGAACCAATGTTATTTGATAAGGAATGCGAACGTCTTAACGATCAATATCACAAAAACCAAACCTATGATGAAATCAAATCCCATCATTATATCATCAGCTTTGATCCTGCTGATTGTGACGAATGTGGATTAACAGGAGAAAAAGCACAGGAACTTGGACTAGAATATGCACGTAAAAATTTCCCCGGACATCAGGCTCTTGTCTGTACTCATACGGATGGACACAACGGAAGCGGCAATATCCATGTGCATATCGTAATCAATAGTCTAAGAAAATACGATATTCCGAAAGAGGACTATATGGAACGAAACAGTGATCGTCTTGCTGGATACAAACACCATTTAACAAATAATTATCTAAGGCACTTGCAGAAATCTCTCATGGATATCTGCCACCGTGAAAATCTCCATCAGGTGGATTTACTCTCACCTTCTGAAAATAAAATCAAAAATCGGGAATACTATGCCTCCCGGTACGGACAAGAAAAATTAGATAAACTGAATGAACAGATTCTTGCAGATGGACTCACACCTCGCAAAACCACATTTCAGACACAGAAACAATACCTGCGAGACGCTATTACAGAAATTTCCCATACAGCAAAAGATGTGGAAGATTTTAAAAAACAGCTTTATGAAAAATATCAGATCGTTGTAACGGAACATCGTGGACGTTTCAGCTATCTGCACCCGGAACGAGAAAAGAATATTACCGGACGTGCTTTAGGAACAAAGTATGAGAAAGACTATCTGCAACAGCAATTTGAATCCAACCACAGAACTCCAAATATTCATCCTGATATTTCCTCTGATCCTATGGACATCTTATTCATTAAATCTAATCTGCGACTGGTCATTGACTTACAAAACTGTGTAAAAGCACAACAAAGCCAAGCCTATGCCCGAAAGGTCAAACTCACCAATCTTCAGGAAATGGCAAAGACCATTGCCTATGTGCAGGAACATGAATATGATACCAGAGAAATTCTGGAAGATAAATTTTCTTCTGTAAAAGAACGAACCTCTAATTCCAGAAAACAATTAAAAACTGTGGAATCGGAATTAAAGAACCTCAATCAACAACTCCACTACACCGGACAGTATCTTGCAAATAAATCTGTCTATGCACAATTTCGTAAAAGCAAAAATAAGCAAAAATTCCGTCAGGAACATTCTGCCGAACTTGCACTTTATGAAAAGGCTGTAACATCACTAAAAGAGAAAAACGGAACGCAGCCCCTTCCCACGATAAAACAACTGAGAGAACAGAAGGAAAAACTTCTAACTCAAAAAGATACCCTCCAGAAACAATACGACTATTATCGGGATTACCAGAAAGAACTACATACTGTATGTCGTAACGTGGATATGATACTTGGATGGAATCCTCCAATTCAAACTGCACATACCAAAGAATTTCAATTATAAAAGAAGTCTCCTCGATCTTTTACAGATCGGGAGACTTCTTTTTTAATGGGTAGTGTTCTTATTTACTTATTGAGTTCTGCAAACCGAAAGTTGGATAGAAAAACTAATTTAAAGCAATTCTACATCAATATTTTCAGCATCAAAAATTTCTTTTACTTTATCAAAATTACTGCTCATTATTGTGGCTTCCTTAAGATTTGGAAATTGTCTTATTTCTGAGGAAGTTATATTGTTTAAATCAAAGCATTCATCTTCTCCATCCCATTGTGGAATTATATTCATATACACTTCATTCCCGCCATCCATGTCGATTTTTTCTACATATTGTGCAAATTCCCTTGGAATAGACAATTCTCTAAAAAAATTAAGCGCTGGTTCAATTACAGTATAGCTATCTGTATTTATCTCTAGTTCTTTATATTCATCAGCGAAATCATAAATATCAAAACAAGGTTCTAATAAATTCAAGTCATACATCAAAACTTGAATTACTGCAAGTTTAAAATTTAAATTTTCAAACTGTAAGATTCCTTCTGCATTATTATCTGCAAATTCCGTCTCATCTGACCACGCATTCCGCTAAGAGCTGATCAGTCTTTCCGGATGTAACTGAACGCGTTTCC
>JAJBSL010000048.1 GCA_020540725.1 Lachnospiraceae bacterium EP-SM-12S-S03
CTCACTGGCGATTACCGTGACCGGACTTGCACCGGCAAGTGTGATCCAGCTTCGCTGGACGCACATCATAAAAAATAAGGCAAAGTCATCTTTCCTGACGACTTTGCCTTATTTTAACCGTAGATTTTCTTTGATAACTCTTGCGCAATAGCTTTCATTCTTTCTAACAGATCCGTGTCTTTCAGTTTGCCGGTGATACGTGGAGTCGAACCTGACACACTGATTGCAAACCCCGGTTTCCCGTCTGCCTGAAACACTGGAACAGAAACACAGGACAGACCGATTTCAATTTCGTCGCAATCCATCGCATAGCCCCGCTCCCGTATTTTTTTCAATTCTTCATAAAGCGGTTCTCGCTCTGTAAATGTATTGTAAGTACGTGCAGTTAATGGGAAACGCAACAGACGGTCACATTCTTCTACTGACTTATAAGCAAGCAGACACTTCCCAACTCCTGTGCAGTGCATGTAGTTCTTGACTCCCATCTTCGTATTAATGATAATGGAGGAATCCGATTCAACTTTATCCAGATAGATGACGCTTGCATTCCCGGCGTCAATTGCACTATGTACTGTTTCCTGATAACGATTTGCAAGCTCTTCCAGATAAGGATGTGTGATTCGTACAATCACATTATTCATACGAAGCGCGGTAGAAAGTGAAAGTATTTTAGGCCCAAGACTATATTTTTGATTTTCGCTGTTCTGCATGAGGTATCCTAAATCTGTCAGACTGTTTACAATTCCAAATGCAGTACTTTTATTTAATTCTGTTTTTTCTACGATTTCCTTTAATCCTAATTCCGTAACTTGATTCTGGAAAAGCTCCAGTATCATAGCGGCGCGTTCCAATGATTGAATTCTCTTTGTTGTTGCCACAAAACTATCCTCTTTCCTTTTTTTTAACCGTATCATGATTCTTCATTTTTTTCAACTTCTTTTTCTGAAGTAACATTGCCACATTGTGTTTCAGAAGTCGGATTTCATAAAAAAATGCACAATTTTTTTATGTTGTATTAGTAAAATTTAACCATTGACTACAATATTAAATCGCGCTATTATTTCAAATATAGAATATAGTTCTACATTACAGAACGTCATATCAATTTACACAAGGAGGAAACAAGATGGAATTCAGAAGTAATGAAATTATGCATGGAGAGGACGCTCCTTTTTACCGTTCACTTTTCAAATCAATGGGATATTCTGATTATGAACTGGATCATCGTCCACTAATCGGTATTGCCAACACATGGAATACTTGTGTACCAGGACATTTTAATCTGAATCAAGTAAATGAATTTGTTAAAAAAGGGATTTACAGTGCAGGCGGTACGGCTGTCGAATTCGGAACAATCGGCTGCTGTGATGGAGTAGCTCAAGGACATATCGGAATGAACTACATTTTACCATCCCGTGAAATTATCTGTAACTCAATTGAAGTTATGGTGCAGGCACACCGATTGGACGGAATTGTTCTTCTTGCCTCCTGCGACAAGATTGTTCCGGGAATGCTGATGGCTGCTGCAAGACTTGATATTCCGGCCATTGTCTGTGTCGGCGGACCAATGCTTGGTGGTATTGAATTTGACGGGCGCAAATCGGATCTTACTTCTATTGATGAAGCAAAAGGAATGTGTGCGGCAGGCAAAATTGACGAATGCGAATATAAGGCGCTGGAAAACACAGCCTGTCCAAGCTGTGGTTCTTGCTCATTCCTTGGAACAGCCAATTCTATGTGCTGTGTATCGGAAGCATTGGGCATGAGCCTTCCAGGAAGCGCTTTGATACCTGCTCCATATGGTGAGCGTCTCCGTTCCTCTTTCCAGGCAGGACGTGCCATCGTAGACCTTGTATTAAAAGGAATTACTGCAAGACAGGTTATTACCAAAGAATCCATTCGTAACGCAATTAAAGTTACCATGGCCATTTGCGGTTCTACAAATGCAGTACTTCATCTTTCTGCTATTGCAAATGAAGCAGAACTGGATATGAATGTTGTAGAAGAATTTCGTGAGTTAAATAAAACAACACCACAGATTGCAAAAGTCAATCCGGCTGCAAAATGGGATATGGATGCTTTTTACAGAGCAGGTGGAATTCCTCGGGTAATGGAACATCTGGGAGAACTTTTAAATACTTCTTCCATGACATGCACCGGCAAAACTATCACGGAAAATCTGAAAGAATATACTTACAGTTATCCAGAGAATCCGGAAATCATCAAAACAGTAGAAGAACCATTTTCAAAAACCGGCGGTGTTGCCGTATTGGATGGAAATCTTGCACCTCATACCGCCATCTCCAAACCGGGAGCCATTGATCCGTCTCTTCATCGGTTTACCGGAAAAGCAAAATGCTATAATTCAGAAGAAGAAGCAGAAAAAGCTATTCTTGGAGGCGAAATTGAAAAAGGTGATGTTGTCGTAATCCGTTATGAAGGACCAAAGGGCGGACCTGGTATGCGTGAAATGTTCAAAGCCATGAAATATATGTACGGCATGGGACTTGCCAAATCAGCCGCATTGATTACGGACGGTCGCTTCTCCGGAACAAATAACGGCTGCTTTGTGGGACATATTTCTCCGGAAGCAGCAGAAGGCGGACCTCTTGCCATTGTAGAAAACGGAGATGAAATCAGCATTGATGTCATTGACGGCAAGCTGGAACTGCATGTTTCTGCCGAAGAAATCGAAAGACGTATGAAGAATTGGGTACGTCCGGACAAACCGATTCCAAACGGTTATCTGAGACTCTATTCTAAAGTGGCTTCTTCAGCAGACAAAGGGGCTATTATTGAATGCTAATGTAATAGTAGCCATAGAAAAAGAAAGGAATTGTAATATGGCAAAATTTTATACAGCCGTTGTAACGGTATTTCACGAAGACGGAAGCCTTGATTTCGAAGGAAATAAGGCAATTTATGAGCATCTTATAAATGCAGGAAGCGATGGTATTGTACTAATGGGAAGCACAGGCGAATTCTGCAGCCTGACCATGGACATGGCAAAAGAACTTACGGATTTGGCGCTTGACACAATCAAAGGACGTATGGATGTGATCGTCGGTACTTCTCGGATGATTCCGGAAGAAAGTGTTGAGCTGGCAAACTATGCAATGGAAAAAGGCGCGGATGCAGTCATTCTCATCACCCCTTATTATTTCAAACTTTCCGATGCAAGTATTGAAAAATTTTACGATCAGACTATACCTTATATCAATGGACCCGTATATCTTTATAATTTCCCAGGATGTACCGCGCATGAACTTTCCCCTGAACTGGTGTTAAAGCTGCGCCGGAAATACAACAATATCAAAGGGTGCAAAGATACGGTGAAAAATTTTGAACATACACGTAAATTATGCAATACATTGCTTCCGGAATTTCCGGATTTTGAGATTTACAGTGGATTCGACGAGTTTTTTGTTCACAATGTACTCTCTGGCGGAGCCGGATGTATCGGCGGATTAACCAATATGTGTCCGGAGCTTTTTGTAGAATGGACAAAATCTCTTAATGCCGGAAATTGGGACAAAGTTTCCGAAATACAGAAAAAAGTAAATCAACTGATGGAAATGTTTGATATTTCCGCACCGTTCCTGACTGCAGTAAAACGAGCAATGAAGATTAGGGGAATCATTTCCAATGAATATGGCAGATCACCACTTGTACTTGCTTCAGATGAGGAAGATGCAAAAATCAGACAGCTTTTAAAAGATATGGATATCTAAACACGGAGGAGAAAAAGATGACAGTAACTACTTTTGGAGCTATTTTAGGACTGGTTGTTGCAATTGTACTGATTATTTATAAAGTACCGCCTGTATATGGAATGATGGTGGGGGCGCTTGTAGGTGGAATCGTAGGAGGCGCCTCACCAACAGATACTGTTTCTTATATGGTAAGCGGCGCCAGCGGTATGGCATCCGGCATTATGCGTATTATTGCAGCCGGTATGCTTGCAGGATTTCTGATCAAATCAGGTTCTGCCGAAACAATCGCACATACAATTGTAAAGAAAATGGGTGAGAAATATGCCCTCCTGGCAGTTGTGCTTGCTGCCTGGGTATTGCAGGCAGTGGGCACTTTTGGAGATGTGATCGTTGTAATCGTTGCTCCGATTGCCTTGGATATTGCATCACGTACACACTACTCCCGTGCCGCAGCTTCCATTGCACTTATCGGCGGTATTCATGCAGGAAATATTGTATCACCAAATGCAAATACAATCGCTTTAGCAGAAAATTTTAAACTTCCTCTTACAACCGTAATGCTTGGTGGTCTGATTCCTTCTGCTGCCGGATTACTTTTCAGCTATATTTTTATGAAAATTCTTAGAAACAAAGGAGAAATGGTAGATCCATCCTTGATTGATCATACCGAAAGCAATGAGAATCTTCCATCATTCGGCCGCGCGATCATCGGACCTATCTGTACAATTGTACTTCTTATGCTTCGTGCATTAGTCGGAATTACTATCGATCCGATTATTGCCCTTCCTGTAGGTGGCATCATCGGTACCATTGCAACAGGGCAGACAAAGAAAATGATGGATTTTGCAACAACCGGAATCTCACGCATGAGCAGTATCGTACTGCTGCTTCTCGGAACTGGTACGATTTCAGGTATTATTACAAATTCAGCACTGAAGGCCACCTTGGAATCTCTGGTACAGGCATCCGGAATGCCTGGATATCTATTGGCTCCTATTTCCGGTATTGTAATGGGTGGTGCTACTGCATCTTGTATCGCCGGCGCCACAGTAGCTTCCCAAGTATTTGGGTCAACGATTTTGAACTTCGGTGTAACCGGAATTCAGGCGGCAGTTATGATCCATGCAGGTTGCTGTGTATTTGATTGCCTTCCACACGGAAGTTTCTTCCATATCAGCGCCGGAACTTTAAGAATGCCTATCAAAGAAAGACTGAAAGTCATTCCATATGAGTCATTGATCGGATTTGGAATGACCGTTGTCGCAACCATTGTATATGGAGTAATGGGCTTTACATTTTAAGTTCCGCTCCGCAAAATGCTATATAAAGGAGTGGGATTTAAAATCCCACTCCAACTTCTACTCTTGATAATTTTCTTATAGTATCTGATATTATAACTTCTTTAATCTCTCAAGCAGTCTTTCCGTATCTTCAAATGTCAACTTGCCGCCACCAAATGCAATTAGTCCGCGTAGCGGCATATACCGCATCATTGCCTCCATCATATCTCCGGTTCCATCTCCGAGAGTATCCCCTTCCATCTGTCCGAAAATGGAAAGTGCTCCGACAAATTCTGCCATAACTTCTTTTGCTCCCGGGATTGCCATGATATCGCCAAATGTTGTATCCATGTTCAGTTCCGGTCTTTTCTCTGTCGTCGAATGAATCTGGACTTCCTTTTTTGCAAGGATTGTTCTGGATGACTGTCCGAGTGCAATCTGATAACTTCCACTCTCTACATTCCATGCTTGACAGTCTGTATCATAGTAAGCAAATGCCCGTTTTCCCAATGTAAATGTTACAGTCTTTGTCTCTTTCGGCTCTAATCCGATCTTCTCAAATCCTTTCAACTCTTTGACCGGACGGATCACCTCTCCTTTTGGAGGCATGACATAGAGTTGTACCACTTCTTTTCCGAAACAGTCACCAGTATTTGTCACATCCACCTGAATTGTCAATGTGTCTGTGTCATCCATCTCCGCCTTGTCTAATTTCATATTGCTGTAAGCAAATGTCGTATAACTTAGTCCATGTCCAAACGGAAATAAAACCTCCATTTCTTTTGTGTCATAGTAGCGGTAGCCTACAAAAACACCCTCTCGATACTCCACCTTGTTTCCTTCTCCTACATAGTATAAATAAGACGGATTGTCCTGAAGTTTGACCGGGAATGTCTCTGCAAGATGTCCGCTCGGATTTACCTTGCCATAAAGTACATCCACAGTTGCTCCGCCGACTGCCTGACCGCCAAGATACACTTCCAGAATTCCTTTTACCTGATCTGCCCAAGGCATCTCCACTGGGGAACCATTATGCAGGACAACCACTACATTTTCATGGACTTTGCAGATCTCCCGAATCAGATTATTTTGACATTCCGGCAAACGCATGTGTTGCCTATCATATCCTTCGGACTCAAATGTATCCGGCAATCCTGCGAAGATTACAGCAACTTCCGCCTCTTTAGCTGTATTTACCGCCTCTGCCACCAATTTTTCATCAATCTTATCTTCTTTTGTTTCATATCCTTTTGCATATACAACCGGGTATTCTGCCGCCATCTCCAAAGCTGATTCTGTCTTAAAAGAATTAATGTGAGAGCTTCCGCCCCCCTGATATCGCGGCTTCTCTGCAAAGGCTCCGATAAATGCTGCTTTTTTCTCTTTTGCAAGCGGAAGAACTCCTTCATTTTTCAGGAGCACCATACATTCGGAAGCTACTTTTCTTGCAAATTCATGATCTGCCTCACGGTCGAATACCGCCGTCGTATCCCTATTTTCTTCAAAACGGTAGACAATATTCAGAATCCGTTCCACTGCCTGATCAAGCACTTCCACTGAAATGGTTCCCGCCTTCACTGCATCCACAATTCTCTTGTCATTCAGCCCAAAAGAAGTCGGCATCTCAAGGTCAAGTCCCGCTTTCAAATCCGGTACCCGGTCATTGACTGCACCCCAGTCACTGACAACGAATCCATCAAATCCCCATTCATTTCTAAGTATGTCTGTCAGATATGTCTTATTCTCTGCCACATAAGTTCCGTTGAGCTTATTATAAGAACACATCACCGTCCACGGTTTTGTCTGTGTAACCGCACCTTCGAATGCATTCAAATAAATCTCCCGCAATGTTCTCTCATCCACTTCTGAACTGGAACTCATCCTTCTGTGCTCCTGATTATTTGCAAGGAAATGTTTGATACTTGTTCCCACTTGTCTGCTCTGCACCCCTTTGATCTGGCTTGCCACAATTTCTGATGTAAGATAAGGGTCTTCTGAGAAATATTCAAAGTTTCTTCCACAGAGCGGAGACCTCTTAATATTGACTGCCGGTCCTAAGATAACCCCTACTCCCTCTGCCTGACATTCATTTCCAAGAGTCTCCCCGACTTTATAGAGGAGTTCTCGGTCAAAGGAAGAAGCTGTGGCACATCCTGCCGGAAAGCAGACTGCTTTGATACTGTCATTGATTCCAAGATGATCTCCACTCTCATCCTGCTTACGCAGTCCATGAGGTCCGTCACTCACCATCATTGCCGGGATTTGCAGCCGTTCTACCGCCTTTGTATGCCAGAAATCCTGTCCGGAACAAAGCCCTGCCTTTTCTTCCAGTGTCATTTTTGCAACTAATGCTTTTACGTCCATTATATTTCCTCCAATCTGATCTAATACGCTTTACCTTCATTTTACTCTTTTATGCACTCTTTTTATAAGTCCTTATCCTTACTTTTATATAGGTCGATTTTATCTTTTTTTAAATTCTCTTCCAATTGTTTCGAACAAATTTCTGTGCTATGATAAATGATATACAAGAAGATGGAGGAATTGACTATGCCAAAAGAAACTTCTGCTACGCATGAGCACATCGAACTTTCCCATAATTCCGATATCCGATTTGTTCTTTTTCATGCATCGGATATATACGTTATGTCTCACTGGCACAATGCGCTTGAAGTGAACTTTGTTCTGGACGGTACTTTTGAGGTGACTACAGACGGACAAACTTTCCTTTTGCAGCCAGATGACTGTATCATTATCAATTCCAAAGTGATACACGCGACTAGATATATGAAGGATACACGTAGTCTTCTCGTGCAGATTCCGTATCCCTTTCTCAAAAAATATATTCCTGATATTTCAACAATTGTTTTCGATGTACCTGTTTTTACACAAGACCATGAAACAAAAGAAAAGCTGGATACCCTCAAAACAATTCTGCGAAAAATGATTTTAGCCACCGACAAGACACCCCCTTGTTCCGGTGATACGCTTCAGTTTCAGAGTTTGCTGTTTGATTTTCTCTATCATCTTTACAGAGATTTCCGCCGGGAACTACCACTTCACTTTACCGACCGCCGTTTTAAAAATCTTTCTCTTCTGGAACCGGTCATTGAATATACAAAACGCCATTACAATATGCCGATCTCTATTCCGGAAATCTCAAAGATTGCCTCTCTCCAACCGGAATATTTCTGTCGTTTTTTCAAAAAACATATGGGCTGCACTTATTTGGAATATATAAACGAAATCCGTCTTTCCCATATTTACCATGACTTGTCCGCCACTGCATATTCCGCAAGAACTGCGCATCCGTTCCAGAGGAACGGAGCGCCATTCCGCTTCAAACTGAGCAAAACTCAGC
>JAJBSL010000049.1 GCA_020540725.1 Lachnospiraceae bacterium EP-SM-12S-S03
AAAGCAATATTCAATTAAAATATAGTAACTATGTGGCTTTCAGCCACTTTCACGGCTACGCCGTGAATAATCCAGGTGAATTATATAGAGAATGAAATAAAAGCGTCTGTGGAAATTGGAGAGGACAATCTGTATGAAAAAATTCTTCGTAAGGCAAATGATTCGGATTATAAATGGATAGATCAATATGATTTTCCGGTCTTGGAAGAAGAAAAGAAAAAAGCAGAATTCTATTTTTGTTATCCAAAAGAGAAAATACAGCAGATGGGAATGCAGATTGTGGAAGCGTTTCTACACGGATTCATTAGTCAAAATCGTGATATGGCGAACAGAAAACGCGTGAGATTACATTATCAGGTAGGAATGGAAGCTCTCGTACTACAAGTCAGTAAAGGGCTAAAGGCACATGGCTTGACACCAGTAATTATAAAACCAGGGGCAATGAGAGAAGAGCTAAATGAAGTTCCATCTACAGAGGGAATTGAGGAAGAGCAAATTGTTGCATGGTATGAAAATGCATTTAGAAAGTATGAAGAGCAGATGCGAGATATTTGTGGAATGATAGGGATTGTTGAATTTGGTCAGCCGGAAAGAGCAAAGAATACGGATGATTGTATGAAATTGGTACGAGGAAGAAGAATGGTTGAGGATAAGTATGTAAAACCAGGAGAACTATCATTTTGTAAGGTGGCTTTTCCGAATCCAGCAATAGGAGATGAGTTTGAAAAGATTTTTGATGATGTTATAGAAATGAATTTGGAAGTTGCCGATGAGTTTGAAGTTATTCAGCAAACATTGATCGATGCATTGGATAAATGCCAATTTATTAGAATAGAAGGAAAAGGTAACAATCAGACGAATCTGGAAGTTTGGATGAAACCTATTTTGGATAGAAAAAGACAGACCAATTTTATGAATTGTGGTGGTGATTTGAATATACCTTATGGGGAAGTATTTACCACACCAAGGTTAGAAGGTAGTTCAGGATTACTTCATATTCCTGATATTTACCTTCAAAACACACAGTTCCATAATTTGAAATTATGGTTTAAAGATGGTGAAATTGTAGATTATTCTAGTGAGTATGATGGAAAGGAAGAAAAGGACATTGTTCAAAAAAAACTTTTGAGTCCACATACTTCGTTACCTATTGGAGAATTTGCAATTGGAACAAATACGAGAGCATTTCGCATTTGCAAGAAATATCATTTGGAGTCACAACTTCCGATATTGATTTATGAAAAAATGGGGCCTCATATTGCGATAGGAGATCCTTGTTATAGAGGAGCAGAAGAAGAAACCGTTTTTAATTTGCTTGATGGGAAAGAGATTGTTGCAAAAACAAATGAACGAACAGAGAAAAATGTTCCGGATACTCAAAAATATGTTTTTAAACATATCGATATCACATTACCGTATGATGAAGTGAAAACGATGTATGGGTATGATGAATGTGGAAATAAAATAGAGTTTTTAAATGATGGTAAGTTTGTTTTAGAAGATACAGAAAAACTGAATGATGGGATGAAAGGAGAAAGATAAAATGAAAAAAGTTGCGTATACTGGAAAATGGTTATTTACAGGAGATGAAAAACAAAGCATCCTGGAAGATTTTGTCATGATGACGGAGGGAGATTATATTCTTTGGATAAAAAGCAAAGATGAGGCGGAAGAAGATCCGGAAGCAGAGTATGTAGAATTGGAGAATGGGTATGTAGTACCCGGATTTATTGATGCACACGTACATTTGTTCTGTAATGCGGGAGATAAGATTAAAAACATGAGTGATGGACAGTATACAGCACATTTGATTTGTCAGGGAGCAATGCACGCGAGACAACTATTGAAATCAGGTATTGTAGCATGTCGGGACTTGGGGGCCTATAAAGGATATTCTCTCGGCGTCCGGGATAGCATTGACAGAGGAGAAATACCGGGACCAAAAGTTATTGCATGTGGACATGCCATTTCAACGACCGGAGGACATGGATACTATATCAGTTATGAAGCAGATGGAGTAGATGAGGTTCAGAAAACAGTACGACGTGTCATCAAAGAGGGGGCAGATGTTGTGAAAATGATGGTTTCTGGAGGAGTAAATTCTCCAGGGCCAGAGCCGGGACCATCTGAGTTCACAAAAGAAGAGATTTGTGCTTGTGTTGAAACTGCACATGCATGGGGAAGAAAAGTAGCTGTGCATACCCATGGAAATACAGCAATCAGAAATTGTGTAGAGGCCGGAGTTGATTCTATTGAACATGGAGTTTTCATGAGTGAAGACATTATGGAAATGATGGTAGAACGCGGAACATATTTAGTACCAACATTGTGCGCACCGTACTATGCGGTAAATGAGGGAATGAAACAAGAACCGGACAATCCGGATCATGCAAAGAGTAAAGAAGTTTTGCAACGTCATCGCGATATGCTGAAAAAATGTGCAGAAAAAGGTGTTCCGATTGCGTTTGGAACAGATGCGGGTTCTCCGTTTGATCCGTATAATGAGTCTTCCTATGAGATGGTACTTATGACTATGGCAGGACTTACGCCTTGTCAGGCCTTATTGGCAGCTACGAGAGGAAGTGCGGACCTTCTGGGAATTTCGGAAGAATATGGTTCGCTTGAAAAGGGGAAACGAGCAAGTTTCGTTTGTCTACCAAAGAATCCTTTAGAAAATATTGAGTGTGTAGCACAGGAAAAAGATGTGTACTTAAATAGTAAAAAAGTTGTATTTCAAGAATAAGAAGGAAGAGTTTGTAAAATGAGATGAGAAAAGAGATAAAGATGATAGCATTTGATTGTGACGGTACGCTATTGAATGATAAAAAAGAGATGACGGAATATACAAGAAAGGTCCTAATGCAGGCTATAGATCAGGGAATAGAAGTCCTTGCAGCAACGGGGCGTCCTCTTACCGGATTACCGAAAGAAGTTAAGGAATTGTCGGGAATCCGGTATGCAATTACTTCCAATGGAGCAAGAATTGTGAACATGGAAAAAGAGGAAGTGATTTATGAATCTTCTGTTTCAGTAAAAGTGGCCAGACAAATATTGGATATTTTTTCACAGTATGATACATATAAAGAAGTGTTTTTGAATGGAATTGGATATGGAAACGCTTCAGAACTTGAGAAAATAGAGGAATATGTCACTATTCCAAGTATGGCAACTTATCTGCGAGAATCCAGAATCCCGGAGACTGATATTTACAAAAAATTAGAGAATGACAGCTTGCGGGTCGATAAAGTACAGGCATTATTTAGAAAAGAAAGTGAAAAAGAAAAAGCCTTTCATCAGATAGAAAGTATTTCTGAAATTACGGCAACAGGTGCTATGGAAAATAATATCGAAGTGAATGCTTCCGGAGTAAATAAAGGCGCGGGAATTCTGAAACTGGGGGAAATATTGGGGATTCCAAGGGAAGAAATTATGGCTTTTGGAGATGGAATGAATGATTTGGAAATGGTGCGTGAAGCCGGTCTTGGAATTGCCGTGGAGAATGCAGTACAACCGGTCAAAGACGTGGCAGACTATATTACTGTTTCGAATGAAAATGACGGTGTGGCAAAAGCGATTGAGAAATTTGCTCTGATATAAGAAAGGAGATTGTTATAATGATTAAATTTGGTGATGTACCATATACTCGGCTTAATATGGAGAAATTTGAAAAGAAATTCCATGAACAACTTGATGAATTTAAAAATGCAGAGAGCTTTGGAGAAGCATATTATGCGTTGATAGCTTTGGATAAACTAAGAGATGAATTTTCAACTTTAGCGGTTATCTGTGAAGCGAGAAATACTATGAATGTAAATGATGAGTACTACAGGAAAGAAACAGAATTTTTTGACAGGGTAAAGCCCAAATACGAAGGTTTGGAAAATGACATGAATGAAGCGTTGCTTACAAGTCCATATAGGGACGAATTGAAAAAATATATCGGAGAAGAACCGTTTGCATTAGCTGCACTTCATAAAGAAGCATTTAGTCCGGAAATTCTGGAAGACCTTATGAAAGAAAATGAATTGTCTTCGCACTATTCAGAGCTATTAGCAAATCTTACGGCTACTACGGAAGATGGTGAAGTACCATTATCTAAAATCGGATCACATATGGGTAGTGAAGATAGGGAGGAACGCTCTAAATATGCCGAAATTAGTGAAAAAGCTTACGCAAAAATAAGTGATGATTTGGACAAATTATATGATGATCTTGTAAAAGTACGTGTGAATATTGCAAACAAACTTGGAAAGAACTCTTTTACTGATGTAGGATATTGCCGTATGGGATGAACAAGTTATGGAAGAAAAGAAGTGAAAATTTTTCGTGACGGAGTGAAAGAAAAATTAGTACCGATTGCAAATCAGCTCTTTGAAAAACAAAGAAAAGCGTTAGGATATACTATCTTGTATAATTACGATGAAGATATTTGCGAGTTTGGGAAAAAGCCGGAGCCTACAAAGAATGTCTTGGAGGATTTTAGAGATGTTTATAAGGAATTGTCTCCAGAAACACATGTTTATTATGAAGACCTTCTGGAAAGCGAATTCTATGACCTTGAGACACGACAAGGGAAAATTGTGGGAGCGTACTCCAATCATGTAGCCCTTTATCATATGCCATTTATTTTTGAAACATATAATGCCAGTAGTGGAGCGCTAAAGACTTTTGCTCATGAGACAGGGCATGGGTTCCATTCATATTGTAAACGAGGAGAGCCGTTGAGTTTTGCAGGTGCATGTAGTTCAGATTTGGCAGAAATTCATTCAATGGGAATGGAATTTTTGGTTTGGCCATATTTAAAACATGTTTTACCGGAAGAAGATATACCTGCTTATAAATATTTACATATGAAACATGCATTATCCTTTATTCCTTATGGATGTGCAGCAGATGAATTTCAGGAGATGATATATGATCATCCGGAGATGACGCCTGAAGAAAGAAGAAAACTTTGGAAGAAATTAGAAAGAGAGTATACTCCATGGAGACATTTCGAAACAGATACTTTCTTCGGGAAAGGAAGAATGTGGCAGAGACAGACTCACATTTATCGTTGGCCGTTTTACTATATTGATTATGTTCTTGCGCAGGTATGTGCGCTTGAACTTCATGTGATGGATGAAGAGAGTCATGAGAAAGCATGGGAATGTTATAAGAATATCATAAAACTTAGTGGAACGAAAGGATTCAATGATGTAGTTACATCGGCAGGATTGCCATCACCATTTGAAGAAGGCGTTATAGAAGAATTGGCAAAGAAAGTTGCTTATAGTATCGTTTAAAGGAGAGAAGGTACAAGATGGAGAAAAAAACAATTTTAATTAAAAATGGTTATATTCATACGATGAATAAGAATGCTGATGTTGTAGAAGGAGAAGTTTTAATTCAAGATGGTAAGATTGCTTCGATAGGAAAAAATCTAGATATTCCTGAAGTGTGTCAGGTGATTGATGCGAAAGAAGGAGTTATCATGCCGGGAATTATTGATGCGCATAACCATATTGGTATATTCGAATGGGGAATCGGAGATGCCGGAGTGGATGGGAACGAGGATGCAGATCCCATTACACCACATTTGAGAGCAATTGACGGAATATATCCACTAGATGCAGAATTTCGGCATTCTTATGAGAATGGTGTTACTTGTGTGGCTACCGGACCGGGAAGCGCAAATCCGATTGGTGGTCAATTTGTAGCAATGAAAACAGTTGGAAAAGTAATGGATAAGATGATTTTGAAAGCTCCGCTTGCCATGAAGGCCGCATTTGGTGAGAATCCCAAAAATGTTCATGGTGGAAAGGGAAGAATGCCGGGAACAAGAATGGGAACAGCAGCGCTTATCCGAGAATGGTTGTACAAAGCCAAAGAGTATGCAAATAAAACGGAAAAAGCTTTTGATATGCGACTAGAGGCGCTTGTTCCAGTAGTAAAAGGAGAACTTCCGTTAAAGGCACATGCACACCGAGCGGACGATATCATGACGGCGTTGCGAATTGCGGATGAGTTTGATCTTCAAATTACATTGGATCATTGTAGTGAAGGACATCTCATAGCAGATGAGTTGGCACATACAAGACAGAAAGGGGTTATTCTTGGACCATTTTTAGGATTCCCACATAAAAATGAAGTGATAAACCAAGGAGTGGAATCAGCTGTCATTCTGTATGAGGCAGGGGTTAAATTAGCAATTATGACAGACCTTCCAGCCATGCACACAAGTAATCTTGTCGTATGTGCGGGAATGTGTCATAAAGCAGGACTTCCACTTACAGAAGCGATGCGTGCAGTTACAAGTAATGCTGCTGAAATACTTGGGTTAGAAGATAGAATAGGTACAATTGAAGTGGGAAAAGATGCAGATATTGCGATTTTTGATAAAAATCCGATTCAGGAGATTACAGCTCATTGCGCAGGAACGGTTATTGATGGAGAAATTGTATATCGCGCATAAAAGAGAGAAAGGAGCAAAATGTTAAAAGAATTGACACAATTATGGGGAGTGAGTGGGATTGAAAACAATGTTTCCGATTATATTACTGAAAAAATCTTTCCATATGTAGATGAAATAAAGTTAGATGCTGTAGGAAATTTAATTACATTAAAAAAAGGAACGGGTAATTCACGCAAAAAGATTATGCTGGCAGCACATAGTGATGAAGTTGGATTATGTGTTGTAAGGATTATGGAAAACGGATTATTAAAAGTAAAGCAGGTCGGAGGGCTTTCGGCATTTGTTCTTTATATGAACCGTGTACAATTTGCAAATGGTACGAAAGGCGTCATTGCTTGTTCAGCAAAAATAGAGGATATCAAAGATTCGGATATCAGACAATTATATGTTGATATAGGTGTTTCATCAAAAGAAGAAGCTGAGAAATATGTTTCAGTAGGAGATTGTGCAGTAATAGCAGGAGAGTTTGAGGAATTATGTAATGGGCGAATTCTTTCTAAAGCGATAGATAATAGAATCGGATGTTATATTCTGCTAGATGTTCTTGAAAAGATGAAATCTCCTTATCACGATATCTACTTTACGTTTACTGTTCAAGAGGAAGTTGGCCTCAGAGGAGCAACTGTTTTAGCGGAAAGAATTCAGCCAGATGTTGGAATTGCTATTGACATCACTCGAGCATTTGATCTTCCAGGAGAAGATTATGGAACACCGATTCTTGGTGGAGGTGTCGCGATAAAAGTCAGTGATGGAAGCGTAATTTGTGATAATGGTCTGACAAATGAATTAAGAAAAATAGCGGAAGAACATGAGCTTTCATATCAAATGGATCCGTTATATGCAGGTGGAACAGACATTGGCGCTATTATGAAATCAGGGTATGGAGTAAAAACATTGGGATTATCGATTCCAACTCGATACGGACATACTCCACATAATATCATTGATATGAAAGATGTTGAAGCATGTAGTGATTTGTTAAGAATATTTATAGAAAGCGATATAGAGATTATCGCAGAAAAAAACTTAAAGGGGTAAATGTTATAGTGTTAACTCAAAAGCGGAGGCCTTGGAGGCTTCCGTTTTTGTGAATAAAAAACAGAATTCCGTATATTTCAGTAACGGTGTTTTCTCATGGAGACTATGAAGAAAAGTCTGTAAATAAGATCTTCTATGATAATGATAGGCGAAAGGCTTGAGTAAAATCAGCTTTT
>JAJBSL010000005.1 GCA_020540725.1 Lachnospiraceae bacterium EP-SM-12S-S03
AATCGGTCGAGGGCATAACCAGGACGGTTTAAGGAAGAACAAAGGATGATTTCTTGTATGTGGTTTTGAAGGTACATGGCATTATCACTTGGCGAGGTAGTTTCGAGCTTAGTGAGAAAGCTACAACCTGCTGGCTTAGCGAGGTATTTACGAGCTTAGCAGCATGGTTGCTACCATATATTAATCCTCAATAGCTCAGTCGGTAGAGCACTCGGCTGTTAACCGAGTTGTCGTTGGTTCGAGTCCAACTTGGGGAGTTTAGAGCCCTTAGAGGGTGATTAAAGAAACTGGCTCCATGGTCAAGCGGTTAAGACATCGCCCTTTCACGGCGGTAACACGGGTTCGATTCCCGTTGGAGTCATTAGAATTTTCATCATTTGTCGATGTGGTTCAATTCGTGCTTATTGCACGGAAGGGCAATATGAGGCAGAGCAGACTGATTACAAATCGGCTGCTGGAAGTTATTTTGCCGATGTGGCTCAATTGGCAGAGCAGCTGATTTGTAATCAGCAGGTTATCGGTTCGAGTCCGATCATCGGCTTTTGCTTATGCAAATGATAAGCGGTCTTTTAGGCATATAGTACAGAAAAGATTTGGACCTTTAGCTCAGTTGGTCAGAGCAATCGGCTCATAACCGATCGGTCCTGGGTTCGAGTCCCTGAAGGTCCACTTTTTATAAAAATCATTTGGCCCGGTGGCTCAGTTGGTTAGAGCGCCGCCCTGTCACGGCGGAGGTCGAGGGTTCGAGTCCCTTCCGGGTCGTTTGTATCAGAGGATACATTTTATATGGGATCATAGCTCAGCTGGGAGAGCATCTGCCTTACAAGCAGAGGGTCATAGGTTCGAGCCCTATTGGTCCCATTATATGCCGCAGTGGCGGAACAGGCAGACGCACAGGACTTAAAATCCTGCGGGACTTATACTCCCGTACCGGTTCGATTCCGGTCTGCGGCATATCTAAATAATATGTGGGCGTAGCTCAGCTGGATAGAGCGTTTGGCTACGGACCAAAAGGTCGGGAGTTCGAATCTTCTCGCCCACGTAAGTGCGCAAATTCCTATTAAAAGAATTTGCGCTTTTTCTATTGCATAGGAAATTGTGTCCTATGCAATTCTATCGCATAAAACAAACTTTGTGTTTCACTCTGCTTAGAGAGTAAAGAAAAACGCAAATCCTTTCGATTTAAGAATTCGCGTTTTCCTTTACTCTTTTACTAATTTTACGGTGGATGTACTTTCAGAAGTGGAGACTTCAAAACTAAGAGTTCCATCAGCATATGTGAATACTTTGGATTCATCTGCGGAGGCAAGAAAAGCAGTCTTTGTTTGTTCTTTGTCTCGGAAAGATGTCCATTCATATTCTTCTACCGGGGCTTCAGGTTCTATGTAAGTTCCGATCCAATAGATGGCCTGATTTTCACCATTATTGGAGATCCAATTAATTTGAATTGTGTCATCAGTAATAACAGCGGACATCCATGTGTCATTCTTTTCCGTAGATTTCCACTGCCCGGTTAGAGTATCAAGTTTTATTGTCTCTTTCTTCTTTTCTGATGAGCCATCTCCTGAGTTCTTTTTCTTCCCCTCACATGCTGTCAGAGATAATGTTAACAACATGCATAATAGTAAATACAAAACTTTTCTTTTCACAATCCCTCTCTTTCCCTTTCCGTTCTTAAAAACATCACATTTTAATATTTTATCATATTTCGCAGTTCTTCACAAGGAAATAAAAAAGAAGGCATTATAAATCTTGTTGTATAAACAAAAGAGTCAAAGAGATAAAATAATTTAAGAAGATATATTTTTATATCTTAGTAATCTATACTTGAATTTTTTGTGAAAATAGACAGATTGATTTTTCAATGAAGAAGAGGTATTATGACTTTACTTCATCTCAAATCTGCCAGTATGAAAATTGAGGAGGGATAAGATTGCCGAAGAGAGAAAGATATGAGGTAATTCGTTTTATAGAACGTGGGAATTTCTGTCATGCATCGTTAGACTATGTGGAAGGAATTACATTGTATGATTGGGTGAACGGGCATCAGGAGATCGAGAAGGGATTATTGTATGCATGGATTAAAGAATTGCTTCATCAGCTTGTCCTGTTTCATAAACAAAGAGGAGCACCGGATTATGGGAGATTAAATCCCTATCATATTATTATAATGCGTAAGAATACGATTGCATTGTTGGCAAATAAGGAGACAGAAAGTGTTCGGGCATTAGATAAGTATTTTATTCCTAATGAAAGCATTCAGAATGCGGATGTATATTGTTTTGGGAAAATTATTCAATTCATTATGGCACATATTCAATGTGAGCCACATCTTTCAAAGAGAGAAGAATATAAACTTCAGAAAATTGTCAAGAAATGTCTTGGAGCAAATCCGAAAAGCCGATATGAAGAGATTCATATGGTTCAAATGAATTTCGTGGAGAAGCAAAAGTTTAGATTAAATAAGAAAACAGGGATTTACGTAGCGGTCTTTTTAATAATTATAGGATTGCTAGGTTTTGTAAAAGGAAAGGCGGAAATTGGGATAAATACATCAGAAAAAGGGAATGAAAATATAGTGACAGAACAAGCTGTCTATGAAGAGAAAAAAGCAACAAAAGAGTTCCAAGATGATAATAAAGAAATGTTTTTACAGGCAGGAATTGATTATTTTTTAGAAAGTGAAGACTATGGAAAAAGTATACAGTATTTAAAAAAAGCAGACCTTCAACAAAAAAAGACAAATTATTATTTGACATTAGCAGAGTTTATGCAAGGAGATCGAACGGCCACGGATCTGCAGAGCTTGAAAAGAGAATTGAGTGAGGAATTAATAGAGGAAATGATTGGAGGTAGGAAAGAGAGACTGGCATTAATGAGAGCTTATGATGTAAGCGGTAATGAAGAAGAAATTTTAAAAATTTTGGAAGTTACAGAGATGGAAAAAACAAAAAGCATGCAAGAAGAGCTTCCACTTAAACTTCAGATGGAATTTGAAAGGTATCTCGCTCAAAGCTATGAAATGACCGGAGATTTGGAAGAGGCAGTCAAGTGCTATGACGCATTGTGTGAAATGAGTGACAGGGCAGAGGAAGAGATGAAAGACGCTAAGAAAAAATCAATGGAGATAAGGATCAAGTACTTAGGAGAGGTGTGGAATGAAAAAAGTGTAGACGAGGAAAAGAAACTAAGTGAGCTTAGGCAGATGATTGCAAGAAATCCAGATATCATGGAGGAGGAAAGTTTTAAAAGTTTTGTGAATGAAAAGAAGATACATATTGAAGAAGGGAAAATATGGGTAGAGAAGAATGAAACAACCCCATAAAAGGGAGGATGCCGGGTAACCGCTTCCGCGATTCCCGGCATGTATTATGAAAAAGTTTATTCCAAAATGTATTTTACATCTGCTCATCTTTCATTTGATAATATTAGTATATTCTAGAACCGTGAAGAAATAGTGTTAAAGAAATGAAAGATTTTTAAAGGATAAATGAACAAATTATGAACAACTACATTTTAATTTGGATTTATGTTGGAAATTGTGTAAAAATGTTTTATACTAAGCCTTAATGGAGGTTTAATATGAAGTATATATCATTTGCAATACCGTGTTATAATTCGGCAGAGTATATGGCACATGCGATCGAGTCGATTCTTGTAGGAGGAGAGGATGTAGAGATTCTGATTATTAATGACGGTTCAAAAGATGAGACACTAAGAATCGCAAAAGAGTTTGAAGAAAAATACCCGACCATTGTAAGGGCGATTGATAAGGAAAATGGAGGACATGGTGATGCTGTAAATGCAGGACTTCGCAATGCTACAGGAAAATATTTCAAAGTAGTGGACAGTGATGACTGGGTGGATGAGCATGCTTTGCTAAAAATATTAGAACTTATGCGAGGATGGAAGGAGCATGACATGGAAGTGGACATGCTTGTATCTAACTATGTATATGAGAAAGTAGGAGCGCAGCATAAAAAGGTGATTCATTATCGAGGAGTACTTCCGGAGAACGAGATATTTGGATGGAAAGATGCAGGACATTTTGGAATTGCCCAATACATTTTGATGCATTCAGTTATTTACCGAACGGAACTTTTGAAATTAAATCAGTTAGAACTTCCAAAGCATACGTTCTATGTGGACAATATTTATGTATATTATCCACTTCCTTTTGTGAAAAAAATGTACTATCTGGATGTGAATTTTTACCGGTATTTTATTGGGAGGGAAGATCAGTCAGTCAACGAAAAAGTTATGATCGGAAGGCTGGACCAACAGATATTTGTGACAAAGACGATGATTGATATGTATCAGATGAAGCAGATTCCGAATAAAAAACTTCGAAACTATATGATTAATTATTTGGCAATCATGATGACAGTATCCTCAATTTTGTGCATTCGTTCTAAGAAAGAGGAAAATCTTGAGAAGAAGAAGGAATTATGGAAGTATTTGAAAACGAGACAATACGGAGTCTATTGGAAGATTCGTTACAGTATTCTTGGACAGACAATTAATCTTCCGGGGAAATCAGGACAGAAAATTTCTTCTTTTGTGTATGTAGTTGCCAGAAGATTTATTGGATTTAACTAAACGATGTATATTTATTAGCCATAGTATCATACTACTTATTGAAAGGAGTGTGTATTATGGCTATTTATTTGAAAGACAGTAAGACAAAAGAGAACCTTATGAAAGCATTTGCCGGAGAGAGTCAGGCAAGAAACCGTTATACATTTGCGGCAGAAGAAGCGAGAAAGCAGAAAATGTATTCGGTGGCGGATGTGTTTGCATTTACTGCGGAGCAGGAGAGAGCTCATGCAGAGCGATATTATGATCTTTTGAAAGAGATGGCGGGAGAGACGATTGAAATATGCGGTGGATTTCCGGTAGATCACTATGACGATCTGGGAAAACTTCTGAAGGCAGCAAAGCATAATGAATTTGAAGAATACGAAGATGTATATCAGAATTTTGGAGATATTGCAAAGGAAGAAGGATTTATGGAGATTGCCGCTACTTTTTATCAGATTGCAGAGGTGGAGAAGACGCATGGGAATCGATTTGAGAAAATTGCGGAAATGTTAGAGGATGGTACGTATTTTGAGACTCCGGAAGAAAGTAAATGGATGTGTACAAATTGCGGTCATATCCATACTGGAAAACGAGCACCTGCTGTATGCCCGGTATGTAGGCATGATAGAGGATATTTTATTCCGCTTACACTTGCACCGTATCAAGGGTAGTCTATGAATAACCAGAAATTGGAAAATATGTTGAATCTTGCGATAGAAGCAACGGAACAGGAAAGAGAGAAATCTTTGGAATTGGATGTTGGATATGATCCGATTGACCGGGAGTGGGATTTGATCGTAAAATATTCAGGAGATTTGGAGAGGGTCAGAGAACTTCCGGCAAAGGTTGTGGAAATGCAGAATCAATTTGCAATCGTAACGATCCAGGAGTCATTGATCGAGGCTTTGGCAGACCTTCCTCAGATTGAGTATATAGAGAAACCAAAGCGTTTATTTTTTGAAACAGCAAATGGAAGGAGGGTATCCTGCATTGATTCTGTGCAGAATACCGCCCCTTATCTATGGGGAAAAGGGGTGCTGGTAGCCGTCATTGATTCTGGAATTGAGTATGCCAATGTGGATTTCAGAAAAGAGGACGGGACTACAAGAATTTTGTCTCTTTGGGATCAAAGTGTGGAAGGAATGCCGCCGCAAGGATATCAACTCGGAACAGAATTTACGGAAGAGCAGATAAACGAGGCATTACGTCAGAAGACAAGAGCAGAACAGCTTGCTATTGTTCCGAGTATTGATACTTCCGGTCATGGAACGGCAGTAACAGGAATTGCCGCAGGGAACGGGCGTGGAAGTGAAGCGGGACGTCAGGCAGGCGCGGCACCGGAAAGCAGCCTGATCATTGTGAAATTGGGGAGTCCGAGAAAGGAAGGATTCCCAAGGACAACAGAGCTTATGCAGGGAATTGATTATGTAATCAGAAAGGCACAAGAACTGGGGATGCCGGTTGCAGTGAATTTAAGTTTTGGGAATACATATGGATCCCATGACGGCACAAGTCTTTTAGAGAGGTTTATTGATGACATATCGAATTACTGGAAGAATGTGATTTGTATCGGGAATGGAAATGAAGGAGGAAGCGGTGGACATACAGCAGGACGAATTACCGGTCAGGAGGAAGCGGTAATTGAACTTGCGGTACAGGAAAATGAAGAGGCTCTCAGCGTACAGATCTGGAAGGCATATCATGACGTTATGGATATTTCGATTGTTGCACCATCAGGAACAAGAGTAGGACCTGTGCAGGAACTTTTAGGTACTCAACGGTTTACGGTAGGACAAACAGAGATTTTATTATATTATGGAGAACCGTCTCCATTTAGTGCAAATCAGGAAATTTATATAGAATTTTTGCCAAAGGATACTTATATTACAAGTGGAATATGGAGAATTATTCTGACTCCGAGAAAAATAATAAGTGGAAATTATGCACTTTGGCTTCCAAGTGAAAATGTGTTGAATGAGGGAACGCGGTTTTTATTTCCGGTGGAGACGAGAACTTTAACAATTCCTGCTACCGCACAAAGAGCGATTAGCGTAAGTGCTTATGATAGTCTTACATTTGTTTATGCGGACTTTTCAGGGCGAGGTGGAATAGAAGGGATTCCTCTTGGGAAGCCAGATCTTGCGGCTCCAGGAGTAAATGTACTTGCTCCTGCCAGGGATGGAGGATATTTAGCCTTTACAGGGACTTCTTTTGCAACGCCTTTTGTAACCGGCGGAGCGGCACTTCTTATGGAATGGGGAATTATAAGAGGAAATGATCCTTATTTATATGGCGAAAAAGTAAAGGCATATCTGCGAAGAGGCGCAAGAGAGCTTCCAGGATTTACAGAATATCCGAATCCGCAGGTTGGGTATGGCGCATTGTGTGTAAGAGAGAGTTTGCCGATATGAAGTATTTTTCAGTGGGGCTGAAGAAAATGTACTTCTATTTACCATGATTTGTGTTATACTATAATTCGATACATAAAAATAAGGAGTGACATAATATATGACAGATATAGGGGTCGTGCGAGGGAGATTTCAGGTATTTCATTTGAAACATCTGGAATACGTGTTAGCCGCAAAAATGCGCTGCAGAAAACTATTGATTGGGATTGAGGAGCCAGAGAGAATATTTCGTAAAGAGATAAATCCGTTTACATATTACGAACGTTTTGAGATGATACATGATTCACTGATTGATTTTGGAATACGGCGTGATGAATTTGAAATTGTGCCATTCCCATCAGACCACCCGGAGCGTATTTTGAATTACGTTCCACAGAATGCAGAATTTTATCTGAATATTTGTGATAAGGATGATGAAAAATTATTAGCTGATCTTGAAGGGATGGGGTTAAGGACAGAAGTTCTGATACAGAAGAATCCTGAGACCAAGGGAATCACAAGTTCTGAAGTAAGAGAATGTATTTTGAATGGACAGGAATGGAGATCTCTTGTACCGAAGAAAGTGTATGAATATATTATGTGCTATCATTTGGATGAACGAATGATAGCATATCAGACATATTTGGAGGAACAGACTCTTTTTGATGCAGTGTCCCAGTTGGAAGAAGAAGAAGAGTACCGTGAAGAGATAGAAAGTTACTGGGGGAAAACTCCGGTTCAGACCGAAGAAATGCCGGAAATAGATGAGCAGATCGAAGCGGAAACGGAAGAGGAAGAAGAGCCGGAAACTTTGGAAACAGACGGTGCAGATGTATAGATTGAATAAAAATGTGAAAGAAAAAGGATTGTATTTTCGTACAATCTTTTTCTTGACTTCTGGAATATATAGTGCAATAATTAATGGCAGAGCACTAGATATGGTATTAAATGAAAACGAAGGGATTTGTTGAAGGAATGATTAAAAGTATTAAAAAACGAGACGGACGAATTGTTCTGTATGATGAAAGTAAGATTGCCTCAGCAATTTTGAAAGCGATGGAAGCGGCAGGAGAAGGAGATGCATCGGATGCTGCGCGTGTTGCGAACGATGTACAGACAGAGCTGGAGAAACTTCCGGAGGATATGCCACCGCAGATTGAACAGGTGCAAGATACAGTAGAGCACGCACTTATGAAGAATGGGTTTGAGAATGCAGCAAAGAAATTCATTCTTTACCGTGCGAGAAGAACGAATATCCGTGAAGCAAATACAAGTCTTATGAAAACAATTGATGAGATTACGAATGTAGATGCCCGTATCAGTGATATGAAAAGAGACAATGCTAATATTGATGGAAATACCTCCATGGGAAGTATGCTACAGATTGGTGCCGCAGGAGCGAAGAATTATAATGAGGCTCATTTACTGACTGCAGAACAGGCAAAGGCATATCGGGAAGGGGATATTCATATCCACGATTTTGATTTTTATTCTTTGACCACTACTTGTACACAGATCGATATTATTAAGTTGTTCAAAGGCGGATTTTCTACAGGACACGGTGTCATAAGAGAACCGCAGAGCATCCAGAGTTATGCCGCATTGGCAGCGATTGCGATTCAGTCCAACCAAAATGACCAGCATGGAGGACAGAGCATCCCGAATTTTGATTATGGATTGGCAGAGGGTGTTGCGAAGACATTTGCAAAATTATACAAGATACGTCTTACAGAGGCATTGGAAGATGCTCTTGAATCGGACAATGAATCAGATGTTGTGGAAGAGGTTTTAGAAAAGGCAAAACAATCCACAGGCGATAAACCGCGTTTGGAAAGAAATGAGGAAAAATTTGATTCCTATGTTATTGAGGAACTGATTGGACGTTGTGGTCTGGATTACCACACCGCAAAGCATGTGGTGGCTACGACAAGAAGACGTGCTACGAAACAGACGGAAAATGAAACATACCAGGCGATGGAAGGTTTTGTACATAACTTAAATACAATGCATAGCCGTGCCGGAGCACAGACACCGTTTTCTTCCATCAACTATGGAACAGATACATCACCGGAAGGTCGTATGATCATTCGCAATGTACTGCTTGCAACAGATGCAGGACTTGGAAACGGAGAGACATGTATTTTCCCAATCCATATATTTAAAGTGAAAGAAGGGGTAAATTATAATGAAGGAGATCCAAACTATGATTTATTCCGTCTGAGCTGCAAAGTAAGTGCAAAGCGTTTATTCCCGAACTTTGTATTTCTGGATTCTCCGTTTAACTTACAATACTATAAGCCGGGACATCCGGAGACGGAAGTTGCAACAATGGGTTGCCGTACCCGTGTTATGGGAAATCATTGTCATCCGGATAAAGAGATTTCCTACTCAAGAGGGAACCTTTCCTTCACATCCATCAATCTGCCGCGGCTTGCCATCGAAAGCAAGGGAGATGAGAAAGTATTTTATGAAAAACTGGACAAGATGATGGAACTTGTTGCACAACAGTTATATGACAGATTTGAAATTCAGGCCAAGAAACATGTATACAATTATCCGTTCTTAATGGGACAAGGTGTATGGTTGGATTCCGAAAAGCTTGGTCCAAATGATGAAGTAAGGGAAGTGTTAAAGCATGGAACTTTATCTATCGGTTTTATCGGACTTGCAGAGACGTTGACCGCTCTTTACGGACATCATCACGGGGAAAGCGACGAGATGCAGAAGAAAGGTCTGGAGATTATTTCCCATATGCGAGCATATACAGATGCGGAATCTGAAAGAAGAAACATGAATTACACACTTCTTGCCACACCTGCAGAAGGGCTTTCCGGACGTTTTATCCGAATGGACAAGAAACGTTATGGCAGCATTCCGGGTGTTACGGACAGAGAGTATTATACAAACAGTTTTCATATTCCGGTATGGTATGAAATTTCAGCATATGACAAGATATACAAAGAAGCTCCATATCATGCATTAACAAATGCAGGACATATTAGTTATGTAGAACTGGATGGAGATACAGCGAAGAATGTAGAAGCATTTGAAAGTGTGATCCGTTGCATGCATGATGCAGGTATCGGATACGGAAGTGTAAATCATCCGGTAGACAGGGATCCGGCTTGCGGATATGTAGGTGTGATCGATGACGTGTGTCCACGGTGCGGACGCCGTGAAGGAGAACCGATCAGCGATGAAAAATTGGCAGAACTTCGGAAGTTATATCCGAATATGCCGCAGTTTTACGGAGTAGAATAGGAGGAATGACGTATGGAACAGAGAAACAAATTAGGTCAGGACGTAGGATTTGAACGAATCCGACGTATTACAGGTTACCTGGTAGGAACGATGGATAAGTGGAATGACGCCAAGAAAGCAGAGGAAAGAGACCGTGTAAAACATGGTTTGGGAGCACAGAATGCTTAATCTGGCCGGTCTGGTAGGAGACAGTATTGTAGATGGACCGGGGATTCGGATGACGGTGTTCGGTCAGGGATGCCCACACCGATGCAAAGGTTGTCATAATGCAAATACATGGAGCTTTGAAGGCGGAACTCGTATGGAAGAACAGGAGGTTCTCCGAATAATTATGTCCAACCCGTTGGCGAAAGGCGTCACATTTTCGGGAGGAGAACCGTTTGCTCAGGCAGCAGGATTTGCCAGGCTTGCAGATCTGTTGAAAGACAATGGATACGAAGTAGCAAGTTATTCCGGTTATACATTTGAGGAACTGTATCATGGAACAAAAGAGCAGCAGGACTTGCTTAGAAGAATTGATGTTTTGATTGATGGCAGATATGAAGAAGACAAAAGAAGTCTGACACTTGTATACAGAGGAAGCACCAACCAGAGGATTGTGGATGTGAAGAGAAGTCTGGAAAAAGGCGAAGTAGTGGAAATCAAATCCGGACGTTGGTGTGGGGAGTATTAAAATAGAACAGAAACTAAGAAAGAATTCTGCAAAGCAGAATTCTTTCTTAGTTTCATCTTGAAATAGTTTACAATTCTACGATTGTGGCTTCATGTCCGGTATATGACAAGAACTTCTCCAGTATATCGTTCATCTTAATCTTCAAGCTGGATGTATTGATGCAAGGATGGCATCCAATATATTCATCTGCAAGCAGATCTTTGTCGATGGACAGATGTACTTCGTGTTCTGTATCGTTCATCAGGCCGAGAACGCTGACAGAACCCGGAGTGATATCCAGGTATTTCTCCATAAATTCTCCATCCGCAAAAGAAAGTCTTGAAACACCCAGTTGTTTCGAGAAGTCTTTTGTCAGGAACTTTTTCTCACCTGGCATCAGGAGCAGATAGAAGTCTGTTTTCTGACGATTGCATAAGAAAAGATTCTTGCACATGGTAACGCCGAGTGCTTTGTCAATTTCTTCGCAGGCTTCCATAGTCATCGCTTCTTCATGATCCACTCTTTCATATGGGATATTTAGTTTTTCTAATAATTCATAGACGCGCATTTCTTTTTCCAGTCGGTTGCCGTCTTTTGGGGCAGTTGTATACAATTCGTACATATCCAATTCCTCCATAGTTTATATGCAGTCAGTATAGTAAATTTTTGAAAAAAAGACAATAGTTGTGATAGAACTTGTCATGAAAATTAGAAACGGCTATAATAAAAAAATAATGACGAAATGGGGGAAGACTATGCGAAAACTTGTAAAATATTTGAAAAACTATAAGAAAGAGAGCATAATAGGTCCGCTGTTTAAACTTTTGGAAGCATGCTTCGAGTTGGTGGTGCCGCTTATCATGGCAAATATCATTGATATAGGAATTAAAAACAGGGATTTGACTTATATTTTGAAAATGGGAAGTATTCTTGTGTTGTTTGGAGTTTTGGGACTGGCATGCTCTTTGACTGCCCAGTATTTCGCGGCAAAAGCAGCAGTCGGATTCGGAACAGAACTACGACATGAGTTGTTTAGGCACATTGGAGAACTATCGTATACGGAAATTGATAAAGCAGGCAATTCTACGTTAATTACACGAATGACAAGTGACATCAATCAGGCACAATCCGGTGTAAATCTCGTGCTGCGTCTTTTCCTTAGATCTCCGTTTATTGTTGTGGGAGCGCTTATCATGGCATTTACGATTAGCGTAAAAGTATCTGTGATCTTTGTGATCGCAGTACCGCTTCTATCTGTTGTTATTTACGGAATCATGATGATTACCATTCCTCTGTATAAGAAAGTACAGAAAGGGTTGGATCGTGTGCTTCTTACGACAAGAGAGAATCTGGAGGGAATCCGTGTTGTGCGGGCATTCCGAACACAAGGAAGAGAGAAGGAAGAGTTTGCAAACGAGAGCGATCTGTTGATGAAACTGCAGGTCCTGGTGGGAAGGATTTCCGCTTTATTGAATCCGATCACCTATGTGATTGTAAATATGGCAATTATCTTTATTGTCTGGTTTGGAGGAAAGGAAGTGTATGCAGGGAATTTGACACAAGGAGAGGTGATTGCGCTTGTCAACTATATGTCGCAGATTCTACTGGCGCTTGTGGCTCTTTCAAACCTGATCATCACATTTACAAAAGCGCTTGCTTCTGCAGGAAGAATCAATGAGATCTTTGAGATGAAGCCAAGTATTCAAAATGAAAATACCGGCAATATAGAACAAGACATAGAAAGCGGAGACGTTCCTAAAGTGGAATTTCGTCATGTAAGCTTTGTCTACGAAGGGGATAAAAGTCCGGTACTTTCTGAGATCAATGTGACCGTGAAAAAGGGAGAAACGGTAGGGCTCATTGGAGGTACCGGTTCCGGAAAGTCAACCTTTGTACATCTGTTGCCGAGATTTTATGATGCAACGGAAGGGGAGATTTTGGTGGACGGTACGAATGTAAAAAATTATGATCTAGAAGAATTGAGGAAGAAATTCGGGCTTGTGCCGCAGAAAGCGGTGCTGTTTCATGGCACGATTCGTGAAAATATGCGATATGGGAAAGAAGATGCCAAAGATGAAGAAATCTGGCAAGCTCTTCGTATTGCACAGGCGGAAGATGTAGTGAAAAGCAAACAGCATGAACTGGAGGAAATGATCAGTGAAGGAGGGAAAAATTTCTCCGGGGGACAAAGGCAGAGATTGACCATTGCCCGTGCCCTTGTAAGAAATCCGGAAATTCTGATTTTGGATGACAGTGCGTCAGCCCTGGACTTTGCAACGGATGCAAGACTTCGCAAGGCGATTCGTGAGAATACGGAGAATATGACGGTATTTATCGTATCACAACGGGCGACTTCGATCATGCAGGCAGATAAGATCATTGTATTGGATGCAGGAAGAATTGTAGGGATAGGAACCCATAAAGAACTTTTGAAAGACTGTAGTGTATACAAGGAAATCTGTTACTCTCAGTTATCCAAAGAGGAGGTGGAATAACATGCATAAGCAGAAAAGCACAACAAAAAAAATATTAAAACTAATCAAACCATATATGCATTTTGTCATGTTATCTTTTGTATTTGCACTGATTTCCGCCATACTGACTCTTTATGCCCCGATTCTGATCGGGGATGGAGTAGACCTGATTCTTGCAGAGGGGAAAGTAGATTTTGCAGGGATTTTTCATATTCTGAAATCGCTGGCAGTGATTCTTGTGATCACGAGCATAGCCCAATGGCTGATGAATCTTTGCAATAATACTATCACATACCGGGTTGTAAAAGATGTGAGGAAGAGAGCTTTTTCCAATTTGCAGAAACTTCCTTTAAAATACATCGATAGTCACCAGTACGGAGATACGATCAGCCGGGTGATTACGGATGTGGATCAGTTTTCGGATGGCCTTCTTATGGGATTTTCACAGTTATTTACGGGATTGGTCACGATTGTGGGAACGTTGGTTTTCATGTTGTCCATTGATGTGAAAATATCTCTGGTAGTAATCTGTATTACACCGGTTTCGTTATTTGTTGCAAGCTTTATTGCTAAGAAAACGTATATGATGTTTCAGAAACAATCGGAGGTCCGGGCACAGATGACATCGCTTGTGGATGAGATGGTAGGGAATCAGAAAATTGTGCAAGCGTTCGGATATCAGAAGAAGGCATTAGAGCGGTTTGACGGAATCAATAAAGAGTTGCAAAAATGCAGCTTAAAAGCAATCTTTTTCTCGTCTATTACGAACCCGAGCACAAGATTTGTCAATGGACTTGTATATACCGGCGTGGGAATCGTGGGAGCGATTTCTGCCATGCAAGGAGCGATCAGTGTGGGACAGTTGTCTTGTTTTCTGTCTTATGCAAATCAGTATACAAAGCCGTTTAATGAGATATCCGGTGTAGTGACAGAATTACAGAACGCATTTGCCTGCGCAAAAAGGGTGTTTGATTTTATAGAAGAAGATCCGGAAACGGAGGATGCCTACGATGCGGTTTCTCTGCAGCATGTGGATGGAAGTTTGGAACTCTCCCACGTATCGTTTTCTTATGATCCGAATGTGAAGCTTCTGCAAGACTTGAATCTTCAAGTAAGACCGGGACAGAAAACTGCAATTGTCGGACCGACAGGTTGTGGGAAGACGACATTGATCAATCTTCTGATGCGTTTCTATGATGTGGATGCAGGGAAAATTGTTTTAAGTGGTCAGGATATTATGCATATCGCAAAAGATAGTCTTCGTTCCAATTATGGAATGGTACTCCAGGAAACATGGCTGAAATCCTGTACCATTGCAGAAAATATTGCTTATGGGAAACCGGATGCTACAAGAGAGGAAATTGAACGGGCGGCAAAGGCAGCACATGCCCATGAATTTATTGTACGTATGAAGGATGGGTATGATACTGTTATTACAGAAGAAGGAGGGAATCTTTCCCAGGGACAGAAGCAGCTTCTTTGTATCGCAAGAGTGATGCTTAATCTTCCGCCAATGTTGATACTGGACGAGGCAACTTCGTCCATCGATACACGAACAGAAATTAAAATTCAGGAAGCCTTCCGCCATATGATGGAAGGCCGTACAAGTTTCATCGTTGCCCACAGACTTTCCACGATCAAAGAGGCGGATATGATATTGGTTATGAAGGATGGCAACATGATTGAACAGGGAAATCATGAAGAATTACTTAAGAAAAACGGGTTCTACGCAAAGCTTTACAAGAGCCAGTTTGCGTAAAATTATTATAGGGTTTATTTTATTTATATTAGCGGTCATCTTGCAGGTGGCAGCAAGAAACAGTACCGGATTTGCAGATTGGTATTCCGGTACGATTTATCCATTTTGGGTCAACACCATTGGAAGGTTCTGGTCGGTTGTACCATTTTCGGTTGTAGAAATACTGTTATATTGTCTGATTGTGTGGCTTTTGATTTCACTTGTGACAGGAATGGTACACATATTTCGCAGGAAAGCAGGAATCAGCGATGTACTTCTTTCAGGATGCGGCACAGTGATTGTCCTTGTGGGAGGACTATTCTTCGTATATACAATCATGTGCGGCATCAATTATCACAGCACGCCTTTTTCCGAGCGGAATGACATGGAACTTCAAACCTATACGGTAGAAGAACTTACTTCTTATTGCGAAATGATGACAAAGGAAGTAAATCGCCTGTCTGAAAAGGCGGATCGAAAGAAGCTGGCTGATCAGGAGAAAAATCGCAAGGAAGCGGGTAAGGCTATGAGGCGGATAGGAAACCTCTATGAAGGGCTTACAGGATATTATCCAAAACCGAAGGGAGTTCTCGTTTCGGAGATTCTCTCATATCAGCAGCTTACGGGTATATATTCACCATTTACAATAGAAGCGAATTATAATGCGGATATGACGGCCTATAATATTCCGTTTACCATGTGTCATGAGCTGTCGCATCTCAGAGGATTTATGAGGGAAGACGAGGCAAATTATATTGCCTATCTTGCGTGCAGCCGTTCGGGAAATGTGGAATTTCAATATAGCGGTGCTTTGATGGCATGGATCTACAGCACGAATCTTTTATATGATTATGCTCCGGAAACTTATCACAAACTGCATGATAGTCTGGACGAAAAAGTGTGGAAAGATCTGGAGGAAAACACAGAATTTTGGGATAAGTATGAAGGGAAGATATCCCAAATGTCGGATAAGATGAATGACACGTATCTGAAAGCCAATAAGCAGACGGATGGTGTGGAAAGTTATGACCGTATGGTGGACCTTCTTATGGCAGAGTATCTGTCTTAAAGGAATTTGATAAACAGTAAAAGCAGAGCAGGATGAGTAAATGAGGATGAAATATGATAGAGATTAAAGAGTTGAGTAAGGTATTTACTTTGAGCAGAAAGATGATGAAAGAAGCAAAAGTAAAATCCAATAAAAAAATAGCAGTGGATCATTTGAGCTTTACTGCAAACCAAGGTGAAATTTACGGGCTTCTCGGGCCGAATGGCGCAGGCAAAACAACAACACTTCGCTGTATTTCCACGATTATAAAGCCTACGAGCGGGAAAATTTATGTGGCAGGACATGAGGTGCAGGAAGAAGCAGAGGCAGTCAGAAACAGTATCGGGTTTCTGACCAGTGATATCAAGCTGGATCCACAGTTTTCTCCGGATTATATGTTTGATTTCTTTGGCCGGCTGCATCATGTTCCGAAGGATGTTTTGAAGAAACGGAAAGAAGAACTGTTTTCCTATTTTGGAATTACAGAATTTTCACACAAAAAGATGAAAGAACTGTCTACGGGAATGAAACAGAAGGCTGCGATTGCAGTCAGCCTTGTACATGATCCTAAAATTGTGATATTTGATGAGCCGACCAATGGGCTTGATATCGTAACTGCACGAAAAGTAACGGACTATTTGAAGAAATTGAAAGAGGAAGGGAAGCTTGTGATCATTTCCACGCATATCATGTCGGAAGCAGAGAAACTTTGTGACAGAATCGGCATCATCATCGATGGAACAAAGGTTGCGGAAGGAACGATCCGTCAGCTTCTGGAAGAAACAAAGACTGAGAATTTGGAAGATGCATTTTTCCGGTATTATCAGAACAAGAAGAAAGGAGAAGAATAAGTGAGGGGAATTGGAGAAATCTTTAAAAAAGAAATGGTACGTGTATTTAAAGATGGGAAAATGATGGTATCTATTTTCATTCTTCCTGTTGCGTTGATGATCGGGTTAATGTATCTTATGGGAAATGTGATGACGAATATGCAGGAAGATATTGATAAGCATCAGTCTGTTATTTATATAGAAAATGAGCCGAAAAGCTTTCAAAATTTCCGAAAGGCTTATCCTTTAAACGGCGATATACATGAAATTTCAGATGAAAAAAGTGTCAAGACAAAGATACGAACCGGCGAGGCGGATCTGCTCCTTGTATTTCCTGAAAAATTTGATGCAATGGTATCAGAATATAAAGCGGGGGATGCACTTCCGGAGATTCGGGCATTTTACAATCCGTCCGAAGAATATTCAAATGCTGCGTATCATGAAATTGCAATGGGAGTACTGGAAAATTACAGACAGATGCTTCTTGCGAATCGTGTGGGAGATCTGGAGCAGTTGACAGTTTTTACTGTAAATTCAGATCGTGATGAAGCTGTCATCCAAGATGAGGAAAAAGTAAGTGGAAAAGCACTTGGAATGATGCTTCCGTATTTTGTGACATTGATGTTGTTTGCGGGAGCGATGAGCATTGGAACAGATATGATTGCAGGAGAGAAGGAAAGAGGAACGATGGCGAGTCTTCTGGTAAGTCCGGTGAAGAGAAGTTCCATTATTTTTGGAAAAGTATTTGCACTTATGACCATTTCGGGGCTGGCATCCATTGTATCCACGGTGGCTATGATTGTGTGTATGCCGATTTTGAGCAAAGCAATGTTAGGAGAAGCAGTTCCAGGGATGGAGATGAAATTGGATGCCGGGCAGATTCTGATGTTAGGAACATTACTGGTTGCGGTAGCATTCCTTTACTCTACGATCATTGCGCTCGTATCTGTATTTGCAAAGACAGTAAAAGAAGCCAATTCTCTTGTTATGCCGGTGTATATCCTTGTGTTGGCTATAGGAATTATGACGATGTACATATCCGGAGATCCGGCGCCGTCTGCTTACTATATTCCGATTTATAACAGTGCCATTGTTCTGAAGGGCATTTTTGTACATGAAGTAACAGGAATGCAGTTTGGGATTACACTTGTTACTACACTGGCAGCAGGTCTGATACTTACGGGAGTGATCGGGAAAGCTTTTGAAAGTGAAAAAGTAATGGCGGGATAAAGTCATTTACAGTTGTGGAGGAACTTTTCTTCACAGATTTCTACAAGAATAATGTCTTCTCCGATTTTTTTGATACATTCAAATGGAATGATATATTCGGAATCACTTCCGAGGAATCCACAGATTCGTCCGGGACCTGGGATAATGATGGCTTCCATACAGCCACTGCAAACGTTTAGGACGACATCTACAACACAACCTAGCTTTTTGCAATCACAAGCATTGATGACTTCTTTTTCTCTCAATTCACAAAGTCTCATAATGAAATCAGCCTCCTGAAAACGGAAGGGTTTGGTATTAATATATGAGAATATCATAAATTTGTGAAAAATCTAAAATGTTGTTTGACAACATTTTTCATACCTTATATACTGAAAGAAAACGGATAAAGAGGGGTAGAAACATGAAATGTCCATACTGTAACAACCCGGATACAAGGGTAATAGATTCAAGACCTGCTGATGACGGGAATTCCATTCGCAGAAGACGTTCCTGTGATGAGTGTGGCAAACGTTTCACGACATATGAGAAAGTGGAGACAATTCCGCTTATTATTATCAAAAAGGATAATAACCGAGAACAATATGACAGATCCAAAATAGAAGCAGGCGTACTAAGAGCCTGCTACAAACGCCCTGTTTCTGCGGATCAGATCAAAGAGACGGTAGATCATATTGAGACGGAGATTTTTAATAGAGAAGCAAAAGAGATCCCAAGCAGCATCGTTGGAGAGATTGTAATGGATCACCTGAAGAATTTAGATGCGGTGGCATATGTAAGATTTGCATCGGTGTATCGGGAATTCAAAGATGTGAATACATTTATGGCAGAATTGAAAAAGATGCTGGATGGAAATTAAAAACGCTTCGCGAGGAACGCACTGCGGCGGAAAGGAATTATGTTGCTGTAGCAACCCGCCGCAGGCGGAGATTGCACAGTTGTGCAATCTTTTTATATGGGTTAGATCACTATTTAGATACTATTTTATTCACGATTTCTTTCGCCACTTCATCCTTTGACATCATCGGAAGCTCGATTTCTTCCTCTTTCGTGATCAGTGTGACAATATTCGTATCCGTGCCGAATCCGGCGCCGGTTTGTTTGAGATTATTCGCCACGATCATATCCAGATTTTTTTTCTGAAGTTTTGCCCGGGAATTTTCTATCATATTCTCTGTTTCCATAGAGAAACCGCAGAGAAACTGTCCTTCTTTTTTATGTTCTCCCAGATATTTCAAAATATCATTTGTTTTTTCCAGTTCCATAGTCAGAACTTCCCCGGATTTTTTCATCTTTTCGTCTGCGACGGTTGCAGGACGGTAGTCCGCTACGGCAGCGGATTTGATGATAATATCCTGTTCGTCGGCGCGGGAAGTTATCGCATCAAACATATCTTTTGCAGAAAGAATCGGAACCACTGTTACAAACGGTGGCGGAGCAAGATGTGTCGGGCCTGTGACTAATGTGACATCTGCACCGCGCAGCATACAGTGGCGGGCAATGGCGTATCCCATTTTTCCGGTGGAATGATTCGTAATATAACGAACCGGATCAATGGCCTCCTGTGTGGGTCCGGCAGTTACGAGAACTTTTTTACCATTCATATCTTTTTTTAGTGCGATTTCTTTCAAAATATATTGTAGCAAAAGCTCCGGTTCCGGAAGCTTTCCTTCACCTATATCCCGGCATGCAAGGAATCCGGTTGCAGGTTCGATGATCTCAAATCCGTAATGAGCAAGTTTTTTCATATTATCCTGCACGATCGGGTTCCGGTACATCTGCGTATTCATAGCCGGAGCAACAATCTTCTTACAGGTACAGGCAAGAACAGTTGTTGTGAGCATATCGTCGGCAATTCCATTTGCCATTTTCCCAATTATATTGGCAGTTGCCGGAGCAATCATTACCACATCGGCGCGCTTCGCAAGTGCAACATGTTCCACGTTATATTGAAAGTTCCGGTCAAATGTGTCGATTAAGCATTTATGATTTGTAAGTGTCTCAAATGTAATCGGATGGATGAAATTGGTGGCGTTTTTCGTCATGATTACCTGAACGTCACAGTGAAGCTTTACAAGCATACTTGCAAGATTTGCAATTTTGTATGCGGCAATTCCTCCGGTTACACCGAGCACAACAGTTTTCCCTTTTAACATAGGATTTCCTCCATTATTCTTTCTTCAGAATTTTCATATGTGTTTATGATACCATATTTTGAAAGAACCGGCAAAAGAAAATGTTGCCCTCCCGGAAATGCCGTGCTATACTGACACAGTAATTGTATTGTATCCCGTATAAGGGAATAATAACAAGGAGGAAGAAAAATGAATCACGTAAAAGCCGGCTCTAAGCCGCACACACAGGTACTTGGCCTTGTTCAGGTTGCACTGTTCGCAGCACTGATTATCATCATGGCCTTCACCCCATTTCTTGGATATATCCCTCTCGGATTTACGAGAGCGACGATCATCCACATCCCGGTCATTATCGGTGCTTTGACATTGGGACCGAAAAAAGGAGCAATGCTTGGTTTTGTATTTGGAATGACGAGTCTGATCAATAATACGATGAATCCAACAGTGACTTCTTTTGTATTCTCACCATTTTATTCATTGGGAGAAATACATGGCGGTATCGAAAGCATTATCATCTGTTTTTTACCACGTATTTTAGTCGGAGTTGTTCCGTATTTTGTATATCGTTTCCTTCGGGGAAAATGCCATGCGCCTATGACGGTTTCGTTGGGTGCAGCAGGGCTATTCGGATCACTGACGAACACATTGCTTGTCATGAACTTTATTTATTTATTTTTTAAAGATGCTTATGCGGCAGCAAACGGAGTCGGTGCAAATGCAGTGTATGGATTTATTTTATCCATAATCGGGATCAATGGAGTACCGGAAGCGATCGTAGCAGCTATTATTACTGCATTTGTGGGGAGAGTATTATTGAAGTCGAGAATTGTGACCGGCTAAGGAGGAACTATGATTTTAGCAATTGATATCGGAAATACAAATATCGTCATCGGATGCTGCGATGATGAGAAAATATATTTTATAGAGAGGTTGTCAACGAATCACCCGAAAACAGAGCTTGAATATGCAATCAGCTTTAAGAATGTATTGGAGCTTTACGGCATCGATCCGTCACAGATAGAAGGAGGAATCATTTCCTCCGTTGTGCCTCCGATCACGAATATTGTCCGCGCTTCTGCAGAGAAAGTCCTTGGAAAAACGGTGAAGATCGTAGGACCGGGGGTAAAGACCGGGCTCAACATTCTGATGGATAATCCGGCTCAGGTCGGCAGTGATCGCATTGTGAATGCAGTGGCGGCCATCAATGAATATCCGGCGCCGCTGATCATTATTGATATGGGAACTGCCACAACTTTCTGTGTAGTGGATGAGAAGAAAAACTACATCGGAGGGATGATCCTTCCGGGTGTCAGAATCTCCCTGGATGCATTGACATCCCGCACATCCCAACTTTCCAGAATCAGTATAGAAGCACCGAAAAAAACAATCGGGAAAAATACAATTGACTGTATGAAGAGTGGAATCATCAATGGGAATGCAGCATGTATTGATGGAATGGTACAACGTATTGAACGTGAACTGGGACAGAAAGCAACCGTACTTGCAACAGGGGGGCTAGCAAAGAAGATCGTTCCATACTGTGAGCAGAAGATCATTGTGGATGACGAGTTGTTGCTAAAGGGACTTCGTCTCATTTATAATAAGAACAAATAGTTGAGGATTTATGAGAAATTATAAAATGACCATTGCATATGATGGTACCGGATACCAGGGGTGGCAGCGACAAAACAACACAGAACTGACCATACAGGAGATTCTGGAGAAAAGGATCACAAGTCTCATTGGTTATCCGGTGAAAATAGACGGATCCGGACGGACAGATGGTGGGGTTCATGCTTTTGGGCAGGTGGCAAATGTCAAATTTTCAGGAAAAGTGGATGAGGAAGAATTCCGTAAGAAATTAAATGCAGTATTGCCGGAAGATATCCGAATCCGGAAATTTGAACTTGTAAAAAATGGATTTCACAGTCGTTACAGCGCAAAGGCAAAGAAATACGAATATACCATCGACCGGAATGAAAAACCTTGCGTATTTACAAGAAAATACTGTTATCATTATACAAAACCGTTGAATGTAGAAGCCATGAAACAGGCAGCAGATTTGTTGATAGGCACACATGATTTTGGTGGTTTTACTGATAAGAAAGATGAAAAATCAACGGTGAGAACGATTTATGGAATTGACATTACAGAGACTACAGGAAAAGTACGGTGTATGTTCCACGGGGATGGATTCATGTATCACATGGTGCGGATCCTGACCGGAACACTTTTGGAAGTGGGAAGTAAAGAAAAGAAACCGGAAGATGTGGCGGAGATTCTAAGAACAAGGGACCGGGCAGCAGCAGGCTTTCTGGCTCCGGCAATCGGACTATGCCTGAAAGAAGTAATCTATTGATTGCATCATATAGAAAATTTTATGGAGGATAAAAGGTATGAAATTGATTTCATGGAATGTAAATGGAATCCGTGCATGTGTACAGAAGGGATTTTTAGATTTTTTCAAAGAGGCAGATGCAGATATTTTCTGTATTCAGGAGAGTAAGATGCAGGAAGGGCAGTTGGAGCTTAATCTGCCTGGATATCATCAGTATTGGAATTACGCAGAGAGAAAAGGATATTCCGGAACTGCTGTTTTCTCAAAAAAAGAACCGATTTCTGTTTCCTATGGGATTGGAATCGAGGAGCACGATAAAGAAGGACGCGTGATTACTTTGGAATTTGAAGATTTTTACTTCGTAACAGTATACACACCAAATTCACAAAGCGAACTGGCGCGCCTGGATTACCGGATGCAGTGGGAGACAGATTTCCTTGCGTATCTGAAGAAACTGGAAGAGAAGAAGGGAGTGATCTTTGCCGGTGACTTAAATGTAGCCCACAAAGAGATTGACTTAAAGAATCCGAAGACAAACCGGAAAAACGCAGGATTTACAGATGAAGAGAGAGGAAAATTTACAGAACTTCTTGCTTCTGGATTTGTTGATACATTTCGCTACTTTTATCCGGATGTGGAAGGAATTTATTCTTGGTGGTCATATCGTTTTAGTGCAAGAGCGAAGAATGCAGGGTGGAGGATTGATTATTTCATAGTGTCGGAATGCTTAAAAGACAAATTACAAGATGCAAAGATTCTTACCGATATTATGGGATCGGATCATTGCCCGGTGGAACTGGATTTGAAAGCATAGAAAGCGGAAGGAATATATGAGAATAGAAGCAGAAAAAACAGCAGCTATTTTGATCGATTATCAGGAAAAGTTATTGCATGTTATGCATGAAAAAGAACAGCTTATGGAGCACAGTGGGATACTCATACAAGGACTTCGTGTGCTTGAAATCCCGATGACAGTGACGCAGCAGTATACAAAAGGCTTGGGGGATACTCACGAAAGTCTGATGAAAGCGGCCGGTCTTACGGAGTACCGGGAAAAAATTGCTTTTAGTGCAATGGATGTCATCCGGGAAGATATCCAGGATAAGAAGTTTATCATACTTTGCGGAATCGAAGCCCATATTTGTGTGCTTCAAACGTTACTAGATTTGAAAGCGGAAGGATATGTTCCGGTGCTTGTGGAAGATTGTATTTCATCCAGAACCGCACACAACAAAGAGATGGCAGTGGAGCGGGCGAAGCAGGAAGGCGCCATCATTACAACGTATGAGTCGCTCCTTTTTGAACTTTTGAAAGAAGCAGGAACGGAAAGAAGTAAGAAAATACAACGATTGATAAAATAGGAAAAGCGGGGGCGGTTTTTACCAGCCCCCGTTTAATCCGATGATCTGTCCGGTCATATAGTTGTGTTTTGTCGCAAGTTCATATACAAGTTCTGCCACTTCTTCGCATTGTCCGAAACGTCCGGCAGGAATCTCTTCTTCCAGTTCCTTGCGTTCTTCATCATTTAGTTGACTGTTCATTACCGTATCAATGGCGCCGCATGCAACTGCATTGACCTGAATGTTGCTTGGTGCCAGTTCTTTCGCCAACGCTTTTGTCAAACCGTGGATTCCGGACTTGGAAGCAGAGTATGCTACTTCGCAAGAAGCACCAACGTCCCCCCAGATGGAAGAAATATTAATGATCTTGCCGGATTTTTCACTGACCATATGCGGAATAACTGCCCGTGAGCAGTAAAATACGGAAGAAAGATTCGTATTCAAAACGCGGCTCCATTCTCCGTCAGTCATGTCGCATAAAAGTCCAAGATGCGCAATCCCGGCATTGTTGATGAGAATGTCAATGCCGCTACATTTCTTATGAATTTCTTCAAACATATGTCTGACATCGTCTGGATTACCTACATCACCGATCAGCATTTCACAAAAGGAAGGAGATTCATTGGCTGCAAAGATGCGGTCAATTTCATCTTTTACTTCAGCCAGTGCGTTGACGGAATGATTGCAATTTATAAAAATACGAAAATTCTCCTGGGCAAATTTCAGTGCGATTGCTTTTCCGATGCCGCGTGAAGCGCCGGTGATCAGTACATTTTTTATCAAAATAAACACCTCCGGATTCTAAAAGAGTTGAAACAATAGTAGCATGCATGTGTTGTTTTTTCAAGGTCAAGATGTTATGATAACTATGTCTCGAAAATGTAAAAGAGGGATAATCCCAGAAAGGACGTCTAAATTGATTGATAAAGCAATAGCATTTGCGACGAAGGCTCATGAAGGACAAGTTCGAAAGGGAACAAGCAGACCGTATATTGTTCATCCCTTAGAAGTGGGAGAGATTATTTCTTCCATGACAGAGGATGAAGAAGTAATAGCGGCTGCAATTCTCCATGATACCATTGAAGATTGTGAAGGTGTAACAGAAGAGATTCTTCAAAGAGAGTTTGGGGAGCGGGTAGCATTTTTGGTTGCGCAGGAGAGTGAAGACAAGACAAAGACATGGAAAGAACGTAAGAGCGCGACGATTGAATATTTGAAGACAGCACCAACGGAATTGAAGTATATTGGTCTTGCGGACAAGCTGTCCAATATACGGGATATCAACCGTGATTATCCAATCTATGGGGAAGAACTTTGGAAGCGTTTCCGTATGAAGGATAAGAAGATCATTGGCTGGTATTATACAGAAGTCATGAAATCTTTGGAAAGTCTGAAGGGAATGAAAGCTTATGAGGAATACTGTGAGCTTGTAAAGGCGAATTTTGGGTAAAATACAGATGGAAGAGGAAAAGAAAATGAAAAAGAAAATTCTCATGATCGGTACCGGGGGTACCATTGCGTCAAAACAGTCAGGTAATGGACTTTCACCTGGACTGTCTTCAGAGGACGTCCTGTCCTATATTCCCCAGGTGAAAGAAGTATGTGAAGTGAAGACCATGCAGGTATGCAACATTGACAGTACGAATGTGATGCCGGAGCACTGGGAGCTTCTTACAAAGACGATTGAAGAACAATATGATAAGTATGATGGGTTTGTAATCTGTCATGGAACGGATACACTGGCCTACACGGCAGCGGCGCTTTCCTATATGATACAGAATTCAAGGAAACCGATTGTGATCACAGGGGCGCAGAAACCGATCAATATGGATGTGACAGATGCCAAGACGAATCTTCTGGACAGCTTTATCTATGCGTCAGATGATGACTCCCAGGATGTGAATATCGTATTTGATGGGAAAGTGATCGTAGGTACAAGGGCAAAAAAGGTATGTGCGAAGAGTTACAATGCATTTGAGAGTATTAATTATCCTTACATTGCAGTCATACAGGATGGCATGGTGATCCGTTACATTCCGACCACTCCGCACAAATACCGTGTACGTTTCTATCATGAGATGAAAAACAGTATTTATGTGCTGAAACTGATTCCGGGAATGAAGTCAGATATTTTGTCTTATATTTTTAAGGATTATGATTGTATTGTGATTGAAAGTTTTGGTGTCGGGGGAATGCCTCAGAGTATCGTCCATGAATTTTATGAACAGATGGAAGAGTGGAAGGAAAAAGGAAAGCTTGTTGTTATGACAACGCAGGTTGTAAATGAAGGAAGTAATATGACGGTCTATGAAGTGGGACAGAAGGTGAAGCAGGATTTTGACCTGATCGAGTCCTATGATATGACATTGGAAGCTACAATTACAAAGTTAATGTGGCTTATGTCACTTCCGAATATGAGTTATCATGACATAAAGCGGGAATTTTATCAAATGGTCAATCATGACATATTATTTACAAGATAGTGGGAGGTTCTAATGGATAAGGAGAGATTTTTAAAAGAATATGGCTTGATTACGGTAGGTATCTTTATTATTTCAGCAGCAGTATATTTCTTCATGATACCGAGTAACGTAATTGTAGGAAGTTTATCGGGACTTGTAATCGTGTTGGAGAATTTCATTCCCCTTCCGATTTCAGTTATGACATTTATTTTGAATGCAGCATTGCTTGTTGTAGGCTTTGTGGTGATCGGAAAAGAATTCGGAGCGAAAACGATTTATACATCGGCGATGCTCCCGTTTTTTCTGTTTATATTTGAGCATATTGCACCAAATAACAAATCGTTAACAGATGATATTCTTTTGGATACGATTAGCTATATTTTGATCGTGAGCGTAGGTCTTGCCATGTTATTCAATGCCAATGCATCTTCCGGAGGATTGGATATTGTAGCAAAGGTACTCAGCAAGTTTACCCATGTTGAGATTGGAAAAGCAATGACGATTACGGGAATGTGTGTTGCCATAAGCTCCATGCTTGTATATGACACAAAAGTGGTTGTATTAAGTATTCTTGGAACTTATGCAAATGGAATTGTAATCGATAATTTTATCAGCGGTTTTAATCGTAGAAAACGAGTATGTATTTTGACAGACCGATATGAAGAAGTGCAGAAATTTATTGCGGAGAGAATCGTAAGAGGAGTAACGCTCTATAAGGCCATTGGAGGATACGATAAGAAAGAGCGGTTTGAAATCCAGACCATTCTGACACAGAATGAATATGGAAAATTGCTGGAATACATGCATGATGAAGATATTAAGGCATTTGTAACAGTTTCGACAGTAAATGAGGTAATAGGAGAATGGAACAGCAAGAGAAAAGCAAACTAGAAAAAAAAGACTACGAGTATATATTATTTGATCTTGATGGGACTTTGACAGATCCGAAAGAAGGCATTACAAAATCAGTGGCTTATGCGCTGGAATCTTTTGGAATTCATGTAGAGGATCTGGACAGTCTGTGCAAGTTCATCGGACCGCCTTTGAAGGAATCTTTCATGGTATATTATGAACTTGATGATGCACAAGGGGATCAGGCGGTGGAAAAATACAGAGAACGCTTTGCAGTGACGGGGCTTTTTGAAAATAAAGTTTATCCGGGAATACGGGAGATGCTGGAACTTCTGAAAGAACAAGGAAAGACACTGCTTGTTGCAACTTCCAAACCGTCAATCTATGCACGACAGATATTGGAACATTTTGATCTGATGAAGTATTTTACCTTCCTTTCCGGAAGCGAGCTGGATGGAACGAGAGTAGATAAAGCCGAGGTGATCACTTATGCTCTTCAGGAAAACAAAATTCAGGATTTGTCCAAAGTAATTATGATAGGGGACAGAGAGCATGATATCATCGGTGCAAATAAAAATGGGATTGATTCCATTGGAGTTCTTTATGGTTACGGGTGCAGGGAAGAGTTTGAAAAGAATCATGCATCCTATGTTGCCAAACAAGTAGAAGAGTTGAAAGAAATATTGTTAGGATAAAGGAAGAGAAAGATGAAATTATTATATCAATTTGGAATTATTTTGGGGATTACATTTGCGGGAGAAGTCCTGCATGTGATCCTTCCTCTTCCGATACCGGCCAGTATTTATGGACTAGTTCTCATGCTCATCTGTCTTTGTACAAAGGTTGTCAAATTGCAGCAGGTGAAAATTGCAGCGGATTTCCTCATTGATATTATGCCGCCTATGTTTATTCCGGCGGCGGTAGGAATTATGGGAGTCTGGTCTGGGATAAAAGAGATTTTTGTTCCACTGGTTGTAATTACAAGTGTATCGACTGTTGTCGTAATGGTTTGTACGGGGAAAGTTTCCCAGGCAGTCATCCGGGCTAAAAAGAGAGGGGAGGCATAGGCGATGAAAGAAATGTTTTCCGAATCTTTGTATTTTGGCGTGGCAATCAGTCTGACAGGATATGCGGTAGGACTTTTCCTGAAGAAAAAACTAAAATGGGGAATTCTAAATCCCTTACTGCTGTCGATTGTATTTGTCATAGCTGCCCTTCAAATTTTAGATGTGGAATATGAAACTTACAATGAAACAGCACAATATTTAAGTTATCTTTTAACGCCGGCTACAGTGGCATTGGCGATTCCGTTATATCAGAAAATCGATTTATTGAAGAAAAATCTTCTGGCAGTAAGTCTTGGGATTCTGGCAGGAGTATTCTCAAGTCTTGGAAGTATTCTTGGAATGGCATATCTGTTTGAATTATCCCATGAACAATATGTCACCCTTCTTCCAAAATCCATCACAACAGCAATTGGAATCGGGGTTTCGGAAGAACTTGGAGGGGTTACAACGATTACGGTAGCAGTCATTTTGATTACAGGTGTTTTGGGAAATGTAATCGGGCAGGTAATCTGCAAACTGTTCCGTATTTATGAACCGATTGCGGTTGGACTAGCTTTTGGTACGGCGTCCCATGCCATCGGAACATCGAAAGCACTGGAAATCGGAGATGTGGAAGGCGCAATGAGTAGCCTGTCCGTTGCGGTTTCGGGATTACTGACCGTGGTGTTTGCATCTATATTCTCAACTTTTTTATAAGTAAAGAAATAGAAGACATCAGACTACCGACAATATATCAAAGGCAGTCTGATGTTTTACTATATGCCGTTATTTTTTTGGATTATAAAATTCTTCCTTCATCTTTTGTACAGTTTCTAATGGCAGACCAATGCGCTCTGCAATTACGCGTTCATCTAAAATGTCAAGAAGTTTTTTAGCTGCTTCTAATTTTCCTTGCTCTTCGCCTTCTTCATAAATCATTCTTCCAAGTTTAGTCATTCGAACATCCTCCATTATTTCTTTCATATCTGCTGACTCTAAAAATTTCTCTGCCATTGCATAGATCACCGCCTCTATTTTACTTATTTCTTCATTTTCCAGAACAGTTTTGGCTCTTACAAGTGAAAAGGCAGATTTGATACGTTCTTTTATATTCATGTTACCACTCATAAGTGGACATAGAGGCAGCTGCACAAGATCTTCTTTTGTAAGAGGAATTCCTTTTTGGGATTTTTCCTGAAGCTGTTTGAAAATCTCATCGGCAATTTTAGAACGCATAATTATGGGTACGATACGGTAGGTATTAATTCCTTCGGTTAGCGTAGTCATTGGTTTCTTGATGTTTCCGGAAAATAATACGTATGTGGTAATAGGAACACGATACTGCTGACTTGTTAATGCTTCATATGTGCGAAAGCGTCTTAGTCCGGCTACACCTTCGTTTCTGCTTTGAAATTCAAAATGTTTCCAAGAACCGTCTTCCATAATTAGATTGGAATCCTGATACATTTTTTTTATTTTCAAATGTACAAGTTCTGTAGGGGCAAGTTGCTTTACTTTTCCTTCAATACCAAAGGTGGGAAGCATTTCATCAGCGAAAAATTGTAGCATTGTTTTCAAAGCTGCATCTTCATGTTGTACGGCCTTCTGTTCTGATAAAATTTCTTGATTGTTTGGCATATAGCTCCTTTCTGTAAGCTATATATGAGACTATCTTTAATATATCAAAATTTTTATAGGTAGACAATGGCTTTTACATTTCTGTTGTTTCAGTTTGCACTTTATGGGATATTTCGATGAGATATCGAAAGACCAAAAAGAAAATATTGATAATAGATATTATTGATATGTGAAAGAAATTGGATAGTCTTCTATATAGCATAGCCACTACCTATTTTTTAGTCTAATATAATGAAGAATTACTGTCAAGATGATTAGAGAAAATGTGCCAAAACAAATTGGAATGGAAAAAAGAAATAGAAGACTCTTAAGAATCTGTGAAGAATTTATGAAATCCTTGACAAATAGGAATGCAGACGATAAGATAAAATTTAGTTATTACCAAAATAGCGCAAAGGCAATGAGAAAGAAGAGTATATATTATTCCTTGCAAGAGAGAACTGTTCAATGGCTGGAAGACGGTTTCAAGAAGAAGATATAGAAGGTAGCTTTGGAGCCGGGTATCTGAACAGGGGCAGTATATGATATAGCATCAGTAGGGTATCACGCGTAGTTCCCGTTAACGAACTGAAGAGATATATGCGGAAATGAACGCATATAACAAAGGTGGTACCGCGATCATTCGCCCTTTACATTTTAAAAATGTAGAGGGTTTTTTAAAATTTATAGGGAAAATTTATTGCATTTGAAGGAGGAAATCATGAGTAAAAATCTTGAAAAGACGTACAATCCGAAAGAGATTGAGCCAAAACTTTATGAGAAGTGGTGTGAGAACAAGTATTTTCATGCAGAAGTAGACAGAAGCAGAAAGCCGTTTACAACGGTCATGCCGCCACCAAATATTACAGGGAAACTTCACATGGGTCACGCATTTGACAATACATTACAGGATATTCTGATCCGTTACAAGAGAATGCAGGGCTACAACGCCCTTTGGATTCCGGGAACAGACCATGCAGCCATTGCTACTGAAGTTAAGGTTACAGAACAGTTAAAAGCAGAAGGAATCGATAAGAAAGAATTAGGAAGAGAAGGTTTTCTTGCACGCACATGGCAGTGGAAAGATGAATATGCAGGAACAATTGAAGGCCAGCTTAAGAAACTCGGTGTATCCTGTGATTGGGACAGAGAGCGTTTTACAATGGACGAAGGATGTTCCAAAGCAGTAGAAGAAGTATTCATCAAGTTATATGAAGAAGGATATATTTACAAAGGATCCCGTATTGTAAACTGGTGTCCGGTATGTAAGACTGCTCTTTCTGATGCGGAAGTAGACCACGAGGAACAGGCAGGACATTTCTGGCATATCAAATACCCGATCGTAGGAACAGACAGATTCCTTGAGATCGCAACGACACGTCCGGAGACAATGCTTGGAGATACTGCGATCGCAGTGCATCCGGATGATGAGAGATACAAAGATATTGTTGGAAAGAAAGCTCTTTTACCACTTGTTAATAAAGAAATTCCGATTGTGGCAGACTACTATGTAGACAAAGAATTTGGAACAGGTGCGGTAAAAATCACACCGGCACATGACCCGAATGACTTTGAAGTAGGAAAGAGACACAACCTTCCGGAAATCAATATCATGAATGATGATGCTACGATCAACCAGCTTGGTGGCAAGTACGCAGGTATGGAACGCTATGAAGCAAGAAAAGCAATCGTAGAAGATCTGGAAAAGGAAGGATATCTTGTAAAAGTTGTGGATCATACACATAGCGTAGGTACACATGAACGTTGCGGAACAACGGTAGAGCCGTTGATCAAACAGCAGTGGTTTGTAAAAATGGAAGATTTTGCCAAGATGTGTATTGATGCAGTTGAAAAAGGAGAAATCAAATTAGTTCCGGATCGTATGAATAAGACATATATGAACTGGCTTGATAATATCCGTGACTGGTGTATTTCACGTCAGATCTGGTGGGGACACAGAATTCCTGCATATTACTGTGATGAGTGCGGAGAAATTGTAGTAGGAAGAGAAATGCCGGATGTATGTCCGAAATGCGGATGTAAACACTTTACACAGGATGAGGATACGTTGGATACATGGTTCAGTTCTGCGCTATGGCCATTCTCAACACTTGGTTGGCCGGAAAATACAGAAGATTTGGATTACTTCTATCCGACAGACGTACTTGTAACAGGATATGACATCATTTTCTTCTGGGTAATCCGTATGATCTTCTCAGGATACGCATATACGGGAAAAGCTCCATTCCACACAGTGTTATTCCACGGACTTGTGAGAGACTCTCAGGGACGGAAGATGAGTAAATCTCTTGGAAATGGTATTGATCCACTTGAGATCATCGATAAATACGGTGCAGATGCGCTCCGTCTTACAATCGTAACAGGAAATGCAGCAGGAAATGATATGCGTTTCTATGAGGAACGTGTAGAAGCAAACAGAAACTTTGCAAACAAAGTATGGAATGCTTCCCGTTTCATCATGATGAATATGGAGGGAAGACAAATCACAGAGCCGAAAGCAGAAGATTTTGCTCCGGAAGATAAATGGGTTCTTTCCAAAATAAATACATTGATCAAAGACGTAACAGAAAATATGGATAAATTTGAACTTGGTATTGCGGTACAGAAAGTCTACGATTTTATTTGGAATGAATTCTGCGACTGGTACATTGAGATGACAAAATACCGCACATACCATGCAGAAGAGAATCCGGTATCTGCAAATGCGGCGCTTTGGACATTGAAAACTGTTTTAGGAGATGCATTAAAACTTCTCCATCCATACATGCCGTTTGTAACAGAGGAAATTTACAGTGCACTTGTTCCGGAAGAAGAGTCTCTCATGATGTCTTCATGGCCGGTATACAAAGAAGAATGGAACTTTGCGGCAGAAGAGGAAATCGTAGAGCGCATGAAAGAAGTAATCCGTGGTGTTCGTAATGTACGTGCAGAGATGAATGTTGCACCTTCCCGCAAGGCAAAAGTATTTGTTGTAAGCGAGAAGGAAGAAATCTGTAGTGGATTTGAACTTCTGAAATTGTCAGCAGCACCGCTTATGAGTGCGAGTGAGATCATCATTCAGGATCACAAGGATGGAATCGGTGAAGATGCAGTTTCTGTTGTAGTGACAGATGCAGTATGCTATCTGCCATTGGAAGACCTTGTGGATTTTGCACAGGAGATCGAGCGTCTTGAGAAAGAAGAAGCGCGTCTTGTAAAAGAGCTTGCCCGTGTAAACGGAATGCTCAGCAATGAGAAATTCATCAGCAAAGCTCCGGAAGCAAAGATTAACGAAGAAAAGGCAAAATTGGAAAAATATACACAGATGATGGAGCAGGTAAAAGAAAGGCTTGAAGCTTTAAGAAAATAATATTTGCATCTTGGAAAGAGGTTAGTTCATGAAGCAGATTCAGTTTAAAAAGATAAAGAAAGAAGATATCAAAGAATACTGGAAAGCGAAAAAGGCGCGCCGGGAGGCAATCCTTGAAAAGCGTAGGAACAGTGCTTTTGCACAGAAGATGAAACCGGTCTATGAGACCATGAACCGGTTCTCTCTCCTGCTTCATGTACTGTATGCCTGCCTGATCAATTTTACAATTGAAGGGATTTCCAGACATTCTCTTTTTAAGGCATGGGAATATATGGTGGGGTCACCTTGGACATTTTTGTTCAATACGTACTTGATTTTTATTACATTTATGCTTGTATACCTTGTACGGCGCCGGGTCTTTACAAGAATTCTGATCACCGTATTCTGGTTAGGACTTGGAATTACAAACGGTTACATGTTATTGATACGTGTTACGCCGTTTAATGCCCAGGACTTGAAAGTACTGACGGATGCGGTAACATTGTTTGACAAGTATTTCAGTGGATTTCAGGGGCTGATGCTGGCAATCGGAATTGCGGCGGTTATTGTGTGGATGGTATCCATGTGGCGGCGAGGCGGACAATATACAGGGAAAATGCACAGGTGGCTTGCATTGACTGCTACGGTAGTTCTGTTCGGAATTACGGGATTTGTGACTGATTATGCTATTGATAAACGTGTGGTTTCCAACTATTTTGGAAACATTGCATTTGCATATGAAGATTATGGATTTCCTTACTGCTTTTCTGCCAGTGTATTTAATACAGGAATTTCGCAGCCAAGTGGTTACAGCAAAGAAATGATGGAAGAAATTGCCGAGAGTGGAAAGGTTACAGAGGTTTCAACATCGAGAAAAGAGATGCCGAATATCATTTTCATTCAGTTGGAATCTTTCTTTGATCCAAGTGAAGTAGAATTTTTCACAACATCCGAAGATCCGATTCCGAATTTCCGGAAACTTAGCCAGAATTATTCATCCGGATATTTCAAAGCGCCATCTGTGGGCGCGGGTACTGCCAACACAGAATTTGAGGTGCTTACCGGAATGAGTATGCGTTATTTTGGACCGGGAGAATATCCGTATAAGACAGTGCTTAAGACAACACAGGCGGAGAGCGCAGCCACTGCTTTGAAAAAATTCGGTTATGGAGCACATGCACTCCACAACAATGGGGGAAATTTCTACAGCCGTGCGGATGTTTTCAATAATATCGGATTTGACAGTTATACGAGTAAAGAATTCATGAATATCCTTCAAGTGACGGAAAATGGATGGGCGAAAGATGGTATTTTGACAGAACATATCAAAAATGCTATGGATTCTACAGAACAGCAGGATTTTGTATTCGGAATTACCGTACAGGGACATGGAGATTATCCGGAAGAAAAATTGATAGAAAATCCGCGGATCAAAGTAGAAGGGATTGAAGATGAAGGAAGAACAAACGCCTGGGAATATTACGTGAATCAGCTTTATCAGACCGATCAGTTTATCGGAGATCTGATTGGAATGCTGGAAGAAAGAGAAGAACCGGTCGTACTTGTTCTTTATGGAGATCATCTCCCAACGATGGGACTGAAAGCAGAAGATTTGAAAGGCAGATACCTTTACAATACCAATTATGTAATCTGGGACAATATCGGATTGAAGAAAGAAGATAAGAACATTGCTGCATATCAGATCATGGCAGATGTGTTTGAACGTCTGGATATTCATTCGGGAACCATATTTAATTATCACCAGAACAGAAGAAAGACAAAGAATTATCTTGCGGATCTAGAGCTGCTTCAATACGATATTTTATATGGAAAACAGTATGTATATAATGGAAAGAACCCGGTACATACAGGCTACATGAAGATGGGAATTCTTGATACCATTGTGACGGATATTGTTCCGACGCTGCAGGACAGCTATAGCTTGTATGGAGAGAATTTTACGCAGAACAGTAAAGTCTACGTAAACGGAGAAAAGCAAAGTGCAAAATTCCTGAATAATACAAGACTGGATCTGGAAAATGTAAAATTAGAAAACGGTGACAAGATTAAAGTCTGTCAGGTCGGCTCCAGCAACCGTATTTTCCGCGAATCTGCTGAATGGGTGTTCTATGATGGAAAACTCGTGACTCCAAAGCAGTATGAAGAGGCGGAGAAAGCAAAGAAAGCAGCGGAAGAAGCCGATAAGACAACGGCAGCAAATGGAGAGACAAATGAATAAACAAGAGGTGGTATCCTATATTGAGGATATTCCTAAATTTACAAGTAAGAATTCTCTGGAGCATACCAGAGAATTTCTTGCACGTTTGGGAGATCCCGAGGAAGGACGTAAAATCCTTCATGTAGCGGGAACAAATGGAAAAGGATCAGTCTGTGCATATATGCAGGCGGTCCTTCTAAAAAAAGGAAAGAAAACGGGAATGTTTATTTCGCCTCATCTTATGGAAATCAATGAGAGGATCAAAATCAACGGCGAAGACATTTCCGATGAAAAATTTATTGAAGTATTCAATCATGTGAAACATGTAGTAGATGAAATGGAGAAGGAAGGACTGCCTCATCCGAGCTATTTTGAGTTCCTGTTTGGAATGGCTATGTATACATTCATGGAAGCAGACATGGAATACATCATTTTGGAGACGGGAATCGGAGGAAGGCTTGATGCAACGAACGCAGTGCGGCATCCCATCGTAACCGTGATCACATCGGTAAGTCTGGATCATATGGAGATCCTTGGAAATACGATAGAAGAGATTGCAAAGGAGAAAGCCGGGATCATAAAACCGCATGTGCCGGTTGTATTTCTGGGTGAAAGAGCCAGTACCGATGCAATTGAAATGCGAGCGGGAAAACTTGCGGCACCATGTATAAAAATCGCGAAAAATGCGTACGAAATTCAAAAAAGAGAGGATAAATATATTGATTTTTCAACAGTGAGTGCGTATGATAAATATACTACATGGAAGCTTCATAATATAGGAATATATCAGGCGGAGAATGCCATGCTTGCAATCAAAGCATTGGAAAGTATTTTCCCGGAAGAACAGGATCTGGCTCTTTGGCAGCATGCAATAGAGCAGGTGAGGTGGCCGGGAAGAATGGAAGAGATTCTGCCGGGCGTATGGATTGACGGGGCGCACAATGTGGGAGCGATAGAAACATTTGTCAAAAGTGTGAAAGACGCTGCTTCGAAAGAGCATACTGTGATACTATTCTCAGCAGTACAGGATAAGAATTACAGGAAGATGGTAGAATGCCTTTGCAAAGAAGTTCAGGCAGACGCCTATATTATTACGAAAATACAGGATACACGTGGTGAAGAAATCAGTAAGCTTGCCAGCGTGTTTCGTCAATATACAGATGAAGAGGTGTTGGCGGAGGAAGACTTAGGACAGGCATTCCGATTAGCCATGGAGAAGAAAGGCAAAGACGGGAGACTTTACTGTCTTGGATCCCTTTATCTTGTGGGTATGATCGAAAAATTAACGGGGAGGCGTTAAAAAATGTTGGATTTTGAAGAAGAATTGAAGAAATTTAAACCAAGTGTGGAAGTGGAGCAGATCGAGGACGCAATTTATCAGGAAGATCTTACAGATATGACGGATATTCTGCGTGAGATGGTAAAACAGACGAAGTAAAGATTGTGGGGAGAACAAGTTGGAGTATACAAAGAAACTGATATATCAATCAAATTACTGGTATAATGACGGGCTTAATAAGGCGCAGATTCACGATACATCCGGAGCCATAAGTTCTCTTAGAAAGAGCCTTCAATATAATAGAAGGAACGTAACGGCGAGAAACCTTCTGGGACTTGTCTATTACGCAAGAGGCGAAGTCGGAGAGGCGCTTGTAGAATGGATCATCAGTAAGAACTTTAAGAGCCATGAAAACATTGCAGACTATTTTATAAAAAAAGTACAGGGGAATCCGGCGGAGCTGGAGGTTGCAAATAATGCGATCAAGAAGTACAATCAGTGCCTGACTTATTGTGATCAGAATGGGGAGGATCTTGCACTGATCCAGTTGAAGAAGGTTGTACAGGCTCATCCGACATTTTTGAAAGCCCAACTGCTTCTTGCGCTTCTCTATATAAGGACGGAGCAGTACGGCAAAGCAAGACAAGTACTCAAAAGAGCACATAAGCTTGATACGACCAACGAGATGACATTGCGGTATATGCATGAATTGTCGAGACTGAACAGCAAAAAGATTGCAAAAATCAAAGAAGAAAAAGAACAGACCGTTACTTATCAAGTTGGAAATGAGACGATCATCCAGCCGGCAGCGGCAGGTGTGAAGGACAATGGACTTCTTACGACGTTTGTCAATCTTCTGATCGGATTGGCAGTAGGAGCGGCGGTCGTATGGTTCCTTGTAGTTCCCGGGGTTGATCAGGCACAGGCATCGAAACGCAACAAAGAGATCGTGAAATACAGCGATCAGATTGCGGCAAAGAATGCGGAAGTCAGCGCGCTCAAAAAGGAACTGGAAGGATATCGAGATGCCAACGCAGATACGGAGGCTGCCAAGAAAACGGCAGAATCCACCCAGGAAAGTTATGAATCCTTGCTTGTTTTGGAAGATTACTGGAGCTCAAAAGAGAAAAGTGACGCCCAGATGCTAGAACAGCTTCTGAAGATCAATCAGGACTCACTGGGCGAGCAAGCGAAGAAATTATACAAAGAAATTCATGATGATATTTCACCGCGAGTATGCAAAAAGCAGTATCGATCAGGGAAAGCAAGTTTTGAGGAAGGCAGCTACGAAGATGCAATTGAGTCATTGAGTACGGTGATATCTCTGGATGAAGGATATGACGATGGACAGGCTCTGCTTCTGCTTATGCAGGCTTATGAAAAAGCAGGAAAGACAGAAGAATACAAATCCACTTATGAGAAAGCGAAGGAACTTTATCCGGATGCGGTAGCTGAACTGGAAAGCAAGAAAGAATCCCAAAGTACAGAAAACAACACGCAGGATTCTGGAAATACAGAAGACAATAACGAAGAATAGTACACAAAAGACAGAGAAGATGAGGGAGTTTTCTCTGTCTTTTCTTATGATATAGGAAAGTTCACATTTTATTACATGTATACAAGAAATTTTAAATAAGGGGGAAGAAAAACATGGACTACAGAATACAGGAGAATTGCCTGACTATTTTTCTGCCGCGTGAACTAGATCATCACAACGCAGAAGATATCCGGAAAATGTCGGATCATCTGATTGAAAGGAAGCATATCAAACATGTCATATTTGATTTCAAAGGGACTCATTTTATGGACAGTTCCGGAATAGGTGTGATCATGGGGCGCTATAAGAAAGTAAATCTTCTCGGAGGAGAAGTGTGGGCATCCCATACCAATGAAAGAATGAAGAAGATCCTGCTGATGTCAGGGGTTACAAAAATCATGCAGATGTGCGAGGAGGAACAGAGTATATGAAAGACACAAATGAAATGGAAGTAGTATTTGACAGCAGATCCACGAATGAAGGATTCGCAAGAGTAACGGTGGCGTCATTTATGACACAACTCAATCCGACGCTGGAGGAAGTGTCGGATGTGAAAACAGCGGTATCTGAGGCTGTGACCAATGCGATCATTCATGGGTATGAAAATGAGGTACATAAAATCCGGATCGTGTGCAGGACCAAAGGGCATAAGATCTGTATCCGGATCGAAGATCAGGGAAAAGGGATCGAAAATGTGCAAAAGGCCATGGAACCGCTTTTTACAACAAAACCGGAACTTGAAAGATCCGGCATGGGATTCGCATTTATGGAAGCATTTATGGACAAACTGGAAGTGACATCAAAACCGGGGAAAGGGACTACAGTGTATATGGAGAAAATCATAGGGAAAGGACGGGAAGCATGGAGCACACAATCGCTTTGATCAAACGCTCACACGAGGGAGATGAAAAAGCGAGGACACAGCTTGTAGAGGAAAATGTGGGGCTGATCTGGTGCGTTGCCAAGCGTTTTTATGGACGGGGGACAGAAGCGGAAGATTTATTTCAAATCGGAAGTATCGGGTTGCTAAAAGCAATCGACAAATTCGATCTGTCATATGATGTGAAATTTTCAACGTATGCAGTCCCCATGATATCCGGGGAAATCAAACGGTTTTTAAGAGATGATGGTATGATAAAAGTAAGCCGGTCGTTGAAAGAACTGGCATATAAAGCGTATTTGGTAAAAGAAAAACTTACGGATAAACTGAACCGGGAACCCACACTGGAGGAAATCGCAGATACAATGGATGTGCCAAAGGAGGAACTTGTGCAGGCATTGGAATCCACCGGCGAGGTGGAGTCACTTCACAAACCGGTATACCAGCAGGATGGCAGTGAACTACAGCTTATGGAGCGGCTGCCGGAGAAGGAGGAACAAGAAGAAAAAATCATCAACCATATGTTGCTATCGCAGCTATTGACCCATTTGGACAAAGAAGAAAGACAGCTCATTTATTTACGATATTTTGCAAATAAGACACAGTCCGAAATCGGAAAAAAGCTTGGCATATCCCAGGTACAGGTTTCCAGACTGGAAAAGCGTATTTTGAAAAATTTAAGAGAAAAGATTTAGAAAAAGGCATACCCGATGTATATTTTTTCCGGGAAATCACATACTACTTACCAGACGAAAGGAAGGTGTGAAGTATGGAAAGATCAAGGAAAAAGCTTCGGATATGCCTGTTTTTTATCGTGCTTTTGGCTGTTTTAGCCGGATTTATTTATTATTTTTCGGATGTAAGAAGCACAGGCGAGATTGAGGATGGCGTTCTTGTGAAAAGAGCAAAGGTGCAGATGGAGCGGATGATCGGATGAAGAAAGAGACTATTTACCTAAAAGCAGAGCAAAATATAGAAGTAACACATCCGGATGTATCCCTTGGAGATGTTGTACAAATCGAATGTTCCGATCCGACGGTGGTTCCGAAGCTGAAAGCGATGAAACTTCTGAAATTCCGGAACGGAAAGAAAAGAAGATGTGTCATTTCCATTTTAAAGATCATAGAGTGTATTCATAAACAATATCCGATGTTGGAAATTCAGAATGTAGGAGAACCGGATCTCATTATTACATTTGAAAATCAGAAAACACCAGGTGCGTTCGTACATTGGATGAAGGTGATTGCCGTTGTTGCAATTACATTTACCGGGGCGGCTTTTTCTATTATGACCTTCAATAATGATGTGGATACAACGAAATTGTTTGGGCAGATATATGAACTTTTGATGGGGAATCCAAGCGACGGGTTTACGGTGCTGGAATTTATGTACAGCATTGGAATGATTGTGGGGATCCTCATATTCTTCAACCATTTCGGAGGAAAGAAGTTCAGTGTGGATCCTACACCGATGGAAGTAGAAATGCGGCTTTATGAAAATGATATTCAGACAACGTTGATTGAGAATTATTCGAGAAAGGGGCAGGAAATCGATGTGGGCAAAACAGTTTCTGCTGGCACTCATAGGACTTAGTGCAGGTGTGACAGTCGCTGCGGGACTATTCTCCTTCATCATCAGTCTGGGAGTCGTATCGGACTTTGCAGATCGGACGCATACGGGAAAACATGTACTCCTTTATGAGACAAGTATTGCACTTGGAGGGATTTTGGGGAATATTTTTATTATTTATCAGATTCCCTTGGAAATGGGGAAAATTGCAGTAGCGGTATTTGGGCTATTTGCAGGAATCTTTGCAGGATGTTGGGCAATGGCGCTTGCGGAAATTCTAAATGTGTTCCCGATTTTTATCCGGCGGATCCGGATTATAAAATGTGTTCCCTACATTATATTAAGCATGGCCATTGGAAGAGGCGTGGGAGCTTTGATCTTCTTTGCAAACCGATGGTAGAAAGGAATTATATGGAAAAAGAGAAAATGGAAAAGGCATACGAACAGTATGTCAAAAAGAAAACTCCGGTGCACAACGTATACCTGAATATGGCAAAAGCATTTGTCACGGGAGGGGGAATCTGTGTCATCGGTCAGTTTATACTCAATTATTGTAAAGGAAAAGGTCTTTCAGATGACATAAGCGGGGCATGGACTTCTTTGGTGCTCGTGTTGTTAAGCGTAATCCTGACGGGATTCAATGTGTACTATAAGATAGCAAAATGGGGCGGGGCAGGAGCGCTTGTGCCCATTACGGGGTTTGCGAATTCTGTGGCATCTCCGGCTATTGAATACAAAAAAGAAGGGCAGATTTTCGGAATCGGCTGCAAAATTTTTACAATTGCAGGACCGGTTATACTCTATGGGGTGATGACATCCTGGGTTCTTGGAGTGATTTATTATCTGGCGATGAAAGCGGGGGTGATTGCGTGATCAAAGGAAGTCAGAGTATCTGGTTTGAAAATGCACCATTTATTGTAAGCAGTGGTTCGATTGTGGGGAAAAAAGAAGGGGAAGGGCCCCTTGGAAAATTGTTTGATAAAGTAGGAAAAGATGATCTTTTCGGGGAAGAAACATGGGAGGCGGCAGAAAGTACAATGCAGAAAGAAGCTTGCCTTCTGGCACTTAGAAAGGTACATGTAACGCCGCAGGAGGTTCGTTATCTCTATGGTGGAGATCTTTTGCGTCAGGGGATTGCAACAAGCATGGGAACAGAAGCATTACAGATTCCCATGTTTGGGCTCTATGGGGCATGTTCCACATCCGGAGAAGCGCTTGCTCTAAGCGCTATGACCGTGGCGGCAGGGTATGGAGATTTGATGCTTGCTGTTACCTCCAGTCATTTCGGAAGCGCGGAAAAAGAGTTCCGCTTCCCCCTTGGATATGCCACGCAGCGGCCGTTGTCTGCCCAGTGGACCGTGACGGGAAGCGGTGCATTTCTCGTAGGAAAGAAAAAAAGCCGGGTTAGAATTGCCGGTGTAACCGTAGGGAAAATTGTGGACTACGGATTAAAAGATTCTCAGAATATGGGAGCCTGCATGGCGCCGGCGGCCTGTGACACGATATTACGGAATCTGGAGGATCTTGGAAGAAAAGAAAGTGATTATGACAGGATCATTACAGGAGATCTTGGATATGTGGGACAGAGCATTCTGTTTGATCTGATGCGAAAAGAAGGAAAAGATATCAAGCAAAACCATATGGACTGTGGCATGGTGATTTTCGACCAGAAGACGCAGGATACACATGCCGGAGGAAGCGGCTGCGGCTGTGCGGCAACGACCCTTGCATCTTACATTCTTCCGAAATTGGAACGGGGAGAATGGAAAAGAGTTCTTTTTGTCCCGACGGGAGCTTTGATGTCCACGGTAAGTTTCAATGAAGGAGAAAGTGTTCCGGGAATTGCACATGGGATTGTGTTGGAACACTGTTAGGAGGGGAAATATGGATTATATCAATGCATTCTGGGTAGGCGGGCTTATCTGCGCGCTTTCGCAGATTTTACTGGACCGGACAAAACTGATGCCGGGGCGGGTAATGGTGCTTCTTGTATGTACGGGATCGGTTCTTGGGTTTTGCGGAATATATGAGCCGTTTCAAAAATTTGCCGGGGCCGGGGCCAGTGTCCCGCTGCTTGGATTCGGAAATGTACTTTTTAAAGGAGTCAAGGAAGCAATACACGCAGAAGGATTTATTGGGACATTTCTAGGCGGATTCAAAGCGGCAGCGGCCGGAACATCGGCAGCTTTGATTTTCGGATATATTGCTTCCTGGATCTTTGAACCGAAGATGAAACGATAAAGAAATCCAAAATCGTGAAAAAAAGAGTTGTGTTTCCGCAGATAAAATGCTATTGTAAAAAAGATGTAAGAAATATGTAAAATCGGTGTTAACATTTTACGAGGGAGGAAACCAATGAATTACACAGAGATATTAATACCTTTTGCAGGTGGACTTGGTATGTTCATCTACGGTATGCAGATCATGGCGCAAGGCCTTGAGAATGCAGCAGGCAATAAAATGAAATCATTGCTTGAGGTGTTGACAAAGAACAAATTTTTCGGAGTGCTTTTAGGAGCGGCAATTACGGCAGTCATCCAAAGCTCATCCGCCACGACGGTTATGGTCGTAGGTTTTGTAAATGCAGGAATCATGAATCTGGGACAGGCCATGGGCGTTATTATGGGTGCCAATATTGGTACAACAGTAACCGGCTGGCTCGTATCCAGTGTAGAATGGGCGAAGGCTTTGAGTCCGACAAACCTTGCCCCGATCGCGATTATCATCGGTGTGGTGATCATGCTGACAGGAAAGAGACATTCATCCAAAGATGTGGCAAGCATCATTGTCGGATTCGGTATCTTGTTTGTAGGTATTTCTACTATGTCAACTGCTGTAGAACCACTTCAGGATTCTCCGCAGTTTGCAAACCTGTTTATGACATTAGGCAAGAATCCGCTGCTTGGAATTCTGGCAGGTGCAGGTGTAACGGCGATCATTCAGAGCTCATCTGCTTCGGTGGGAATCTTACAGAGTCTGGCAGCAGCAGGTCTGGTGCCGATGAGCGCAGCCATTTATATTATCATGGGACAGAATATCGGTACATGTGTGACAGCTATGCTTTCTAGTATCGGTGCGAAGAAGAATGCCAAGACAGCAGCTCTTATGCATTTGTTATTCAACATCATTGGTACTGTTATTTTCAGTATTGTTGCAATTGTGTTCTTCAAGACGATCAATCCGGGTATGGGTCATGGCATGATCACACAGACGCAGATCAGTACGGTGCATACAGCGTTTAATATTGCAACCACGATCCTGTTATTCCCTGTATCCAATTATATCATCATCCTTGCCAAGAAGATTGGAAGAGTGGATGAGACAGCGCAGGATGACAGTGTGGTACTTCTGGATGACCGTATGTTAGAAACACCGGGAATCGCACTTCAGTCTACAATTACTGAAATTTCACGTATGGGTCATATTGTATTGAATTCTCTTGAGAAAGCAAAGACAGTCATGTTTACACAGAGTAAAGATGATATTCAGGCGATCCGGGACGAAGAGTCTACAGTGGATCAGCTTAGTGCAGGAATTTCCGAATATGCGATCAAGATTTCATCTCTTCGTGTCAGCGACAAGGAGCACCAGGAGGTTGCACATTTGCTGCAGATCATTTCTGATATGGAGAGAGTCAGCGATTATTGTGAAAATATTTCGGAGTATGCAGAGACACTTGCTGAGAAGAAAGCAACATTCTCAGAACCGGGTGCAGAAGGTATGAAAGAGATGCTGGAGGTATGTTCTGACAGTTTCAAATATGCGCTGGAAGCATTTGAAGAGAAAAATCAGGACAAAGCCCTTCGGGTTATCGAAAAAGAGACACAGGCTGACGGCCTGGAAGTTTCCCTTCGTACAAAGCATATTAAGAGACTTGCAAATAATCAGTGCAGTACGGATTCGGGAATCGTATTCCTGGATGCCCTTGTATGTTTGGAACGTATTTCCGATCATGCAAGAAATATTGCAGAAGAAGTATTAGAACGCTAGAGAAAATGAAAGATGCCGCCAGGTGCGGCGTCTTTTTTGATATAGGAAATTCCTTCGGAATCCTATATCAAAATAAACGCACTTCGTGTGAAGATGCGTAGCTCGCGGCAAGGAGTTTCTTATGGCATAGAAAAAATCCTTGACAAATATTTTTTTAGTGATATACTTTGAATATCAAAATGCTTTAAAATAAAGATATAAGGAAATAAAAATAATAGGGTTTGGAGAAAGAGAATGATAGGAAAAATATGTGGGACAGGTTCTTATGTTCCAGTCGAATATATGGACAATCATGAGCTGTCCAGAACAGTAGAAACATCCGATGAGTGGATACGGGAACGTACGGGAATTGTAAAGAGACATATAGCAAAAGAAGATACAACCGTTTCAATGGCTGTCAAGGCAGCAAAGCAGGCGCTGACAGATTCAGAATTGTGTGAGGAAGAGATTGATCTGCTCATCGTATCGACGATTTCATCCAATGTCATTCTTCCTTGTACGGCGTGTGAGGTGCAAAAAGAGATTCACGCAATAAATGCTACCTGTTTTGATCTGAATGCGGCATGTACGGGATTTTTATTTGCGTATAATACGGCACAGGCTTATATTGCGGCAGGAATGTGCAAGAATGTACTGCTGATTGGCGCAGAATGTTTATCTACTTTGATTGACTGGAAAGATAGAACTACCTGTATTTTGTTTGGAGACGGAGCTGGCGCAGTAGTGCTGCGGGCAGAGAAAGGAAACTTATATCGAACAGTATCCTGTTCGGATGGTAGGAAAGGAACTGCACTAACCTGTGATATGGGAGACTATATCAAAATGAATGGACAGGAAGTTTTTAAATTTGCTGTGAGGCAGGTTCCGGAAGCGATTGCAGGTGTGCTGAAGGAAAACAATCTGAAGGAAGAAGATATCGCTCATTTTATATTGCATCAGGCAAACCGACGAATTGTGGAGGCGGTTGCCAGACGGATGAACGTGGAGTTGGATAAATTCCCTATGAATCTTCAGGAATACGGGAATACATCTTCGGCAAGTATTCCATTACTTTTGGATGAAATGAACCGTCAGGGAAAGTTAAAAAGAGGACAGAAACTTATACTGGCAGGATTTGGAGCGGGACTTTCCTGGGGAGCAAGTGTTTTGGAGTGGTAACTTTCATTTGGAGTTATCGTTCATATAAAATAAAAATAAGTGATAAAAAAGGAGAAAAAGTATGTTAGAAAAGGTAAAGGAAATTGTAGCAAATTCACTGGGAGTCGATGTAGAGACACTTACAGAAAAGACATCTTTTCAGGATGATCTTGGAGCGGATTCCTTAGACTTGTTTGAAATGGTCATGGCATTCGAGGAGGAGTTTGGAAATGAGATTCCGTCAGAGGATTTGAAGAAATTGACAACAATAGGAGCTGTTGTAGAATACTTAAAGGAATCATAAAAATTCAATTCGGGACGTGGTGAACTTTTGCTTATCACGTCCCGAAATTAGGAAAAGGAAGGTATGATATGAAAACAGAAATCACAGATCTACTTAAGATAAAATATCCAATCATTCAAGGAGGGATGGCTTGGGTTGCTGAGTACCATTTGGCAGCAGCTGTATCAGAGGCAGGTGGCCTTGGACTGATCGGTGCTGCCAATGCACCGGTGGAATGGGTGCGTGAACAGATACGGGAAGTGAGAAGACGAACAGATAAGCCTTTTGGAGTAAATATTATGCTTATGAGTCCAAGCGCAGATGAAGTGGCAAAGATTATTGTGGAAGAACAGGTTCCGGTTGTGACAACAGGTGCAGGAAATCCGGAAAAATATATGACAATGTGGAAGGAAGCCGGGACAAAGGTTATCCCTGTGGTTGCATCCGTAGCTATGGCAAAACGTATGGAGAGGTGCGGAGCAGATGCTGTTGTGGCGGAAGGAACAGAGGCCGGAGGGCATATCGGGGAGAATACAACAATGGTTTTGATTCCTCAGATTGTAGATGCAGTCTCAATTCCGGTGATTGCAGCAGGAGGAATTGCAGATGGAAGAGGTATTGCAGCGGCATTGATGTTGGGAGCAAAAGCAGTACAGATTGGAACACATTTTGTTGTGACAAAGGAATCCCAGGTTCATGACAATTATAAAAAAGCAATTTTGAAGGCAAAAGATATTGACTCCAAAGTAACTGGAAGAACTACCGGACATCCGGTTCGTGCACTTCGCAACCAGATGACAAAGGACTATCTGAAGCTGGAAAACGAAGGGGCTTCACCGGAGGAACTGGAGATGCTGACACTTGGCGGTCTTAGAAAAGCTGTAGTAGACGGTGATGTAGTACATGGAAGTGTGATGGCAGGACAGATTGCAGGACTTGTAAAGGAAGAACTGACGTGTCAGGAATTGATTCAAAAGCTGGTGAAAGAGACTGATACATTGATGAGAGGAACAAATTGTTATGAATAAGCTGGCATTTATTTTCCCAGGACAAGGTGTGCAGGAAGTTGGCATGGGAAGGGATTTCTATGAGAACAGCGAGGAAGTCAGGGCGCTTTACGATACTGTTTCCGATGCATTATGTCTGGACATGAAAAAACTTTGCTTCGAAGAAAACGAGCAGTTAAATCAGACAGAGTATACGCAAGCTGCCTTAGTAACAACTTGTCTCGCGATGGCGCGTATTTTGGAAAGAAAGGGAATCAGACCGGATGTGACGGCAGGATTAAGCCTTGGAGAATATTGCGCTATTGCGATGACTGGAGCTATGTCTGATAAGGAGGCGATTCTCGCGGTGCGGGAAAGAGGAATCCTGATGCAGGAAGCAGTACTTTGTGGAGTTGGTGCAATGGCGGCGATCCTGGGCATGGATGGAGATGAGATAGAAGCGTCGATCAGAGAAATTCCGGATGTCTTTATTGCCAATTATAATTGTCCGGGACAGATCGTAATCACCGGGAAGAAAGAAGGGGTGGAAACAGCAATAGAAAAGCTTCAGTCTGCCGGTGCAAAACGGGCAGTTATGCTGAATGTAAGCGGTCCGTTTCATTCGCCGTTTTTGAAGGAAGCAGGAGAAGCATTGGGAGAGGTACTGGGGAACATAAATTTTAGGAAACCCGAATTTCCGTATGTGACAAATGTGACCTCCCGGTATGTAACAAAAGCAGAAGAAATCAAAGAACTTTTGATGAAACAGGTGGCATCGCCGGTACGATGGCAACAGAGTGTGGAACGGATGATTGCAGATGGAGTTGATACCTTTATCGAAATAGGTCCGGGGAAGACACTTGCAGGATTTATGCGGAAGATTAACCGAGAAGTAAAGGTTCTCCATGTCAGTACATGGAATGATGTGGAGAAAGTAATAGAAAATCTGAATATGTGTGGAAAGAAATAGGAGAAAAGTATGTTACGAGGAAAGATTGCGGTTGTGACGGGTGGCTCTAGAGGAATTGGAAAAGCGGTGGCGGAAAGACTGGCATCCGAAGGAGCCTTTGTCATTATCAACTATAATGGTTCATGTGAATGTGCAAAAAAGGTGAAACAGGGAATCCTGGATAAAGGAGGAAAAGCAGAAATATTACAATGTGATGTGTCGGAGTTTGCGGCATGTGAGTCCTTTATAAAGGAGATCATAGGTACATATGGAAGAATCGATATTCTTGTAAATAACGCAGGAATTACAAGGGACGAACTTGTGATGCGCATGTCAGAGAAAGATTTTGACGATGTAATTTCTACAAACTTAAAAGGGACATTCCATTGCATCCGATTTGCATCCAGACATATGATGAAACAACGTCAGGGCAGAATCATCAATATGTCTTCTGTAGTAGGTGTGACTGGAAATGCAGGTCAGGCAAATTATGCTGCGTCGAAAGCGGGAGTAATCGGTTTGACCAAGTCGGTTGCAAGAGAACTTGCGTCCAGAAACATTACGGTGAATGCAATTGCTCCGGGATTTATTGAGACTGAAATGACGGAAGTTCTTCCGGAGAAGATCAAAGAAGAGATAAAGGGAAATATTCCGTTTGGAACTTTGGGAAAACCGGAAGACGTGGCAGCGGCAGTAATGTTCCTTGCATCGGAGGAAGCAGGTTATATTACAGGACAGGTTCTGCATGTCGATGGTGGAATGGTGATTTAAAAAGGAGCAGATAGAGATGAAGAACAGAGTTGTAGTAACCGGAATGGGAGCAGTTACCCCTATCGGTAATAGTGTAAAAGAGTTCTGGGACAGCATCAGAGCGGGGAAAGTAGGCATTGGTCCGATCACAAAGTTTGATGCATCGGATTACAAAGTGAAGATCGCGGCGGAAGTCAAAGATTTTGATGCAAAACAATATATGGATTTTAAAGCAGCTAAGAGAATGGAACCTTTTTCTCAGTATGCAGTAGCAGCCGCGAAGGAGGCGCTTGCGGACGCGGGGATCGATATGGAGAAGGAAGATGCGTTCCGCGTTGGAGTTATGATTGGGTCCGGAATTGGAAGTCTCCAGACAGTTGAACGGGAATACCAGAAGATTATGGAAAAAGGTCCGTCAAGGGTCAATCCTTTGATGGTGCCGCTTATGATCTCGAATATGGCAGCCGGAAATGTTTCCATACAGTTAGGGGCAAAGGGCAAATGTACGAATGTAGTCACCGCATGCGCTACCGGAACAAATTCCATAGGAGATGCGTTTCGGGCGATTCAATATGGAGATGCAGATGTGATGGTAGCAGGAGGAACGGAGAGCGCGATTTGTCCGACCGGCGTAGCCGGATTTACTGGGCTTACTGCTTTATCTACAACGGAAGATCCTCTGCGCGCATCCATTCCGTTTGACAAAGACAGAAATGGATTCGTTATCGGAGAAGGAGCTGGCGTTGTTATCCTGGAAGAACTGGAGCGTGCAAAGGCAAGGAACGCGAAGATCTATGCAGAGGTTGTGGGATATGGCGCTACTGCGGATGCTTACCATATCACGTCTCCGGCAGAAGATGGAAGCGGAGCTTCAAAAGCAATACAGCTGGCTATGGAAGAAGCGAAGGTAAAGCCAGAGGAAATCGATTATATCAACGCCCATGGAACTAGCACACATCACAATGACTTATTTGAGACATATGCGATCAAACAGGCATTGGGGGATGCAGCAAAAGAGGTGGTAGTCAATTCTACAAAATCCATGATCGGACATCTCCTCGGCGCAGCCGGCGGTGTGGAATTTATTGTCTGTGTGAAAGCGATCCAGGAGGGATATATCCATCAGACAATGGGGACGACAGAAACGGACGAAGCATGCGATCTTCACTATGCGATCGGAGCGCCGGTAGAGAAAGAAATCCGATATGCCATGAGTAATTCCCTCGGATTCGGAGGGCATAACGCGGTATTGCTTTTGAAGAAATATGAAGGGCAGGTATAAGACTATGGAATTGGAACAGCTTTTAACATTGATCGATTCGATGTCGAATTCTTCACTCAGCAGTTTGGAATATGAAAATGAGGGTGTAAAGATTTCACTAAAGAAAGAAACAAGGGAAAATCAGGTTATCATTCCAAAAGAAGATAAAACCATTTGTCTGGGAACAGAAACAGACAGAAATGATGTAGAAGAAAAAGGATATATTATAAAATCACCTCTTGTCGGAACATTTTATGAGGCTCCAGCTGAAGATGCAGAACCTTTTGTACAGGTTGGAGACAGAGTAGAAAAAGGACAGGCTCTTGCCATTGTAGAGGCAATGAAACTGATGAATGAGATTGAGAGTGAATGTGCAGGAGAAGTTAGGGAGATTTATGTGAAAAACGGAGAGATGGTAGAATACGGACAGCCTTTGTTCCGCGTGGTATAGGTAAGGAGGAAGTATGAAGCATTTGGATATAAAACAGATTCAGGAAATCATTCCACACAGACATCCGTTTCTGCTCGTGGATTATATTGAAGATTATGAACCGGGAGTATTTGCAACAGGATATAAATGTGTAACATACCGTGAAGAATTTTTTGCAGGACATTTTCCACAAGAACCGGTTATGCCGGGAGTGCTTACAGTAGAAGCGCTTGCGCAGGTTGGAGCTGTCGCAATCCTGGCGAAAGAAAAGAACCGGGGAAAGATTGCTTACTTCGGGGGAATTCAGAAGTGTCGCTTCAAAGGAAAAATCGTGCCTGGAGATAAAGTGAAACTGGAGACAAAGATCATCCGGCAAAAAGGACCTGTTGGAATCGGAGAAGCAGTGGCAAGTGTAGATGGAAACGTGGTTGTTAGTGCAGAGCTGACCTTTATGATTGGATAGGTGAAAAGATGATTAGGAAAGTATTGATTGCCAACAGAGGGGAGATCGCTGTACGCATTATCCGGGCATGCAGGGAAATGGGAATAGAGACAGTTGCCGTATATTCGGAAGCGGATGCAGAAGCATTGCATACACAACTTGCGGATGAGGCAATCTGTATTGGACTGGCGCCGGCGAAAGACAGTTACCTGAATATGGAACAAATCATTAGTGCAACCATTGTATCTGGGGCAGACGCAATTCATCCAGGATTTGGTTTCTTGTCGGAGAACGGCAAATTTGCAGAACTTTGTGAACAATGCCATATCACATTCATCGGACCGGGGGCGGAAGTGATCCAAAGAATGGGAAATAAAGCCGAGGCGAGAAAGACGATGATGGCGGCGCATGTTCCGGTTATTCCAGGAAGCAAAGAATCGGTCTGTGATGCGAACGCAGGAGCAGAGGTGGCCGGGAAAATCGGATATCCGGTTATCATAAAGGCAGCCCTTGGAGGCGGTGGCAAAGGAATGAGAGTAGCCCGTACAGAAGAGGAGTTCGAAAGTTGTTTTCGAACGGCGCAAAAAGAAGCAGAAATGGCGTTTGCGGATGGAACTATGTATATTGAACATTTTGTGGAACATCCACGGCACATTGAATTCCAGATTCTGGCAGACCGTTATGGGAATGTGATTCATCTCGGAGAAAGGGACTGTTCGATTCAAAGGAATCATCAGAAAATGATTGAGGAGTCCCCATCGGTGGTGCTTACAGAGGCATTGCGAAAAAAGATGGGAGATACGGCGGTACAAGCTGCAAAGGCCGCAAACTATGTCAATGCGGGAACCATTGAGTTTTTGTTGGAGCCGGATGGAAAGTTCTATTTTATGGAGATGAACACAAGGATTCAGGTAGAACATCCGGTGACAGAATGTGTGACAGGAATTGATTTGATTAAAGAACAGATCCGTATTGCATCGGGAAAACCTCTGTCTTATACACAGGAAGATGTGAAACTAAGTGGTCATGCAATCGAGTGCAGGATCAATGCGGAGAATCCAAGTAAACAGTTCCGTCCGTCACCCGGTGTGATTACAGATGTATATTTTCCGGGCGGCAAGGGAGTTCGCATAGACACGGCCGTCTATAATGGATACGAAATCCCTCCATATTATGACTCTATGTTGGCCAAATTAATTGTTCATGCAAAGACGCGAAAAGAAGCAATTGCAAAAATGAAAAGTGCCCTGGGAGAAGTGATCATCACAGGGGTTGATACGAATGTAGACTATCAGTATGAGATTATTGGTCATCCGGATTATCAGGCTGGAAATGTGGATGTAGAATTTATCTCTAAAAAAATGTGTGGATAAAAGCCGGATGAGAGCAGGTGAGTGACTTGAGATTGAAAAACATGTTTAAGAAAAATAATTATATTTCTCTTGCAGAGAAAGGCGGTAAAAAACCGGAAGTGCCGGAAGGCTTATGGAAGAAATGTAATGTCTGTAAGGCTGCAATCCTGGCACAGGACGTGAAAGATGGAGGTTATATTTGTCCAAAATGTCATAATTATTTTCGAATTGATACCAGACAAAGAATCCGGATGATCTCGGATGAAGGAAGTTTTCAGGAATGGGACGTAGGGTTGCAGACAAAGAATCCGCTGCATTATAAAGGATATGAGGAGAAAATCCGGATGCTGCAGGAAAAAACAGGGCTTGATGAGGCAGTTGTTACCGGGAGTGTCATGATTCAGGGAATCAAAACAGCAGTAGGAATCTGTGATAGTAGGTTTATTATGGCGAGCATGGGAGAGGTAGTGGGAGAAAAGGTTACTCGTATGGTGGAACGTGCTACCAAAGAGAAACTTCCGGTGATTTTATTTGCATGTTCCGGTGGTGCGAGGATGCAGGAGGGAATCATATCTCTGATGCAGATGGCAAAAACAGCAGCAGCGCTGAAACGGCATAGCGATGCAGGGCTTCTTTATCTTTCGGTATTGACGAATCCGACTATGGGAGGAGTTACCGCAAGCTTTGCAATGCTAGGAGATGTCATTTTGGCAGAACCCGGAGCTTTGATTGGATTTGCGGGTCCGAGGGTGATTGAACAGACGATCGGACAAAAACTTCCGGAAGGTTTTCAAAAAGCAGAGTTTCTTCTGGAACATGGGTTCATTGATCGGATTGTGGAGCGAAAAGAATTGAAAATCACGATTGCAAAGATTCTTTTACTGCATCAGAAAAGAAAGGTTCCGGCAATAGAGAAGTGGGAAGGTAAAGAAGTGAAATCCGATATGAAACCGATGGTTTCTGCCTGGGAGCGTGTGCAGCAGTCACGAAGAAAAGACCGACCAACCGGAAGAGATTATATAAAACACCTTTTCACAGATTTTATAGAATTCCAAGGTGACCGATGCTATAAAGAGGATAAGGCAATTCTGGGGGGAGTTGCAGAGTTTCAGGGAATTCCGGTTACGGTTATTGCACAGGAAAAAGGCGGAAATACAAAGGAAAGTATTGTGCATAATTTTGGAATGCCATCCCCGGAAGGATATCGGAAAGCGCTTCGTCTGATGAAACAGGCAGAAAAATTTGGGCGGCCGGTGGTATGTTTTGTAGATACACCAGGGGCATTCTGCGGTGTGGAAGCAGAAGAGAGAGGACAGGGAGAAGCGATTGCCAGAAATCTGCTGGAAATGTCGAATCTAAAGGTACCGGTACTTTCGATTGTAATCGGAGAAGGAGGAAGTGGAGGAGCACTGGCACTAGCAGTAGCAGATGAGGTATGGATGCTTGAGAATTCTATCTATTCCATTCTGTCCCCGGAAGGATTTGCTTCTATTCTATGGAAAGACAGTAAAAGAGCAAAAGAAGCAGCAGGAATCATGCGTCTGACAGCCGAGGATTTAAGAAGGATGAATGTTGTAGAACAGGTGATTCCGGAAGAAGTGAATTTCTCGAAAGAATGCATGGAAAAAGTAGGAAGAAAACTGGAGAAATCTATCCGCGCATTTCTTGGAAAATATCAGAATATGACAGTGGAAGAACTTATAGAGCATAGGTATGAACGTTTTAGAAAATATTGATGAAGAATGTATTGCAGATTTGCGGAAAGAGTGTGTATAATGGAAAAAAGAGATTGGGATTGAAAGGAAAAGGAAGATGGATACTTATAAGACAATCAATGATGTATTGGTTCATCTGTTCCATGAAATCTGGGAACTGGAAGGGGAAGCAATTATTACAGAGGAGTATAGGGACATCAGTAATAATGATATGCACATTATAGAAGCGATTGGACTTGGTGAAGGCAAGAATATGTCTGCAATTGCAAAGAAACTCAATATTACGGTAGGTTCTCTTACAACTTCAATGAATAGCCTTGTGAATAAGAAATATGCCGTGCGAATCCGTAGCGAAGAGGACAGGCGTGTTGTTTACATCAGATTGACGGAGAAAGGAGAGCGGGCATATCATCATCATGAGGATTTCCATACGCAGATGACACAGGCTGTTGTGGACAAACTGACAGAAGAGGAAATGCCGGTATTATTGAAAACGCTGAATGGACTATCGGAGTTTTTCAGAAATTATCATGAACAAGAATAAGATATGGGAATTTGTGATTTTACAGAGGAGTAGCTTTGGCTACTCCTCAATTACGTGTATCTCCAAATAGTCAAAATCAATAGAATCGATAAAACTATCCTGATAGAATCTGGCTTTATCATGCTTTTGGAATTCATGGATCGTAGAATCCAGCCAGATTGGTTTACTTAGATCAAATTCATAGCAGATGGAATCTAACGCATGGAAAATCTTATGTGTACGTGTATCTTCCGAGTCATCGCAGATGACCGTGTCTTTTATTAATCTGTTATCCTTAAAAATCTTACCCCAAAGACGAAACATGATTACCCTCCTGTGTGTTCAACCTATATCACAACCATCATATCATTTCAATACTTGTTTTTCCACTATTTTTGGTGTAAATAATATATAGAACAGAGTTTGGGAGGAATCAGGAAATGAGCAAAGTATTAATTGTCGTAGATATGCAGAACGATTTCGTAACAGGAAGTCTTGGGACAAAGGAAGCACAAGCCATTGTGGGGAATGTAAAGGCGAAGGTAGAAGAGTATCAGGAGAATGGAAATGAAGTTATTTTCACGAGAGATACGCATACGCAGCTTTATTTGGAAACGCAGGAAGGAAGGAATCTTCCGGTAGTACATTGCGTCAAAGGTACAACAGGATGGGAGATTGTTGAGGAACTAAAGACGTATGCAAAGAAAATTTTCGATAAGCCTGCATTTGGCAGTGTGGAATTGGGAAATTATTTAGCAGATGGGAATTACACGGAGATAGAATTTGTGGGATTATGCACCGATATTTGTGTGGTATCCAACGCATTGCTTTGCAAGGCATTTCTACCGGAAGTCAAGATATCTGTGGACAGCTTATGTTGTGCAGGTGTGACACCGGAAAGTCATGAAGCGGCACTTCTGACAATGAAAATGTGTCAGGTTGAGGTAAAGTAAATGAACTGGCTTAAGAAATTACTCGACCGTATTTTTATAGAAGGATTAAGCGGAATGGCGCATGGGCTTTTCGCAACATTGATCGTTGGAACAATCATACAACAGATCGGAATATTGATAGGTGGGCAGACGGGAAATATGCTCTGTGCCGTTGGGAAAATGGCAGCAGCGCTTACGGGCGCCGGAATTGGTGTGGGAGTTGCCTATCGGTTGAAAGCAAGTTCGCTTGTCGTATTATCTGCAGCAACAGCAGGTATGGTGGGCGGATTCGCAAGTAAGCTCCTTGCAGGAAACGTACTGGGGGATGGAAGTGTGATACTAACCGGACCGGGAGAACCGTTGGGTGCATTTATTGCGGCTTATATAGGAATTGAGATCGGGCAGGTTCTGTCAGGGAAGACAAAGATTGATATTCTGCTCACACCGATTGTAACGGTAGGTGTGGGATCGGCTGCGGGGCTTCTTGTAGGACCGGCCATTTCAGAGTTTATGAATCGGATTGGAGGGCTGATCAACTGGGGAACGGAACAACAACCTTTGATTATGGGAATTGTGGTATCTGTTTTGATGGGAATGGCGCTGACCCTTCCGATCAGTTCAGCAGCGCTTGGGGTGATACTCAATCTGAACGGATTGGCAGCAGGAGCGGCGACGGTAGGCTGTTGTTGTAATATGGTAGGATTTGCAGTGGCAAGTTTTCGTGAGAACAAGGTTGGAGGACTGCTGGCCCAAGGCATCGGAACATCCATGCTTCAGATTCCGAATATTGTAAGGAATCCCCTCATTTGGATTCCGCCTATTTTATCCAGTGCGGTTCTTGGTCCTATCGCAACGATCGTATTAAAGATGACGAATAATGCAACGGGTGCAGGCATGGGAACTGCAGGGCTTGTGGGGCCGATCATGACATGGCAGACCATGTCTGTATCGGAACCTGCGACCATTGTCCTGATGAAAATATTTGCGATTCAGATAATACTTCCGGCCATTGTTACGGCAGTGATTGCGGAGTTCATGAGGAAAAAGAAATGGATCAAACAGGGGGATATGAAATTGGAACTTTAAATCTAAAAAAACTGTTAAGTTTATGACAAGTGATTGGGGATATGGTATAATATTCTCGAAGTGCGTGTATGATACTGTATCTGGAAAGGTACAGCCATCGGTTACACGTCTGCCGGAGGCACCTTAACCGTTATACGGTCAAGGAAAAGTTCTTTGGAAAACAGGAGGAAGAATGATGCAGGATGTAATGAAAGCAATCATGGATTATGACGACGTGGACGCATGGATGACCGCGATGTTTTTATATAATTCAGCATTGAAAGAAGTCGGAACGAAACTTGAGATCCTGAATGATGAATTTAAGCATGTCCACCGTTACAATCCGATTGAACACATTAAGACAAGGATTAAGTCCCCGGAGAGCATTGTGAAGAAACTGAAACGGTACGGATATGAGATATCCATTGAGAATATGATCGAGTATATCAATGATATTGCAGGCGTACGTCTGATCTGTTCCTTTACATCAGACATTTACCGGTTAGCTGAGATGATCGGCAACCAGAGCGACTTGAAAGTACTTACGATAAAAGACTATATTAAGACACCGAAAGAAAGCGGCTACAAAAGTTACCATATGCTGGTCTCTGTTCCGATTTTCCTGTCTGACAGTGTAGTAAACACGAAGGTGGAGATTCAGATACGGACGATTGCAATGGACTTCTGGGCGAGTCTGGAACATAAGATATATTATAAGTTTGAAGGAAATGCACCAGAATACATAAGCAAAGAACTTAGGGATTGTGCGGAGATGGTATCAGGGCTGGATGAGAAGATGCTTTCGCTCAACAATGCGATTCAGGAATGTCTCAGCAGGGAAGAAGCGAAGCAAAATGAGAACGAGGCGTCTAACCACTTACAGGAGGCAGCAAAACTGGGAGTCTTATAGAATACAGGCAGGAGAAAGAAATACATGGAGTGGAGTAATAAGAAACGCGCGATGGCACAACTGGGCTGGACCTTTTTAGGAAGTCTGCTTTTCGCCCTTGGTGTCAATTTGATCATTATGCCGCTTAAGTTATACAACGGCGGTTTTATGGGTGTAGCACAGCTCATCCGAACATTTGTAGTCAGTGTACTGCATGTGAATGCGGGACATATTGACCTTGCGGGTATCATATTTTATATATTGAATGTGCCGCTTTTTTATTTGGCTTGGAAGGGAATTGGCAAGAGTTTTTGTGTTCGGACTGTGATCGCAGCTACAATAGAAAGTGTGCTTCTTACTGTGATCCCGATTCCGGCAGAGCCGATTATTACAGATATGCTGACAGCATGTATCATCGGAGGACTTATTTCAGGGGTAGGAACCGGCCTGATCCTTCGTGGCGGAAGCTCAGGAGGAGGGCAGGATATTGTAGGAATACTTTGTGCCAAGAAATATCCGGGATTCAGCGTAGGCAAGATCGGTATTATTATGAATATCGGTGTTTATGGGGTCTGCCTGATGCTGTTTGATATTGAAGTTGTAATTTATTCATTGATTTATGCAACAGTAGTATCCCTTGCCATTGACAAGATTCACATTCAGAATATCAATATGAGTGTGATGATCTTTACAAAACAACTTGGAATTTCCGAAGCGATCATGAAGGAGATGGGGCGAGGAGTAACCAACTGGGAAGGGGCGGGAGCCTATACGAATGAGACGTCCTACATACTGTATGTTGTGATCTCCAAGTATGAAGTGAACCAGATCAAACGAATCGTACAAAAGATTGACCCGAAAGCTTTTATGATTTTCACAGAAGGAACAGCGGTAACGGGTAATTTTGAAAAAAGACTATAGAAGAAAGGTGTCGAGGCGAAAGTGTTTCGATACCTTTTTTTATGATGTAGGAAATTTCTTCGTAATCCTATGTGCAATCTTTTTTATGTAAAATTATTTTACAAAAACTTAACAAAAAGACTGTTTTGGATTTTACAGAAGTTTTTTATGATACTACCTGTGAAGAAGATATGAGTTCTGCAAAAAACGCAGACAACTATGGATTGAAAAGGAGAATGAAAAAGATGAAGTTAAAGAAATTATTGGCAGTAACAGCAATCGTGGCAATGACAGCAATTTCAGTAGTCGGATGCGGAAGCAAAGACGAAAGCACAGACGGCAGTACAGATAAAAAAGCAGAATGGGATGCAACAAACGACATTTCCGTTGTATCAAGAGAAGATGGTTCCGGAACAAGAGGCGCTTTCATTGAGTTGTTCGGAGTAGAAGAAAAAGATGAAAACGGCGAGAAGATGGATATGACAACAGAGGAGGCTGCTATTACAAACAGCACATCCGTTATGATGAATACAGTGGCAGGTAACGAATATGCCATCGGTTATATTTCGCTTGCATCTTTGGATGACAGTGTGAAAGCAGTAAAAATTGACGGAGCAGAAGCAACAGTAGACAATATCAAATCCGGAGCTTATAAGGTACAGAGACCTTTCAACATTGTGACAAAAGACGGATTGAGCGACGTAGCACAGGATTTTGTGAACTATATCATGAGCGAAGAAGGACAGAAAGTAGTTGAAGATAATAACGGAATCCCAATGGATGATGTTAAGCCGTATGAAAGCAATGGAGCAACAGGAAAAATTGTAGTAGCAGGTTCCTCTTCTGTATCTCCGATCATGGAAAAATTAAAAGAAGCATATTTGGCAGTAAACACAGGGGCTGAAATTGAGATCCAGACAAGTGATTCAACAACAGGTGTAACTTCAGTAATCGACGGACTTTGCGATATCGGTATGGCATCCAGAGAACTGAAAGATACGGAGACAGCAGAAGGTGTAAAACCGACAGTTATCGCATTAGATGGAATTGCAGTAATTGTAAACAATGACAGCAAAGTAGATGAGCTTTCAAGCGAACAGGTAAAATCCATCTATACAGGTGAAGTTCTTACATGGGATGAGGTAGTAGAGTAATATGAAAAAAGCATGGACGGAAAAATTCATGCAGGGAGTGTTCTTCATTGCCGCCTGCGCTTCGGTGCTGGCGGTAGCTCTCATTTGTGTCTTCTTGTTCGCAAATGGAGTTCCTGCAATGAAAGAAATTGGTTTTCTTGATTTCCTTACAGGGGAAAGATGGAGACCGAACAATAAAATATTCGGAATCCTGCCGATGATCATGGGAAGTATCTATGTAACAGCAGGAGCCATTTTAATCGGAGTTCCTATCGGAATTCTTACTTCTGTGTTTATGGCAAAATATTGCCCGAAGAAAATCTATCCGGTGCTGAAAGGAGCCACAGAGCTGCTTGCAGGAATCCCGTCGGTTGTATACGGCTTCTTTGGATTGGTTGTTCTGGTACCGGCAACAAGGGAATTTTGCAGAAGTTTAAGGGCGGCAGGACTTTTAAGAAGTTCAGGAGATGGAAACAGCATTTTGACAGCATCGATTCTGCTTGGAATGATGATTCTTCCAACGATTATCGGGGTAACGGAATCTGCCATCCGCGCAGTGCCGAATCAGTATTACGAAGGAGCGCTTGCCCTTGGAGCAACCCACGAACGAAGTATCTTCAAAGTAGTGCTTCCGGCAGCAAAATCCGGTGTGGTTGCGGGAATCGTTCTCGGAATCGGACGTGCCATCGGAGAGACAATGGCGGTAATCATGGTAGCAGGTAATCAGCCGCGTATGCCGCAAAGTATTGTAAAAGGCGTCCGCACATTGACAGCCAATATTGTAATAGAGATGGGCTATGCAACAGACCTTCACAGGGAGGCTCTGATTGCCACAGCAGTGGTACTTTTCGTATTCATTCTGATTATCAACCTTTCTGTATCCTTATTAAACAGGAGGTCAAGACATGAGTAAAATGAAAGATAAATTAAGAGCATATTTAAGAAGACCGGGATCTTTTATCATGATGCTGCTTGTTATGCTGGCGGCACTCATCACATTTGCGGTTCTGCTCTTTTTGATCGCATACATTCTGATCAAAGGGATTCCGCATATCAAACCGGAACTTTTTGCATTCAAATATACAACAGACAATGCATCTTTGATGCCGGCACTTATCAACACGATCATTATGACATTTTTCTCTTTGCTGATCGCAGTGCCGCTCGGAATATTTTCCGCAATCTTTCTTGTGGAATATTCGGGAAAAGGAAATAAATTTGTGGATATCATCCGGATTACGACAGAGACATTATCCGGAATTCCGTCTATCGTATACGGACTTTTCGGAATGCTGTTCTTCGTGTCGGCATTGAAGTGGGGATATTCTCTTTTGGCAGGAGCGTTTACGTTGGCGATCATGATCCTTCCGCTGATCATGCGTACAACGGAAGAAGCGTTAAAGTCAGTACCGGACACATATAGAGAAGGAAGTTTCGGCCTGGGTGCAGGAAAACTCCGTACGGTATTCCGTGTAGTCCTTCCAAGTGCAGTGCCTGGAATCTTAGCCGGAATCATTCTTGCAGTCGGAAGAATTGTAGGGGAGACAGCGGCTTTAATCTATACAGCAGGAACTGTGCCGGAAATGGTATTAAATCCGATGGATTCCGGAAGAACGTTGGCAATCCACATGTATAATTTATCAAATGAAGGACTTTACATGAATCAGGCATATGCGACAGCGGTTGTCCTTCTTGTGTTAGTAGTAGGAATTAACTGTTTGTCAAGTTTTGTGGCAAGAAAGATAACGAAAGGAAGAAACAATGAGTAAGATTAGCGTCAAGAATCTAGATTTATATTATGGAGATTTCAAAGCTTTGAAAAATGTAAATCTGGAAATTGAATCCAATAAAATCACCGCATTTATCGGCCCGAGCGGCTGCGGGAAATCTACACTTTTAAAATCGCTGAACCGCATGAACGACCTTGTGGAAGGATGTAAGATCGATGGTCAGATTCTGCTGGACGGAGAAGACATTTACGGAAGAATGGATGTGAACCTTTTAAGAAAAAGAGTCGGCATGGTATTCCAGAAACCGAATCCATTTCCGATGAGCATCTATGACAATATTGCATTCGGCCCGAGAACACATGGAATCCGGTCAAAATCAAAACTGGATGATATTGTGGAAAAATCACTTCGCGATGCAGCGATATGGGAAGAAACAAAAGACCGATTGAAAAAGAGCGCCCTTGGTATGTCAGGGGGACAGCAGCAGAGACTTTGCATCGCAAGAGCTCTCGCAGTACAGCCGGAGGTCCTTCTGATGGATGAGCCGACTTCTGCACTTGATCCGATTTCCACATCGAAGATAGAAGACCTTGCGATGGAACTGAAAAAAGATTATACTATTGTCATGGTTACACATAACATGCAGCAGGCGGTTCGTGTATCAGACAATACGGCGTTCTTTCTGTTGGGTGAAGTCATTGAATACAACGAAACTGAGAAATTATTCTCCATACCATCTGATAAACGTACAGAGGATTATATCACAGGGAGGTTTGGTTAGACATGAGAAACAAATTCGATATGCAGCTTGACAGTATGAATGAAATGCTGATCGAGATGGGAGAATTATGCGGGAAAGCTATTGCAAACGCAACAAAAGCTGTTGCGGATAAAGATTTGAATATGGCAAATATTGTAATCAGAGAAGATGAAGAGATTGACCAGCTTGAGAAAGACATTGAAAGATTATGTCTGAAGCTTCTGTTGCAGCAGCAGCCAGTGGCAAAAGACCTCCGGCAGATTTCCGCGGCGCTTAAGATGATCACAGACATGGAACGTATCGGCGATCAGGCGTCGGATATTGCAGAGATCCTCATTTCCGGTCAGATCAAGAGTATGAGAGCCCACAATTCTCTTGTAGAGATGGCTACACAGACGAGTGAAATGGTTAAGCAAAGCGTCAGAGCATTCGTAGAAAAGGATCTGGAGCTTACAAGAAAAGTCATTCTTGCAGACAACGGAGTCGATGAACTCTTTGATAAAATTAAGGAAGAATTGATTACACTGCTTGCAAAAGAACAGAATAAAGGCGGAGAAGCCATCGATATGTTGATGATCGCGAAATATCTGGAGCGTATCGGTGACCACGCAACGAACATCGCTGAATGGGTAGAATTCTCTATCACGGGTGTACACCGTAAATTAAACTAACAAAAGCGAATTTAGAAGGAGATCAAAAGAATGATATATTGCGTAGAAGACGACAGCAACATTCGGGATCTGGTTGTATATACATTGGAATCTACAGGAATAAAAGCTTGTGGGTTTGAAGATGGAAAAGCATTTGTAGAAGCTTTGGCGTTTGAAACGCCAGAGCTTGTTTTGCTTGATATTATGCTTCCGGGTGAAGATGGACTTACGATCTTGAAAAAATTAAAATCCTCCTCCAGAACAAAAGATATTCCTGTCATTATGGTAACGGCAAAAGGATCTGAATATGACAAGGTGGTAGGATTGGATTCCGGGGCGGATGATTATATCACAAAGCCCTTCGGTATGATGGAACTTGTATCCAGAGTCAAAGCGGTACTTCGAAGAACACAGAAAACCACAAAGGACACGACATATCGGATTGATAATCTGGAACTTGATGTGGAGAAACACAAAGTAAAAGTAGACGGTCAGGAAGTAACGCTGACATTAAAAGAATTCGAGATGTTGGAGAAACTTGTGAAGAACCAACATATTGTGTTGACGAGAGATAAGCTGTTGGAAGAAATATGGGGATATGATTTTGATGGAGAGACAAGAACGGTGGATGTTCATGTCAGAACGTTGCGTCAGAAACTTGGTAGTGCGGGAGAACTGATTGAAACTGTTCGAGGTGTAGGTTACCGCATGGGAGGAAAGAATGAGAAGTAAGATCCAGAAAAGCATGATTCTCGTGCTTTGTATTACATTGGTCATCTCCTATCTCCTGCTTACGGTAGCGGTATACAATCAGACGTTCCAGAGCCTGCAAATCGAGGTGGAGCAGGAAGCCCAATATATTAAGGAAGCCATTAATATTTCCGGAACAGAGTATCTGGAAGCTATGGATAATGTACAACAAAATACAAGAGTAACAGTAATCACGCCGGACGGGGATGTAGTATACGATTCCAAAGACGATGAATTAACGCTTGCCAATCATAAGAACAGGATAGAAGTGAAAGAAGCTCTTAAAAACGGAGAAGGACGCGATGTACGCGTGTCAGATACGATTAAAGAGCGATCCATTTATTACGCAACTCTTCTGGAAGACGGCAATGTGCTTCGGGTATCCAGAACTGTAGATAATGTACTTCCGATGTTTATTCAGGTACTTCCGTATATGACTGTGATTGCAGTCGTGATGATCTGTTTTGCTATTGTACTTGCAAGATGGCAGACGGAAAGACTCATACGTCCCATCAATGAACTGGATTTAAATGAGCCTTTGAAAAATAACATATACGAAGAATTGCAACCTCTTCTGGAGAGTATTGATAAACAGAATAAAGAAAAAGACGCGGTGGCTCAAATGCGAAAAGAATTCTCGGCCAATGTATCACATGAATTGAAAACACCGCTTACCTCCATATCCGGATATGCCGAAATCATGAAGAGCGGACTTGTCAAACCAGAGGATATGCCGAAGTTTTCCGAGCGGATTTATGATGAAGCAAGCCGCCTGATCACGCTTGTGGAGGACATTATTAAGCTCTCAAAACTGGATGAGGAACGGGTCGAGATTGAAAAAGAAGATGTAGATCTTTACGAACTGGCAATGGATGTGTGCAGCAGACTCGCCCTTCCGGCGGAGAAGAAGCATGTCCGCATTGAAGTGACCGGAGAGCCGGTAGTCTATAATGGCGTTCGCCCGGTCTTACAGGAAATGATCTACAATATCTGTGCGAACGGAATCAAATACAACAAAGAAGGCGGGAAACTGGAAGTTTGGGTAGGCAATACATTGTCCGGGAAAAAAGTGATTGTTAGAGATACCGGAATTGGAATTCCGGAAGAAGATATAGAACGAATTTTCGAACGCTTCTATCGGGTAGATAAAAGCCACTCCAAACAAAGCGGAGGAACCGGATTAGGTCTCTCCATCGTAAAACATGGAGCTTCACTCCATCAGGCAGAAGTTCACGTGGAAAGCGAACTTGGAAAAGGAACCAAGATGGAGTTGGTTTTTTCGTAAAATAAGTGATACAAGATATTAGGAAACCTCCCTCTTAGGTGCTGCGTTACCCACTCACCTAAGAGAGAGGTTTCTAATATCTTGTGTTTGGGATTTGGGAAGGAAATTTATCTCTCCATAGTTTTTTGGGAATTAAATTCTTCCATATATTTTTCGGCATTCTCTCGTGTCAGAGAGAAATTCTCCATAAGTTTTTCGATGATCTGCTCGATTGGAATTTGAAAATCCATGCATGTCTTAATTGTTCCGAGTATCATTCCTTCACCGCGACCCTCGGCTCTACCATCTTCACGTAACATCTGTCCAATTGTTGTCATTTTAATCGCCTCCCTGATTTCTTCAATTTCTGTTTTTTCTAAAAATTTTTCAGCCATTGCGTACACCACCGACTCAATCTTTTCAAATGTGAATGGATTCCGAAATGGAAGATTCTACATAGAAAAATTGATTTGTTGTAAATGATATTTTAGAATTGTGACAGTTCCCCATACAGCAACCATCATCTGTGATGTAACCACTATAATCCGAGTGCAATCAGACTGTCAAGAAAAATCCGAAATCTTAGAACTGCAACCTGAAGAGGGAAAAGTGTTTGCAGAGGAAAATAAATACTTTATAAAAATAAAAATACAAAACGATAGAAACACACCCTAAAGTGCGTGAGCAACGCAGTACTTTAGGATGTGTTTTCTAGCGACTTGTATCGTTACTTTTATGAATAGATTATCTTATTCCTCTACAAACACTTCTTTTCCCATTCCGCAGATTGGGCATACCCAATCTTCAGGGATATCTTCAAAAGCAGTTCCTGGTGCGATTCCGTTATCCGGATCACCGAGATCAGGATCGTATACATAGCCACATGGTTCACATACATATTTTTTCATATCTTTTACCTCCGATATAATAATTAGCGCTCTATATGCTGACGCCTATTTTATTATAGCATATTTTGTGGTAAACATGTGGTTAAAAATAAATTTTTATGCAAAATATTGTGATATATGAAAGTGAAAAAGATAAAAATTGTTAACAATTTCACTTAAAAGAATCTTGTCGAATTACGTCAGTTTTGGTACAATATATTTAAATCATGTAAAAATCGTATAAAGATGTATAAAGATTATATGAAAATATGCAAATGACTGGGAGGGGAAAAGATGAATGAAAAAAAGATACTGTTTCGCGGATTAGTAATCAGCATGATTGTACTGATCATTGCCTTTATTTTACTTTTTGTTTATGTTGACACAAAATGGTGGGATTTCAGATCCACTGCGATTAATTCTGCCCATACTGTGATTGCAACAGTTGCTATGATCCTCGCAGGGGGGATTGTGTATTTTGAACGGAATAGAAGAAACTAATAGACTTATGCCTGGATGAAAAGACTGACTTATATATTATGATTATATAGACAGTCTTTTTTCACGATAAAGGGGAAAGCAGTCTAAAGCAAAAATATTGTGTGAGAGAAGTGGGGATAAGAAATGGAAAAATGGAAATTACAATGGATTCATAAAGCTTTATTATTATGTGTGGCGGATGCGTTGATCATAATCGGATCGTATTTCATGGCGTTGTTTCTGCGGTTTGATTTTCAAATGGATGCGATACCCCAGGAATATTTGGCGGGATATTTGTGGTCAATGCCGTTCTGGATCGTGTCGACAATTGTCGTATATTATATCTACAAATTGTATCATAGCATTTGGGCTTTTGTTAGTATTACAGAATTGAAACGAATCATGATGGCGGATCTAGTCTTGATTCCGGTATATATGATAGGGGCTTTGTTCATGGAACTTCATATGCCGAAATCATACTATTTCATGGGATACATCTTAAGCTGTGTTCTTTGCGCAGGTGTTCGATTCTCCTACCGCTATGTTCGATTCTATATTCGGTATTTGACAGAGGGAAAAGACCGGGAAGGGAAAACGGACCGTATTATGATCATCGGTGCGGGAACTGTTGGTCAGACATTGATGCGGGAAATACGAAAGGCGGATTCCATTCATGCCAAGGTAGTCTGTGCGATTGATGATAACCCGGAGAAGATTGGGCGTATCTTGGAAGGAATACCAATCGTCGGAAACCGTTATGATATTGTCGAGATGGTAGAACGTTTCAATGTCAACCGCATCATCTATGCCATTCCGTCCACAACGGGACAGAATCGTAAGGATATTATGAATCTGTGCAAGGAAACAGGATGCCGGATGCAGACGGTTCCAAGTGTGAGTCAGATTGTCAATGAAGAGGTCAGCATGACAAAGCTTCGTGAGATTGAGATCTCCGACCTTCTTGGACGGAAGCAGATTGTTGTCAATATGGATGAAATCAGCGAATACATCAAGGACAAGGTAGTTCTTGTTACTGGCGGAGGCGGAAGTATTGGTTCTGAGCTTTGCCGTCAGGTTGCAGCAAGGGAACCAAAACAGTTGATCATCTTAGATATTTATGAAAATAATGCCTACGACATTCAGATGGAACTGAAGAAAAAATATCCGAACTTGAACTTGGAAGTGATTATTGGTTCAGTACGGGATAGTCGTAAGATTTTCAAGGTATTTGCTACATATCGTCCGGATATTGTGTATCATGCAGCGGCGCACAAGCATGTACCTCTTATGGAAGACAGTCCATGTGAATCCATCAAAAATAATGCCATCGGAACATACAAGACGGCATTTGCAGCGCTGGCACATGGAACGAAAAAGTTCGTATTGATCAGTACGGACAAAGCGGTTAATCCGACAAACATTATGGGAGCAAGTAAACGTCTCTGTGAAATGATCATTCAGGCATTTGACAGTAAAGTAAAAGAGGGAAAAGCGGAAGAGATTCCTCAACTTTTCACACATAAGATTGATAAGGACTTTGCGAATATTAACCTGCTCGAAAACTTAAGAGCAACGAAGACAGAATTCGTAGCTGTGCGTTTTGGAAACGTACTTGGAAGCAATGGTTCGGTTATCCCATTATTTAAAAAGCAGATTGCAGCGGGAGGCCCTGTGACGGTAACAGACCCGGAAATCATCCGTTACTTTATGACGATTCCGGAGGCAGTAAGTCTTGTAATGCAGGCAGGAACTTATGCGAAGGGTGGAGAAATCTTTGTCTTAGATATGGGAGAACCGGTTAAGATCGACACATTGGCGAGAAATCTGATCCGATTGTCGGGGTTCAAACCGGATGTAGATATTAAGATCAAGTATAGTGGACTCCGTCCGGGTGAGAAGTTATATGAAGAGAAGCTGATGGCGGAGGAAGGGCTGAAGAAAACGGAGAATGATCTGATTCATATCGGTATGCCGATTCCTTTCGATGTAGAGGAGTTTCTTGCAGAACTTGATGAATTAACGGAACTGGCATATGCGAACAGACCGGATATTAGAGAAAAAGTGGCAAAGATTGTAACAACATATCATCCGAAGGAATAGAGGAAAACTAAGGCGAGGGAGTCATAGATTATGAAGAATATGAGTAAGCAAAAGAAGAAAAAGAGAAAGGCTTATGACGGATTTTATAATAAATGTGTAAAACGAGCTTTGGATATTGTGATTACAGGTATCGCGTTATTGATTCTTTGGCCGTTCTATTTGATTTTATCCTTGGCTGTAATAGCTGAAGATGGATTTCCGGTTTTTTACAGAGCGGATCGAGGTGGATATCAAAATAAACCATTTAAAATCTGTAAGTTCCGTTCTATGGTAAAAAATGCGGATAAAATTGGCGGAGGAACAACAGCACTTAACGACCCAAGAATTACAAAGATTGGAAATATTCTTAGAAAAACGAAATTGGATGAAATTCCACAGTTAGGACAGGTTTTTCTTGGGAAAATGAGTCTGATCGGACCAAGACCGGAATTACTCCGTTATACAAATCTGTATGAAGGGCAAGAAAAAGATATTTTAAAAGTGCGTCCAGGAATCACAGACTTTAGTTCTGTGGAATTTATCAATCTGGATGAAATCGTTGGTGGAGAAAATGCTGACGAAATGTATGAAAAACACGTGTTGAAAAAGAAAAATGCACTCCGCGTAAAATATGCGCACGAAGTATCATTTAAAACAGATGTTTACATTTTGTTTAAGACATTAGGAGCAGTTTTCCATAAAGCATTTGGATTCTTGTTTAGAAATGAACATCGGTAGGAGAAAAGACTATGGAATATATAACATTACAAAATTCAGATATTCAAGTATCCAGAATCTGTATAGGCGGGTGTCCTATGGGAGGATATGGATGGGGAGATACACAGGAGAATGAGCTGATAGAGGCTGTACATACAGCATTTGATGCAGGAATTAATTTCTTTGATACAGCAGATACTTATGGACTGGGACAATCAGAGATTACCTTAGGAAAAGCTCTCGGAAATCGTCGAAAAGACGTGATTATTGCTTCAAAATTTGGTGTTCGTATTGAAGGAGGAAAAACTTTCTATGATAATAGTCCGGAATGGATTGAAAAAGCAGTAGAAGGTAGTTTGAAAAGACTCGGAACAGATTACATTGATGTATACCAAGTTCATTACAGAGATGGCAAGACACCGTTGACGGATGTTGTAGAGGCTTTGGAAAAAATAAAAGAAAAAGGCTATATCAGGAGTTATGGTTTATCTAATATTCATACAGAAGATATAAAAGAAATTGAACCTTTGAAAGGAAGATTTGTTAGCTTTCAAGATGAATATAGTCTGGCATGTCGAAAAAATGAAAGTGATATGTTGGAGATTTCAGAAAAACTTCAAATGACCCCTCTTACATGGGGAAGCTTGGGTCAGGGAATTCTGACAGGAAAGTATACAAAAGAAAATGTAGATTTCGGAACAAATGACAGAAGAAGCAGAGATATTTATGTGAACTTTCATGGGGAAAAGTTACTAAAGAATCTTGAAATTGTTGAAGTAATGAAAGAGATTTCAGCTCAATATGGAAAATCTGTTGCTGCGGTGGCGATTCGATATATTCTTGATTTCATTCCAGAGTCGGTTGTACTATGTGGGGCAAAAAGACCTAGCCAGGTGCTTGATAATGTGTCAAGTATTGGATGGAAATTGGAAAAGGAAGATATTAGCAGATTAGACGAGGTATCAAGATAAAAAAAGCTGATATGTAGGTGATTAGGAGGAGTACGTTTTGATTATATACAATTCAATGATTGTGTGGATTGTTGTGTTAGGAATTTGGAATAAACTTGTTAGGCAGTCAAAAGAGAAAACGCAACGGTTTGTACAGAAACAAAAAGACTATAAAGTGCCTATGTATCTGGCAATTTTAACATTTGGATATATTATATTTTGGGTTGGAATGAGAAGTGGAGTTGCAGATACTAGAGCATATATATCTATGTTTGAGGGATATCCAACATCGTTAGCAGCAATACCGCAATATTGGGATTTTTCTGAAAATAAGAGTCCAGGATTTATTACATTTAGTATCCTTTTTAAACACTTTATATCTACAGATTATCATGTATGGTTAATGACGATTGCTATTTTATCAGGCATACCTATTATGTTGATATTGCGTAAAAGGTCAAAATATTTTTTTTACAGTTCATTTCTATTTATGACAGGGATTATATTTTTTTGGATGCTAAATGGTATGAGGCAGTTTTGGGCTGCAGCAATAGTATTTTTGTTTTCTGATTGGATAGAAAAACGAAAAACTATTCCATTTATGATTGTTGTGCTGCTAGCTGCAACCATACACTTCACAGTACTAGTTATGATTCCAATGTATTTTGTCGCCACTGCAAAACCATTTGGTAAAAAAGTTATACTATTTTTAATCTTGTTATTAATAGCTGTTATATTTTTGGAACCATTTGTCGGTGCCATGGAAGATGTGTTGGAAGAAACTGCTTATGCAGGATCAACTGCTCAATTTGCAGAGGATGATGGGGTCAATCCAATACGAGTGTTGGTCATGGCAGTTACTCCGGTAATTGCATTTTGTGGAAGAAAGGTTCTTGAAAAAAAAGCAGATGCTTTTATTAATATTTGTATCAATATGTCAGTAATCTGTGCAGGAATTTATTTTCTGGGTATTTTTACAAGTGGAATATTAGTAGGGAGATTACCTATATATTTTGAGATATATAATTTAATATTACTCCCATATTTATTAAAGGAGTGTTTTACAAGAGAAAGTTCAAAAATAATGTTTGTTTTGTGTACAATAGGATTCTTAGGGTTTTATTATTTGCAGATGAAGAATTCGTATTATGTTAGTGAGTTTACAGGAATACTTAGTGGATGGAGAGGATAGAAGAAAAAAATTTAGTTTTTAAAACACAGTAAAAGAGTTAGAAAAGATTTATGAAGAATATAGTGGTGAAATAAGATGAAACATGCATATTTGATAATGGCACATGGAAATTGGAAGATTTTGAAATTACTTTTAAGACTTTTAGATTATGAAAAAAATGATATTTTTTTGCATATAGATGCGAAATCTCGAAATCATATTCCAAAAGATATTTTAGAGGTTGTTTCTAAGTCTAAGTTAGTGATTCTTGATTCAAAAAATATATATTGGGCGGATTATAGTATCATTGAGTGTGAATTACGACTTTTAGAAACGGCAAAGAAAAAAGGAAAATATTCATATTTTCATCTATTAAGTGGCGTCGATTTACCTATAAAATCAGCGAGAGAGATTTATAATTTCTTTGAAAAAAGTGGAAAGAACTTTATTGGGATTGTTCCAAATGAAGTTTATTATTCTATAAGGCGGGTTAAGTTTTATCATCTTTTTACCCACATGGGAAGTTATCGTAGCTGCAAACTATTAAAGGGGTTGGATCGTCTGTTGGAATATGCGCAAAAATTTATTGGCATCAATAGACTTAAAAGCTTGGATTGGGAAATTATTGATGGATGGCAATGGTTTTCAATTACACAAGAATTTTGTAATTATTTGTTAGAAAATATAAAGGTTATAGAATCAGTCTTCAAAAATACAATATCTTGTGATGAATTGGTTTTGCAAACATTAATTTATAATTCTAAATATTATAATACACTTTATGATGTGTCTGATTTAAAGAATGGTTCTATGAGATATATTGATTGGACAAGAGGAAAACCATATACATGGGGACAAGAAGAGTATGATTTTGATGAACTTATGAGCAGCCCCTACATGTTTGCGAGAAAATTTGATGAAACACATATGGAAATTGTAGAAAAGATTTTTGAAGAAATAAATAGGAGAAATCATTATGAATAGTAAACAATTAGCATGGAAAATCAGACGTCATGGAATTGAAATGACACATTTGTCTGGAGGAAGTCATATAGGAGCGATTTTATCTGTCGCAGATATTATTGCGGTTTTATATAGCGGTGTTATGAATATTGATTCTCAGAATCCGAAAAAGGATGACAGAGATAGATTTATCTTAAGTAAGGGGCATGCGGGTGCATCTATTTATGCAGCTTTAGCAGAAAACGGTTTCTTTGAAGTAGAGGAATTGAAGACTCATTATCAGAATGGAAGCCGTTTGTCCGGACATGTTTCACATCATTTGCCAGGGGTAGATTTTTCGACAGGCTCTTTGGGACATGGACTTTCAGCGGGAACAGGAATGGCATATGCGGCGAAAAAGGACGGAAAGAAACATAAAGTTTATGTAGTGTTAGGAGACGGAGAATGCGATGAGGGTTCTGTATGGGAAGCGGCTTTATTTGCAAACCATTTCCGATTGAATAATTTGGTAGCGATTGTAGACCACAATCATATGCAGAGTTTAGATTTTCAAGAGAATACATTGGAGATTGAAGATTTTGGTACAAAATGGAAAGCGTTTGGCTGGAATGTGATTGAAATCAATGGAAATAATCATGAGGAATTAAAAGAAGCTTTTGCTAAGGCAGACGAGTATAGTAAAGAAGAGTATCATAAACCGACAGTAATCATTGCAAACACGATTAAAGGTTGTGGAATATCTTTCATGCAGAATGATATTTTATGGCACTATCGTTTTCCGCATGGTGGATGGGAATATGATCAGGCAGTAACAGAATTGCATGAATACAAGCCGGAAGGTGTAGAAGACCCATATACTCCAAATGGAATTGAAAATCCGGCGCAACCGACAGAACAGGATGATATTGGGAATGACCATACGTTTTCTTATACGTGGAATACATCTTATCCGGAAAAGATGCGTCGTGTAGAAGCGAAATCCGGAAGCGATGAAAGAGAACATAGAGTGTAAGGAGAAAAAAGATGAGAGATACATTTGTCAGAACATTAGTTGAATTGGCAAAAGAAGATAAAAATATTGAATTGATTACAGGTGACCTTGGGTTTGGAGTATTGAAACCGTTTTGGGAGACAGTCCCAGATCAATTTACGAATGCGGGAATTGCTGAGCAGAATATGACGACAGTTGCGGCAGGAATGGCTTTGGAAGGAAAGACTGTATTTACATATTCGATTGGTAATTTCCCAACGTTAAGATGTCTAGAACAGATTAGAAATGACTGTGCATATCACAATGCGAATGTAAAAGTAGTTTGTATTGGTGGGGGATTCGTATATGGATCTCTTGGAATGAGTCATCAAGCCACAGAAGATTTAGCGATTCTTAGAGCACTGCCAGATGTAGTGGTCATGGCGCCAGCAGATTTAGTGGAAGCGGAAGAGTGTACAAAAGCGTTAGCAGCATACCCGGGAACGGCTTATTTACGTCTTGGTCGTGGAGGAGAAAAAAGGATTCATGCCCATATTGATAATTTCCAGATTGGAAAAGCAATTCAGGTTAGAAATGGGGAGAAGATTGCGATTTTCTCTACAGGGGCAATTTTTGAAGAAGTGAATGCGGCTTATCAGGTTCTTATCGAGAAGGGATATAATCCGGCAGTATACACATTCCCAACAGTGAAGCCAATAGATAAAGGTGCAATTGAAGAGTGTGCAAGAGAGTTTGAAGTTGTTGTTACATGTGAAGAACACAATATTGTTGGTGGTTTTGGAAGTGCTGTAGCAGAAATTATGGCGGAAATGAAAGAAAAGAAAGCATATTTGTTACGAATTGGTTTGAATGATGAGTATTCCATTAAGGTAGGAAATCAGAATTATTTAAGAGAGCAGTATAGAATGGATAGCAAATCAATCGTTGAGAAAATTGAGGATACAATTCATGGGTAAAAGAATTCTTGTTACATCTACAGATTTGATGATGGTACAATTTTTATTACCACATATTAGAAATCTAGCTGAAAATGGATATACAGTAGAAATCGCCTGTTCAGAGGTAGGTGGACGTATGAAAGAAATCCACGATAAGATTGGCGATTGTGTAAAAAAAGTCCATACAGTAAATCTACATAGAAGCCCAATCACCCCGGGAAACTTTAAAGGGTTCAGAGAAATGAAACGTATCGTTGAGCAAGGGTGTTATGATATTATCTGGACGAATGAGCCAGTTATGGGAGTAGTTACAAGACTGGCAGCAAAGAAAGCTAGAAAACGTGGAACGAAAGTATTGTATATGGTTCACGGATTCCATTTCTATGATGGAGCACCTAAATTGAATTGGATGATTTACTATCCAATTGAAAAAGCGATGGCTTCAAAAGCAGATGTAATCTGTACTGTGAATCAGGAAGATTATGAAAGAGCGAAAGGTTTCAATGTAAAAGAAGTAAAATATATTCATGGGATTGGAATAGATACTGGTAGACTAACAGTGGGAGAAAATCAAAAAGATATACGAGAAGAATTAGGTTTGAATGATGATGATTTTCTTGTACTTTCTGTAGGAGAATTAAACGAGAATAAAAATCAGAAGGTTATTGCAAAAGCCATTTCTTTGTTAAGAGATAAGAATATTCATTATATTCTCTGTGGCAAGGGTGATCAGTTGGATAATCTGAAAAAGTTCGTTGAAGAAAAGAAGCTGAAACAAAATGTTCATTTTCTAGGATATCGGACTGATGTGGTAGACATTTGCAGTCAGGCAGACGTATATGTAATGCCTTCTAAGAGAGAGGGATTACCAGTTGCATCTTTGGAAGCAATGTATTGTGGACTTCCACTTGTAACATCAAATATTCGAGGATTAACAGATGTAATGGAAAATGGAGTTTCTGGTTATATGTGTAGTCCGGAAGATGTGAAAGGATTTGCGAAGGGAATTAAGAACTTGAAAAATAATCCGGAAATGCGAAAGAAGATGGGAGAACATAATAGAGAAACTGTAAAACCATATTGTATTGAGGAAACTAAGAAAGAAGTATTAAAGTTAATAATGTCTTTCAGATAGATAGTTATATTGAGTGAAAAAGGAATGGGGAAAATGGTAAGAGTATTACATATATTCCATAACATGGGAAATGGTGGAATAGAGAATTTTGTAATGAATTATTATCGTGCAATTGATAGAGAAAAGATACAGTTTGACTTTTTGACTTCTGTAGAGGAAGAAGGGTATTTTGACGAAGAAATAAAAAAAATGGGTGGACATATCTATCATGCGTATCCTAAAAAGAAAAATCCGATAAAAAATTATTTTAGTATAGCAAAAATTGTTCGTGATAAAGGATATAGTATAGTTCACAGGCATACAGGAAGTGCAATTTCTAATATAGATTTGTTAGCAGCAAGGCATGGGGGAGCGGAAGTGTTAATATCACATTCGCATGCTACGCAAGCAGGGGAAAAATGGTTGCATTATTTGGCTAGAATTATTTTTCATGTAAAAGTAGAAGAATTTGCGTGTTCTAAAGAAGCAGGACGATGGCTTTTTGGGAAAAATGACGTAGAGAATGGAAAGGTACAAATTATAAGAAATGCAATTGAAACACAACTATATAGATTTGATGAAGAAGAAAGAAGAAAAGTACGGGAAGAGAAAAATGCTAGTGGTAAATTGATTATAGGACATGTTGGAAATTTTAATGAGGTCAAAAACCAAACATTTATAATCGATATTTTCAATAGCATTCAAAGAAAAAGTGAGAATGTAGAACTTTGGTTGGTTGGAGACGGTGAATGGCGTGAAAAGATAGAAAAGAAGGTAGAAAAATTAGAGTTACAGAAGAAAGTTGTTTTCTGGGGAAAACGGAATGATGTTTCAAATATTATGCAGGGAATGGACGTTTTTCTTTTTCCATCGTTGCATGAGGGGTTTGGGATTGTTTTGATTGAAGCTCAATGTTCTGGATTGTATTGTTTGGCGTCTATTGATACAATTCCGAAAGAAGTAAACATAACTGAAACTGTAAAATTTATTTCTTTAAATGAAAGCGCAGAGACATGGGGAGAAGAAATTATAAAAATTTTGAAAAAAGATAGGGACAGAGAGTGGGGATATAAACGTATAAAAGAAGCAGGATTTGATATTAAGGATGCAGCGGAGGATTTGGAACGGAGGTATTTAACTTATGCAAGGCAAAAATAAGGTTTCTATATTGATGGGAATATACAATTGTGCAGATACTTTGGGTGATGCAATTGATTCTATTCTCAAGCAAACCTATGAAAATTGGGAACTTATATTGTGTGATGATGGTTCACAAGATGGTACATATCAAGTTGCATTAAAATATCAAGAACAATATCCGGATAAAATCATTCTATTAAAAAATAAAAAAAATATTAGATTAGCAGCAACATTGAATCATTGTGCCCAATATGCGACAGGAAAATATATTGCTCGTATGGATGGTGATGATTTATCTTTGTCTGATCGCTTTGAAAAGCAGGTGGATTTTTTGGAGAAACATCCGGAATATGCTCTGGTTGGAACTTATATGAAGGCATTTGATGAAGAAGGAGAAAAAAATATAATTCCGATTAAAGAAATTCCTGTTAAAACAGATTTGCCGAAATTTAATCCATTTCATCATGCGACAGTTATGATGAAACGAGAGGTATTTGAAGCATTAGAAGGATATCGGGTATATAAACTTACGACTAGGGCAGAAGATGTAGATCTTTGGTTTCGCTTTTTTGCAAATGGATATAAAGGATACAATATTGCAGAGCCATTATATTTAGTTAGGGAAGATGTGTCAACTTTTAATCGGCGGACATTCAAACATTCATTAGAAGCATCTAGAGTATTGATTCATGGAATTAAGTTATTAAAATTACCATTCCAATATTATATTTTTGCGATGAAACCTGTTGTGTCACAAATAACACCGATTTGGTTGAAGAGAAAATTTAGAAAAAATATGGATAATAGAAATAGAAGAGGAGATTAGTATGATTCCTAAAGTAATTCATTATTGTTGGTTTGGTAGAGGGAAAATGCCAGAGCTGGCCAATAAGTGTATAGAAAGTTGGAAAAAATATTGCCCAGACTATAAAATTATAGAATGGAATGAGGATAACTTTGATATTAATTGTTGTGAATATGTAAGAGAGGCATATGAAAGTAAGCGTTTTGCTTTTGTTACAGATTATGTTCGTCTGTATGCCATGTATACACAAGGAGGTATTTACATGGACACGGATGTAGAAGTGACAAAAAATTTGGATAAGTTTCTTGTACATCAAGGATTTTCGGGTTTTGAATCTGATACTCAGATTCCGACCGGGATTATGGCATCAGAAAAAGGTTTTTCATTGTTTAAAGAATTACTTTCTTATTATGATGGACGTCATTTTGTGGATGAGAATGGTAATCAAGATACAACTACAAATACAGTAACAATAACAAAGATGCTTTCTGAAAAAGGCTTTGTCCCAAATGGAAAATATCAAGTTTTGGACGGGTTTGCATTATATCCAAGAGATGTATTTTGCCCATTAGATGATGCAACAGGCATTATGTATGATTCCAAGGATACAGCAACCATTCATTGGTTTAATAAATCCTGGGTACCGCAAAAATTAAGAATGAGAAGTAAGATTACTAGAGTATTTCATCGTTGGTTTGGAGTGGATTGTTTTGCTTTTTTAAAGAGGTAAGAGGGGAAATATATGAAAAAAGTAATGTTAGTATTTGGCACAAGACCAGAAGCAATAAAAATGTGCCCATTAGTTAATGAATTGAAAACAAGAAAAGAAATAGAAACTGTTGTTTGTGTTACAGGACAGCATAGACAAATGTTAGATCAGGTTTTAGAGGTATTTGATGTAGTTCCAGATTATGATTTGTCAATTATGAAGGAAAAGCAAACTTTGTTTGATATTACTACGAATATTCTGAACAATATAAAAGCAGTACTGGAAAAGGTTCAACCAGATATTGTTTTGGTACATGGTGATACATCAACAACATTTGTGACAGCGCTTGCTTGTTTTTATCTACAAGTTCCAGTTGGTCATGTTGAAGCAGGATTACGTACATATGATATTTATTCACCATATCCTGAAGAGTTTAACAGACAGGCAGTAGGAATTATTAGTAACTATAATTTTGCACCTACAGAAAAAGCAAAAGAAAATTTAATCAAAGAAGGTAAGAAGAAAGAAGCTATATACGTAACGGGGAATACGGCAATAGATGCACTAAAAACTACAGTAAAAAAAGAGTATTATCATTCTGAATTAGAATGGGCAAGAGGAAGCCGATTGATATTAATTACAGCTCATCGAAGAGAAAATCTGGGCGAGCCAATGAAAGCTATGTTTAGAGCAATACTTCGTGTTTTAAAGGAACATCCGGATGTAAAAGCGATTTATCCAATACACATGAACCCGGTTGTAAGAGAGATTGCAGATAGTATTTTGGGAAAGGAAGAGAGAATTCATATTATTGAGCCATTAGAGGTAATTGACTTTCACAATTTTTTGAATCAGAGTTATATGATTCTGACGGATTCAGGAGGAATACAAGAAGAAGCTCCGTCTCTTGGAAAACCAGTCCTGGTTATGCGTGATACAACAGAACGACCAGAAGGTATTGAAGCGGGGACATTAAAATTGGTGGGAACAGAAGAAGAAACTATTTATCGAAACTTTAAGAAGCTTCTTGAAGATGAAGAAGAATATAAAAGGATGAGTAATGCAAGCAATCCATATGGAGATGGATTTGCATGTAAAAGAATTGCAGATATATTGGCTGACGATTAAGAATGATGGAGAAGAAAAATGTCTTTTTTAAGAAATTTATTATATCGCTTGCGGGGAGAAGCATCTACAGATAGTCTGATAAAACTTGGACTTAAGGTGGGAAAGAATTTTAGAAGAAATGAACATTGTATCATCGACCAATCACACTGCTGGTTGATTGAAATTGGAGATGATGTTACTTTAGCTCCACGAGTGCATATTCTTGCTCATGATGCCAGTATGTGGCAAGGATGTGGATATACTAAGATTGCACCAGTACATATTGGAAATAATGTTTTTATAGGAGCAGGAAGTATAATAATGCCTGGGATAACAATTGGAAATAATTCAATAATCGGTGCGGGAAGTATTGTAACACATGATGTTGAAGAAGGAAGTGTAGTTGCTGGAAATCCGGCGCGGAAACTAAAAGATTACCATGATTTTATTAACGAGAATAAAGAGTATATGAAGAGCAAGCCTTGTTATGGAGAGGACTATACGTTGAGAAATCCTTCGTTTACAGAAGTACAGAAACAGGAACAAAAGGAAGCTGTTGAAGAAAATAAATTCGGATATGTAAGGTAGAAATAGTATGAAACCAAAAGTAAGTATCATTGTACCAGTATATAAAACAAGAGAAACATTGGAAAAGTGTGTGAATTCTCTTTTAAATCAGACACTTCAGGAAATAGAGATAATTCTAGTTGACGATGGTTCACCAGATGAATCGGGTGAGATGTGTGATTCCTTCTGTAAAGATCCTAGAGTGCATGTTGTGCATAAAGAAAATGGTGGACTTTCTAGTGCACGCAATGCGGGGTTAAGAATAGCGTCTGGAGATTATATCGGATTTGTGGATTCGGATGATTATGTTCATTCAGAAATGTTTTATAAACTTTATGATAGAATCAAAACAGATGGATCAGATATTTGTATTTGCTCACACTATACAGCAGATTCTGCCGGGAATATTGTAGAACATCATTTCAAAAATATGCCTAAAGTATTGAACTGTTCTGAAATTTTAAAAATGCTTATTTTACCCATGATAGGAATTACACCGGGGACAACTGAAAAAGAGATAGAAGGATTTGTTTGTAGAAATTTATATCGTAAAAAGCTTATTTCGGACTATGAATTTAAATCTGAGCGAGAATTTTTTGCGGAGGATGTAATTTCTGCTATGGAATTATATAAAGAATGTGAGCGGATAACTGTTTTGGATGAATGTTTATACTATTATAAGTATAACGGTGAATCATTAAGTAATACATATCGTCCACAAGTTTATAAGCTATTAAATAATCTTCTTGAATGGGAAGAGGCGTACTTGAAAAAAGAACAATTATTTGAGCAAGAAAAGCAACGTTTGTTTTCTACAGGAGTAAAGTTTTTGATTTTTTCAATTCAAAATATAAAAAAAGGCAATCTAGGCGAAAAAAGAGAACAAGAAGAAGTTAAAAATGTTTTGGAACAAAGTATGATTCGGGAAAGTATTAGTAATATCAATATTTTTAAATATGGATGGAAAATGAAAATTTTAGTTTTATTATCTAGGTGTTCTTGTACTAAATTATTGTTAAGAGTGTTGTGATGAAGAAAACAAAATCAATTAAAAAGATATTTATATTAAGGTGGAGAAAATGAGAAAGATAGGTCAACTTACGTTTCACGCATCACATAATTATGGATCAGTATTACAAGCATATGCGCTTTCAAAGGAATTACAAATTTTGGGGCATGAAACAGAATTTATAAATTTGAGACCGCGAAGTCAAAAAGATGTATATAAAGTTATTAAAGAAAGTGATGTGGGAATTCATAAATTATTTCGTTACTTAATATATCCGGCGTTAAAAAAGCGTTCTAATCATTTTGAACGTTTTATAAATGAAGTGTTACCAGTTACTAAGAAAGAATATGCGTCAACAGAAGAGTTAAAAAACGAACACTTTGATTATGATGCATATATTTGTGGTGGGGATCAAATTTGGAATCCAATGTGTCAAGACTTTGAAACTGCGTATTATCTTCAGTTTTTAGATGAAAATGATAGTGTCAAGAGGATATCTTATTCACCAAGTCTTGGGAAAACGGAATTTGATGAAGAGGTGTTGCGGAAAATAGAAAAGTGGGTGCAGAGTTTTGATGCTATTTCTGTTCGAGAACCAAGAGGAGTAGAGATAATACAGAGTTTAACTGATAAAAAAGTTCATACAGTATGTGATCCGGTATTGTTATTAGATAAAAAGGAATGGAAAAAGCTAGCAGTTAAGCCAAAGTATAAGAAGCCTTATATTTTAGTATATTTTTTGGAAAATAATCATGGTAGTAGAGAATTGACGGAGTATCTCCGTGGGATTACAGGATATGAGGTTATTATATTTAATGAGTATATTCGTGACTTTATTAAGCCCTATCATAAAGCATATTCGTCTAGTCCAGAAGAATTTGTTGGTTTGTTTATGAATGCGAGTTTGGTGTATACCAACTCTTTTCATGGGACTGTATTTTCAACTATTTTTGAGCGTCCATTTATTACAGCTATTGCGGCAGATCAAGAGAATGCTATTAATAATAACGATAGTCGTAAGATAGATTATCTAAGGAAAATCGGTTTGGATAGTAGGTTGTATACAGTTGGGCAACCTAATAAAGATTTTTTACTTAATATAGATTATACAGAAGTAAGAAAAAAAATAGAAGGTTTTAGAAAATGTTCTTTGAAATATTTAATAGATGCATTGCAATAATTTGCTAGGAAGGGAAAAAAGTAAATGCCAACATTTAGTATTATTGTACCGATATATAGAACAGAAAAATATTTAGAGAAATGTATTTCTAGTATTTTGAAACAAACCTATGAGGATTTCGAATTAATTCTAGTAGATGATGGTTCTCCAGATAGATGCCCTTTTATTTGCGATGAGTATAAGAAGAAGGACTCCAGAATAAAAGTATTGCATAAAAAGAATGGAGGAGTATCCTCAGCACGAAATTTGGGGTTGAGTATAGCGACTGGAACTTATGTTTGGTTTGTAGATAGCGATGACTATATAGAACCAGATGCGCTTCAGAAACTGAATGAGTCACAACAAGAAACAGGAGCAGACTTATGTGTATTTAATTCAAAATCAGAAGAGATGGATAGGTTTGATAATATTAATTATTTTTTTAACCAATATTATTTTACATATAAACTGGGATTTGAACCATGGAATAAAATTTATAGGCGTGAAATTATTCAAAAATACAATTTAGAGTTTGATGTTCAAGAAGCCATAGGTGAAGATTTGTTATTTAATATTCAATATTACAAAGCGATATTTCATAAAGTTCCAGTGACAATTTTATTTAAAAAAGAAGTGTATTATCAATATGTTAATAGAGAAGGATCTGCAATGAATACGGCTTTTAAGAAGAGAATTTACCAACAATTGAGATTGTTTGTAAAGATAAGAGAAATTTGTCAAGAAGTGTTGGAAGATAAAAATATAGTATATTTGTTTTATATGCATTTGATTTCTGGGATAGGACAAGCAAAACAGGGGAAATTAACTAGTCAGGAATTTTCTGAAATAGATTTTTTTGATTATAAAGAAATTAATAAATTTAAAGAAATCAGAAAAGTTTTTTTTAGAAATGAGCATGCTAGTACTGCAGGGAAGATAAGAATAGAATTATTTGTATGGTTGATGAAAAATAAGAGCTATAAGTTAGCGGGGAAGGTAATGGGACTAAAATGAATAAACCTTTAATATCGTATGTGGTAACAACTTACAATATTGAAAATTATGTAGAGGAGAGTGTTAGTTGTGCTTTTGAACAGACTTATTCTCCTTTAGAAATTGTTTTATCAGATGATTGTTCAACGGATTCTACTTTTGAGATTATGGAGCGTATGGCAAAAGAATATACTGGTCCGCATAAGATTGTCTTGAATAGAAATGAGAAAAACCTTGGTATTACGAAACATATGAATAGGGCATATTTAGAATTAGCAACAGGGGAAATTATTGTTGCGGCTCATGGGGATGATATATCTAAGTCAGAAAGAACAGAAAAATCGTTTCTATATTTAGATGAGCATCCGGAAGTGACGGCTGTATCATTTAGCATTGATGCAATTAGTGAAAAAGGGGAAATCTTAAGAGAACATAGTGCAATTGTTGACAAGATACATATCTATACATTTGAAGGCGGAGGGAATATACCAGCTCCATCAAGAGCGTTCTATAAGAGGGTTTTGACAACGTTTGGACCATTAAATGATGAGTGCCCTACAGAAGATGAACTTATTTCATTTAGAGCTTTGATGTTAGGGAAAAATGCTTTTTTGCCGGAACATATGGTACAGTATCGAAAACATTCTGGAAGCAGTTCAAATCCAGAGAATTTCATGAAATTTCCGTTAGAGAAAATTTTGAAACAACAAGATGATGATATGAAAAAGGGAATTGAATTGGGATTGATTACTGAAGAGGATAGAGAAGAGAAGTATGCAATTTTAGAAAAAATGACAGAGATTAGGAAAAGGTATAGAGTGTATTTTGCTAAAAGAAAAGTTATAGATTTGATAAAATTGGTGTGCTATCAAGATGTGTCTTTAAAAATGAAACTACATTATATCAGAGAACATATGGAGTATATAAGAAGAAAATGAATAGGCGAAAAAGTTTTTTAAATATAGCAATAGGGATAGGAAGTCAAATCCTTTCTATTGTTTTAGGAATTATTATTCCAAGACTTTTCTTAACAAATTTTGGTTCAGAGATGAATGGTTTTTTGAATTCCATTGGACAAATATTTGCATATTTTGCATTGCTTGAAGCTGGGGTAGGTGCAGCAACTCTACAAGCATTGTATGGACCGTTAGCAAATAGAAATAAAAAAGAAATTTCAGGGATAATGTCAGCAACAGATCATTATTATAAGAAAACAGGAAGATTATATTTAATTGCAGTTCTTGTGGTGGCTGTAGGATATCCTTTAGTGGTTTCTTCTAATATTCCAGTATGGACTATGATTATAATAATTTTGTTTAATGGAGTGCCTGGAGTTATTAGCTACTACTTTCAAGGAAAATTTATTATTTTATTACAGGCAGAAGGAAAGAATTATATTAATACGGCTTTGACATCGATATCTTCTACGATTATTAGTATAGCAAAAATTATTATGCTTTTGCTAGGATGTGATATTATTGCAATTCAATTTACTTATTTACTGATAAACGTACTTAAGATAATTGTTATTGGAATATATATATCTAAAAATTATCGTTGGATAAATTTGAAAGAAGAGCCTGACTATAAAGCGATTGGACAAAAAAATGCAGCATTTGTAAATCAAATTTGTGATTTGATTTTTAGAAATACAGACACTATAATTTTGACAATTTTTGCGGGATTGAAAATTGTTAGCGTATATACAATGTATACATTACTGTATTCTATGATTAGAACTGCTTTAGATTATGTGGCACAAGGATTCGCGTTTGTCATGGGACAAACATTTAATCGAGATAGGGAGAGATATATACAGCTTCATGATTTGTATGAAACTTATAGAATGGCATTAGTATTCGCGCTATATAATATTGCGCTTATTTTTATTATTCCATTTATGAAATTATATACAGCAGGAATTACAGATATTAACTATTTGGATTATAAGGTAGCGGTTTTGTTTTCTGTATTTTATGTAATGACAGGCGCAAGGGCTTGTTGTTCAGATGTAATTAATTATGCACAACATTTCCGTAAAACACAAAGTAGATGTATAGCAGAGGCGGTTATTAACTTGATTGTTTCAATGATTTCGGTGAAATTTTGGGGGATTTATGGTGTTCTTATAGGAACAATTGTTGCATTAATATATCGAATGAATGATATGTTTATATATGCAAATGTACGGATTTTGCACAGAAGTCCTTGGATTTCTTATAAGAGATTTATTTCTAACTCCATTATATTTATTGTAATTACAGCAATCAGTAAATGGATTCCGTGGCAATTAAATTCTTATTTTTCAATTATAGGCTATGCATGCATATCAGGAATTATTATCCTAGGTGTTTATTTTACAATCGCATCTATTGTAGATTACCGTTCATTTAAAGTTCTGAGAGAGTATGTTCAGCCATTAATATGTAAGTTAGTTAAAAGAGGTTGATGAGAGATGGCAAAGGAAGTATAATTATGACAGACAGACAGACAGACAGACAGACAGACAGACAGACAGACAGACAGACAGACAGACAGACAGACAGACAGACGGACAAGACAAGACGTAATTATGGTATAGATATGTTACGAATTATCGCAATGTATATGGTCGTAGTGATACATGTATTGGGGATGGGTGGAGTATATGGAGCAGAAGCTTCATCAGCAGCTACAATCATTAATACCTTTTTATATTCGTTAGTATTTTGCTGTGTTAATTGTTACGCTCTGATTAGTGGATATGTGGGCTATAAAGAAAAATCAAAGCAAAATTTTTCGTCTTATTTAAACTTGTGGTTACAAGTGGTTTTTTATGGAATACTTGTCTTAATATTCATGAAAGTAAGTGTGGGGATACAGGTTTCGATGATTGATTTTGTTGAGGCTATAATGCCAGTTACACGTAATCAATATTGGTATTTTACTGCATATACGGGAGTTTTTCTTGCTTCTCCAATAATAAATACGATAATAGAAGTTACCGAAGAAAAAGTCATGAAACAATGGTGTATTATAGGGATTATAGGATTTTCATTCTATACCACTATCGCACAGAATATAGGTGGAGATCCATTAGGAATGAATGAAGGATATAGTTTCTTGTGGTTAGCATTTTTGTATTTTTTAGGAGCAGCAATAAAGAAATATAGATGGAATTATAAGATATTGAACTTTAAGCGCTCAAGAATCAAGCTCGTAATGGTGGGAATGGCTTGCGTTATAATGACGGCAGGTTGGTTTTTAATAGTCAGTAATTTGATGCCTTTTATTCTGAATATAACTTGGGGAGAAAGAATGTTGATGAACTATGTGTCCCCAACGGTATTATGTTTGGCTATCGTATTCTTAATTCTTTTTTCGGAATTAGACTTGAATAAAAAAGTAATTTCTTTTATTCAATGGTGTACTCCGGCGACTTTTGGTGTGTTTTTATTACACACACAACATAAGGTGATAGAGTATATTTTTGATGGAGGAATGTTGGGGTGGATTGCTGATTTGCCAGCACTATTTCCTACGATTACGACACTAGGAATATCTTTAGTGATTTTTAGTATCGGAATCTTAGTTGATAGATGTAGAATCAGAGTGTTTAAGTTTTGCAAGATTAAAATAATTATAGATAAAGTCGATAAAGTAATTTGGAATTGCGTGGATAGGATGACAGCGTAATGCGGATATCATTTTGATATCTTGTGAAAATCAATATAGCTTTAACTTTAATAGTATAGTTATTAAAAATAAATGAGGAAAGTATATGGATACATTGCTGGCAAATTTTTTAGGATATTTAAAAATATATCAATCATATATTATACAGGTCTTAGTTATTGGTATTTTTTGGGAAATTATTTTTTTATTTCTTTTGAAGAAAGGTTATACAAAATATACAGAAAAAATTGTCACAATGATATTATGTGGATTCTTTCTCTCTTTTTCTATAGCGGTGTTGATAACTATGACGCTTTATGGGAGAACTCCGGGGGAGGAGTTCTCTTTTCGCTTTCAATTATTCGGATCGTATATAGAAGCTTTCCAAGATAATAATGTAGAATTGTTGCTTCAGATTATTATGAATGTGATAATGTTTGTACCTTTGGGAATTTTTTTGCCATGTTGCTTCCGGGCATTTGAAAGGAATCAATCGGTATTTTTGGTAGCTTTGTTTTCTTCGGGTGGGATTGAACTTATTCAGGGGATAGCAAGAATCGGGATGTTTGAACTAGATGATATTATGGGAAATGTTCTAGGAGCGGAGATTGGATATTTGATTTGGTGGATAATTTCTAAATTGGTTAAACAGATGAGAAGTAAAGGTGATTAATAAAAAGTAACCGCCAAATAGGCACTTACGTTTAGAAGTGAGTGTCATTGCTTTACAAAAGGGCTGATTTTTCATTGCATTTCCGCGCGTTGCGTGATAGTATAAAGGAGCAAAAGTTTGGAAAAATGAAGAAGTGGGAGATGAAATATGCTGGAAAAACAAAATGATGAAGGCCAGGAGATCGATTTACTGGAGATGGCCGGTGTACTTTGGAAGAAAATTTGGATTATTTTACTTTGTTTTTGTATTGGTGCCGGTGGTATGGTGCTTTATACGAAGGTTATGGTAACTCCGATGTATCAGGCAACGGCGACAATCTATATCTTGAGTGGGGATACAATCTCTGTGGGAGAATTACAGCTTGGTTCTCAGGTATCTCCGGACTATGTAGAGATTGCGAAAAGCAGAACAACTTTGAAGAATACAATTGCAAGGGCAGGTCTGGAAGACAAGGTTAGTGTCAGTGAGCTGGCTGGCGGTATATCTGTTGTAAGCCAGGAAGGAACACATTTCATGCAAGTCAGTGTAACGAATGCGAATGCCGAGTATGCGCAGCAGTTGGCCAATACACTTGCAGATGAGATGTCAGATCGTGTTGTGACAGTCATGAATATGGAAAAGCCATCCATTGTAGAGAAGGCATTGAAGCCAGAAGCGCCTGTAAGCCCAAATCTGATGAAAAATGTTTTCATCGGCGGGTTAGTAGGAATTGTTCTTGCAGCAGCAGTAATTATATTACTTTATTTTATGGATGATACCATTAAGAATGAAGAGGATGTCAGAAAGTATTTGAATTTAAATGTACTTGCGTCTCTTCCTGATACAAAGGAGAGTAAAAGAAGAAGACGTGTAGAACAAGGAGCTGAAGTATAGCTTATGAAAGAAACAACGAGGAAAGCACTCCGGATACTGTGTGCAATAATATTTATCTGTGCGGTTGGATTTCTTGTTTTTTATTTTGTGCAGGAGAAGAAGGACAAGGAATTGTATGAGAACTTTCAGAAGAAAGCAGAGAAACAGGAAGAACCGGAACAAGATGAGACAAAGAACAACCCGGAGATTCCGATTGATTTCCAAGAGCTTCAGAAAACGAATCCCGATATTTATGCGTGGATCAAGATACCTGGAACGAAGATCGATTATCCGGTATTACAGAATGGATTTGATGACACTTTCTATCTGAGTCATATGGCAGATGGTGAGTATGGTTCTGTCGGTTCCATATATACAGAACGGCAGACGGCAAAAGATTTCTCGGATTTTAATACAGTGATGTATGGACATAATGTTCCGAATGGAACGATGTTCCGAGGATTGCATCAGTACGAAGATATGGAATTTATGGAAGAGCACCCGGAGGTTATCATATATACACCGGATGCAAAGAGAGTGTATAAGATTTTTGCGGCAGTCGTATATGATGACAGACATATCCTGAACACTTTCGATTTTACAAAGGAATCCCATCGACAGGAATTTTTGGATTCGGTTTTGGAGTCAAGAAATATGGGGAATAGTATAAGAGAAGATGTTCCGGTGACAACAGATGATCGAATTTTAACTCTTAGTACTTGCATTAAGACGCAGAGAGACAAAAGATTTATAGTAGGAGCAGTGCTTACAGATGAAGAAAAAACAGAGAGCAGTGATCATTAGTGTAGTTTTAATCGTTGTGTTTGCTGTTGGGATTCTGACAGCGCGTGCGTACATGAGCAGAGAAACAGCAATGGAGGATGTGGATACCGACGAAGAGGCTGGATTTGAGACGATTACGTATAACGGAGAAAAGTACCGTTATAATACAGACTTAAAGACAATTCTGTTTATGGGTGTGGATAATACAGATCCGGTAGAAGAACAGAAATATGCGGGGCGGGGAGGCCAGTCGGATGTTTTGCTTTTGTTTATATTGAATACGTCGGAGAAGACAATTCAGACGTTGCAGATTTCACGAGATTCCATGATTGACGTTGATGTTTATGATATGGATGGAACGCAGATTGCTACAGAGAAGGCGCAGATTGCAACGCAGTATGCTTATGGTGATGGAGCAAAGAAAAGCTGTCTTTTAACGAAAGAGAAGGTTTCTGAACTACTTTATGGGATACCGATTCAATCTTTTCTGTCATTGAATATTGATGGAATAGCTACGATAAGCGAAGCTATCGGAGGAATTAAAATTACAGTTCCGGAAGATTATACCATGATAGACCCTTCTTTTGAGAAGGGAAAAGAAATTGTGCTCAAAGGAGAGCAGGCAGAAAAATATATCCGATATCGTGATACTACCGTGACAGGAAGCAATAATGACCGAATGGAAAGGCAAAGTCAGGTTGTGCAGGCAGCGGCATTACAACTTCCGAAGCAGTTGAAAGAAGATAGTGAGTTGTACAAGCAGTTGATTTCCGGTGCAAAGCCTTATATGGTGACAGATTTATCTACAGGAGAGATAGATAAATTTATATCTTACAAAAGTGAGTCGGAGATGGAGCGTGTGCCTGGGGATGTCGTTGCGGGAGAGAAACATGATGAGTTTCATGTAGATGATGAGAAATTGTACGATTTGTTAGTGAAACTATTTTACAAAAAAATCTGAATGTGATAAAATAGTAATGGAATTTAAGTAAGAGAAGTGATAGGAGGAGAAGCAAATGAAAAAATTTACAAGCTTAGTATTGGCGACAGTACTTTCGTGTATGATGGGGATAACAGCTTTTGCGGCTGGCAGTTCACCGGAGATTTCCGGAGTTGTAACTGAGATAAATAAGGCAGTGGACAAGAATGGGAATGCTGTTGAGGTAACATTGAAACAGGTTGCAGACGAGAAACTTGTAAGTGACATTAAAGAAAATTTTAAGTCTGTTTTAGAAGCTGCAGGTATTGAAGTTACAAAAGGAATGGAAGTTGTTGATGTGAAAGATGTCAGCGTACCGGAAGGAACAGAGTTCCCTGTAACAATTACATTTAAAGTAGCAGGGGTAACAAAAGATACAAAAGTGGAAGTACTTCATTATACAGGAACAGAGTGGGAAGTAGTGAAGAGTGAAGCAGGAGAAGGAACAATCACAGCTACATTCAATAGTCTTTCACCGGTTGCGTTTGTTATTGATAAAGATACGATGTCACCGGTTGGTTCTACAAGTACAGAAGCGCCAAGAACAGGTATGGGTATGGCTGTTCCGACAGCAATCGTGATTGGAGCGGTTGCAGTAATCGGATTTGTAGCTCTTGGAAAGAAAAAAGTTCGATAAAGATTAGAAAATATCTTCTTGACAATGTGCGTCAGGGAGATATTTTTGTAAAACAGAAGAATAGAAACAATTTGGGAGAAAAATATGCGTGGTATAGTTGATATTCATTGCCATATTCTTCCCGGAGTAGATGATGGTGCAGTAACGGAAAGAATGGCTGTTGAGATGATAAGGATGGAGAAAGAACAAGGCGTGAACAGGATCATCCTTACACCACATTACAGAGTGGGAGTGTTTGAGACAGAACAGGAAGTTATCACCAGGAGATTTAAACGCCTTTGTGAGATTAATAAGAAGACTAAAACGGGAATGGAGTTATATTTGGGATGTGAATTTCATAGAGCATCTGCAATGACAGATAAACTTCAACAAGGAATCAGACCAACAATGGATGGTTCCCGTTATGTTCTTGTTGAGTTCTCTCATCGAGACGAGTATGTGAGAATCAGAAAAACGGTGTATGAGTTGATCATCAAAGGATGGATTCCGATTATAGCTCATGGAGAGCGATACCCGTCTTTGATGGAGAATTTGGATCGGATAGAAGAAGTGCTGCGGTTGGGAGCTAAATTGCAGATCACAGCCGGAGCGGTATATGGACAGCATGGTTTTCGGTATAAGAGAATTTGTAAAAAATTAATGTCGGAGGATCTGGTTCATTTTATAGCAACGGATGCACATGATCTGAAGAATCGGGCACCTGACTTGGGAAGGTGTGCAGAATACATAGAGAGAAAGAAAGGGCCGGTATATACCCGGAGGATACTGGTAGATAATCCGGGAATGATTTTGGCGGAGAGGATAAAAAGATATGAATAGAATCAATCTTGTAATGGAAGAGTATTCTTATGCAATGAATGAAGAAATAAACACACTGCGAACAAATATTCAGTTTTCCGGAAGCGATAAGCATGTGATATTAGTAACAAGCTGTGTGCAGGGAGAGGGGAAATCAGGTGTTTCCATGAAACTAGCACGTTCCCTTGCGGAGCTGAAGAAGAAAGTGCTTCTCATAGATGCGGACTTGAGGAAAAGTGTTGTGATTGAGAAGATAGAAGGGGAAAAACCGGAGAAAGGGCTGTCGCATCTTTTATCCGGACAGGCCGGACTTGCAGATATTCTTTATGCTACAAACATTAGAGGATTTCATATGATCGTAGCGGGACCGACTCCACCGAATCCGACAGAACTATTGTCAGAGGGTACATTTGATAAGATGCTGGATGCCCTTCGTAATGTATATGACTATATCATTATAGATTCGGCGCCTCTTGGTCTTGTTGTAGATGCGGCTATTTTGGCAAAGAAATGTGATGGAGCTGTCATGGTTCTGGAGTCAGAGAGCATCAAATACCGTTTTGCCCAAGATGTGAAGAGAAGATTGGACGCAACAGGATGTCCGGTGATTGGAGCGGTTTTGACGAAAGTGAAACGTGCTTCTCGTGGAAGATATTATGGGAAGTACTATGGTAAGTATTACGGACAATACGAAAAAGAAAAGAAACAATAATAATTGAAAGAGAAAAATAGGACTTAGTTCTTGTTGCTGCATCACATGCGCATCCTGAACCAAGTCCTGTTTTCTCTTTTACATTGAAATTCTTTTGGAAGTCTTATTCAAATTGTACATTTGGAATTGCAGTATCCGCATCCTCTTTTTTCTCTTCGACTTTTGTTTCCAGTTTCTTAAAGACGATACTTCCTACAAATCCTGCAAGTGTTCCACCTGCTACTGCGAATGCAAGAGCTCCGAGTACGTGAAGTGGAGAGTTAAATGCAAATGGTGCAAGGAGTCCCGGGATTGGGGATGCCGTACCGGGTGCATTGTTGATAATTCCGAATGCTGCGGCTGCAACACCTGCAAAGCCGCCTCCGAAGAAGTTGGAGCCGTAAATCGGAATCGGGTGCTTTGTAATGATGTTTGCCTGCGTTAACGGTTCAAGCATCACTGCGATTACATTACTCTTGTCTCCGTATCCCATACGGTGGAAGATAATTCCGTTTGTAAATGATCCGCCGACACATGCGATGGCTGCGATACCCATTGCAAGTCCGTTTAGTCCTAGCATTGCTGTAAGAGCCATAGAGCTAAGTGGGGATGTACAAATCATTTTCATGATTCCGCCAAGTAAGAATCCCATAACAAGTGGAGATTGTTCGGCTGCTGCGGAGATTGTACCGCCGATTCTAACAAGAGTTGCATTTACGGCAGGATCAACTAAGATGGTAATGATTCTTGCCAGAGGTGCGATCATCAGAGCGCCGGCAATGATATTCAATCCCTCTGGAAGTTTTCTTTCTATGAACGGAGCAATGAGTCCGATGACATATCCTGCGATAAATCCAGGCAAAATACCGTATCCTCCGACTGCTACTCCGGCTACTACGGAAAGCACAGGATTTGCGCCCATAGCGAGAGGAACCGAGATTGCGGCTGCAACACCACCCAGACTTCCGCTGGTGGAACCGAGAGTTTGGAAAAATTCAAGATTGAACAAATCCCCTGTGATGTACTTGTGTACTGCTTCGATTAAAAATGTTGCGATTGCTGCATTGGCCATGCCGGACATTGCTTCTGAACCTTTTGGCGCTTTCATACTGAACAATGAAAAGCCGGCCAGTGTTAAAAGTAGTAATCCTACCCCTGAAATAATTGTTAACATAAATAGTCTCCTCATCTCTGATTTTATTTCTACCTATGACAGGTAAACGTTTCTGATGAAGAGACTATACATCTAAAGTTTCAAAAAGTTTCAAACCGTATCAAAATTAAAGAAAAAATCTTAAAAATTTGGTGAAAATGACGAAATTATTTGTAACAATAAGAAACGAGAGCGTTCAAAAAGTTTCGGATCTTAACATTTCCACCTTTGTCGATCTTGCCGCGAATGTAGTCCATTTCTCTTCTTACCTGTTCAAAGTTGAAGAGGGTGTTGGAATATTCGATGAAGGTATCGTTGGAATAATCCTCAATTCCGAGATTGGCCAGGTTGACCATGGCGCTGTTAGCGGTTCTGCGGATTCTTTGTTCCATAGATTTTGGGTTGTCACTGAAATGACTGCACAGCTCTGTCAGAGTTGCATCAGCCACTGTATCACGGTGAGTGATCATATAATCTACAATACTGATAATATCTTTGCTTCCGATTTCTCCGATGATTCCAAGTTTTTGTAAAATGTCCTGTGTTTTATCAATATGTGAACTTTGGGATTCGTCACGTTGTTCTTTCTGTGGAGCTAACTGCTGCATTTGGTTCATGAAGAGATTCTGCATTTCTCCGATAGCTCTTTGCATCGTAACTTTCTGAGAAACGTTACGAATTACATTTTCAACCTCGATGCTGTTGATCGGTTTTTGAATGAAGAATTCAATACCGCTTTCATATGCAGAAGAAATCATGTCTTTTGCGGCTACCTGAGAAAGCATAATAAATGCAGCATCCGGATAAAAAGGGGAAGCCTTTTTAACAAAGTGGATACCATCCATGATTGGCATTAGAAGATCCACGATGATAATATCCGGTTGGATGTATTTTAAATCTTCCAGTGCATCTGCGGGATTTAAGCTTGTGCCGCAGATTTCTCCCAGGTTACGGTTTTTGATTATCAGTTTTAGAATATTCAATATATTTTGATCGTCATCAATTAAATAAAATTTCATTAGGATACCTCCAATTCGGATTTCGGGATACAAATATAGAATTTGGTTTCCCCGGGTTTGGATTTGGCGTGGATATTGCCGTGCAACTGATTCTCGATAATATCCTTTACAAGATTGAGTCCCAGTCCCCGGTTCACTTCTCCGGTGTTAAAATTGATCTTCGTGGAGAAGCCGGGTGTGAAGATCAGAGGAAGATTCTCAGCCGGAATTCCCGGACCGTTATCCTGAATGATAAAGGTATAGTTTTTCTCATCTTCATTTTCAATAAACGCAAGTTCTATATTTCCATCTTCGTTGGCCTCCAGAGCGTTTGTAAAAAGGTTGCGAAAGATGGAAAGGAGAAAATAGTGCTTGTCTGTAAACAGATTGCCGGAATATTCCTTTGTAAATGTCAAAGTCTTCCCTTCTTCGTGTGCGGCTGCGGTGATCGTATCTTCAAGAAGAATCAGAATATCCGTCAGACTCATGCCGCCGTCCTGCAGATTCAAATCCAATGCTTCTGAGATTCCACGCAGAATAAGAAGATACTCCTTTTTGATTTCGTGGATATCTTTCGCAACGGCAAGGGCATCCTGGGAAAGAGACGGATCTATCTGTTTGTCCTGCATGGAAGAGAAAAGCTTGTAGGAACGAGCCATAGTTTCTTCTATTAAATGGGTGTTTTTCTTCATCCAGATCACTTCACTGTTTAATTTGGAAATGAGGAGGATGAGCCGCTGGTAGCGATTTGCGTGTTCCTGGCTGAGCAAAGTGAATTTGTAGTGGCCAAGGCCCCGGATTACTATCCAAAGTATCAAAGTACGAATGACTGCTACGAGGATGATATTCATCTGCATTTTTAACGAGAAAGCGCCAAGCTCTAATCGCAGCAGAAGTTCTACAAGGTTTGCTCCATAGTCCATCAGAAGGAAAAGGAATGGCCAGAATTTTCCCTGGAGTTTGTAATTATTTTGTTTAAAATAGATATAGGAAGTCATGCCATATGTAAGATAGAAGAAGAATTCCGGGAAAAAGTTTATAAAATTATCAATGTGGATTCCGGATTGAAGCCCGTATATCAAAACACGAGACAGAAATACTCCGGCGCCGGATAAAAGAGTAACCGGTATCAGAGTAATTTCCTGAAACAGGTACACAAAGATTGGGAAAAGCAGAATACCGATGGATACGAGAAAGTTATTGGTGAAAACATTCAGATGAATTTGAGCCGCCAGTACGATCAACAGGCTTAAAATTCGAATCTGTTTTCCGGACATTTTTTGCTGTGTTGGTTCCTTTGCCATGCTTTGCATAAGAGAGTCTCCTTCATTTTCATCATTCTTGTTGCCATTACAAAAAGAGATGTGATTGCTTCACATCTCTTCTTTATCTGTAGTCCTTAATCCTCATCGTCAAATTCTTCGGCTCCGATAAGACCGCCCGTGAAAGCAGAAACAATTGCTGCAACGATTGCTGCAATAATGCTGATTCCTACGATACATACTAAAAATCCCATACAAAATGCCTCCATTTCGATTTCCGATTCTAAACTAAAGTCATTATACCACAGAAACTTGGGATTGTACATCAAATTCTTTGAAATCCATATTCCTGTTGAGGCTTAGTGCTTAAAAGGATTCGGTGTGTGAACGGTCAGGAACCGAACTACGTTGTTTGTTTCGTTCTTCCAATTATGTCTGACATTGGAATGAATGTGAGCAGAATCTCCCGGATACAAGAGAAAAATTTCATCTTCAATCTGAAGAGTCAGAATGCCTTCTAGTATATAAATAAATTCTTCGCCATCATGACTGTAAAGCTCAAGATTACTTTCGTCCTGGTGAGCGGGTGTAACAGCTACAAGTCTCGGAAGAAGATGAAAGTCTTCTACATTGTTTGTCAGAGAATATTGCACAATCTCTGGATTTACTACATTTGCTTTGTGCTCATAGCGGCGCATAATATGGCAATCCTTAGTTTGGCTTTCCATATTGAAAAAGGAAGACAACTCTACGCCCAAGAGTGTAGCGATCTTATCCAGAGAATCAATGGCGATGCTTGTCATACCGCGTTCCAGTTGTGAAAGAAAGCCGATGGAAAGACCGGTATTTTCACTGACATATTTCAATGTATATTTCTTTTCGTTCCTTAGGCTTTTGATACGTAACCCGATGATCGCGTTTGTGTCCATAATTTGTCACCTCGTTAATGAATATCAAGTTCCGGTGGTACATCGATTTCATCCGAAACATATTTTCCGTTCTTTTTGCGTTGTCTTACACACTCTGTCAGAAGATACTCGATCTGTCCGTTGATGGAACGGAAATCATCTTCTGCCCATGCGGCGATGGCATTATAAAGTTTCGGTGAGAGGCGTAAGGGAACTTGTTTTTTCTTTTCATCTGCCATTAGTATAATGTTCCTGTATTTACGATAGGCTGCGTGTCGTGATTGCCGCAAAGCACGACAAGTAAGTTGGAAACCATGGCAGCTTTCCGCTCTTCATCCAATTCTACTACACCTTTTTCATTTAGCTGTGTCAAAGCCATCTCCACCATGCCGACTGCACCATCTACGATCATCTTTCTTGCGTCGATGATAGCGGAGGCCTGCTGTCTCTGTAACATAACGGCTGCGATTTCCGGGGCATAAGCCAGGTATGTGATACGGGCCTCTAGAATTTCCAGCCCGGCATCAGCCACTTTTGCCTGGATTTCTTCTTTGATTCTTGCAGCTACCGTCTCGCTGGAACCACGAAGGCTTCCTTCGTCTGCGATTCCGTCCCCTGTTGTATCCACATTTGGAGCTACGTCATATGGGTAAATCCGGACAATGTCACGAAGTGCGCTGTCGCACTGGAGAGACAGATATTCTTTGTAATTGTCTACATCAAATACGGCTTTTGCTGTATCAACGACTCTCCACATAACGGCGATACCAATTTCTACCGGATTGCCGAGACAATCGTTGATCTTCTGGCGGCTGTTATTTAATGTCATGACTTTTAAGGAAATGCGGTTTCCTTTTGCGTCCATAGCATTTGCTGTTGTAGAGATTGTACTTGCCTTTACATCGCCGCTTTGACTTAATTTTGTCTTGGCAGCAGGGTTTACGCTGGAGCAGAATGGATTGACATAGTAAAAACCATCATCCTTCAATGTTCCGATATATTTACCGAACAGTGTCAATACAAGCGCTTCCTGTGGTTTCAAAACTTTGAGTCCGCAGAATGGAATCCAGCCAAGTGAAAGCCATACAATCCCGATGACAAGGCACAGGATGGAAAGTGGACTGATAAGTTCCTGGGTATTCTGAGCGCGGTCGATGGAAACGGCAGATAAAATAGTGAGCAATAATGCTCCGGCATAGAGCGCCAGGAATAAAAATAGCATTGCAAATCCATTCTTTTTTCCTTTTAAAACTTTTTCTTCCATAGTAACCTCCATAATGAATGAAAACTAATATTTATTTGATATCATTATGATATCACTGTGAATGGTTTGTGTCAATAATCAGTCATATAAAATTTGTGAAAAAATTCATGACAAAATAATGTCAATGTGTTATAATGAAAAACGAAGAGAAAAATTTCATGTAGATGAAAATGGAGGAAATCATGAGATTACCGAATGTTATAAATATTCAGAGGTTTTCCGTCCATGATGGTGACGGCATCCGTACAACAGTATTTTTTAAAGGATGTTATCTGAACTGCTGGTGGTGCCATAATCCGGAAAGTCAGAATTTTGCTCCGGAGGCGATGATCAACCCGGAGAAATGTACCGGATGTACAGCATGTGAGCATGCATGTCCGCATCATGCAATTCATATGGAAGACTGTAAACAGTGTACAGACCGCGGTAAGTGCGAGGCATGTGGAAAATGCGTGGATTTTTGTGTGAATAATGCAAGAGAAATTGTCGGAAAACAGTATACAGTTCAGGAACTGGTGAAAGAAGTAGAGAAGGATTATATGTTCTATGAGGAATCCTATGGCGGTGTTACTTTATCCGGTGGGGAAGCCATGGCGCAGGATATGGAATATATGACAGAGCTTCTTAAGAAGCTGCAGCGGAAAGGATTCAATGTGGCGGTTGATACGTGTGGGTATGCGCCGCAGGAGAATTTTGAAAAAGTGCTTCCGTACGTCGATACATTTTTATATGATATCAAGCTGATGGATGACGAGAAGCATAAAAAATATATGGGACAGAGCAACAAGCTGATCCTCTCGAATCTAAAATACATCAGTGATCACGGGGCAAGAATTTACATTCGTATTCCGGTGATTGGAGGAGTCAATGATAATGAGCAGGAGATGGAGGCAATTCTTTCCTATTTAAAGGAAGAAAATATTGCGGTCGCTCAGGTGAATTTATTGCCGTATCATGATATTGCAAGCAGCAAATATGACCGGTTAGATGAAAATTATAAAGGCAAGGATTTTTACGTTCCGAGCAATGAATATATGGAAGCTTTACAGGCAAAATTTCAGCAAAATGGATTTCAGAACACAAAAATAGGAGGTTAGTGAAATGGAAAGAGGAATGAACGAAAGAATTAGAAAACTTCGTAAACAGAGTCTTGAGACAGAACCGCATATTTATATGGAAAGAGCGGATCTTGAGACAGATGCTTACATGATGTATGAAGGAAGTGTTTCCGTACCGGAACTTCGTGCGCTTTCATTCAAACATTTTATGGAAAACAAAACACTTTGTATCAATGACGGGGAATTGATCGTAGGTGAAAAGGGTGATGGCCCACAGGCAGCACCATCTTTCCCGGAACTTTGCTGTCACACAGTAGAAGACATGAAGATTATGAACGCCAGAGATCTGATCTATTTCCGTGTTTCAGAGGAAGATCTGAAATTACAGGAAGAGAAGATCATCCCATTCTGGGAGAAACGTTCTGTTCGTCATAAAATTTTAGCAAACATGACAGAGGAGTGGAAGAATGCTTATGCAGCAGGTATTTTCACAGAGTTCATGGAACAGAGAGGACCGGGACATACAGTTGGTTCTGAGAAAATCTACAAAAAAGGTTTCTTAGATTACAAGAACGACATTATTGAAGCAAGAAACAACCTTGACTTCTTAAACGATAAAGAAGCATTTGACAAAAAGTCTCAGTTAAACGCGATGGAAATCTGCTGTGATGCGATCATGATCTTAGGAGAGAGATATGCAGCATATGCAAGAGAGCTTGCGGAAAAAGAGACAGACGAGACACGTAAAGCTGAATTGTTGCAGATCGCTGCGAACTGTGACGTTGTACCGGCTCACGCTCCGCAGACATTCTGGCAGGCAATCCAGATGTATTGGTTTGTACACCTTGGAGTAACAACAGAGTTGAACCCGTGGGATGCATACAGCCCGGGACGTTTTGACCAGCATTTAAATCCGTTCTATCTGAAAGATACAGAAGAGGGAATCTTAGATGACGAGAAAGCTCTTGAATTATTAGAGTGCTTGTGGGTAAAATTCAACAACCAGCCAGCTCCGCCAAAAGTAGGCGTTACATTAAAAGAAAGTGGAACATACACAGACTTTGCAAACTTTAACACAGGCGGTATCACACCGGAAGGTGAAAATGGTGTCAACGATGTCAGCTACCTGATCTTAGACTGTATGGATGAGATGAAATTATTACAGCCAAGCTCTAACGTACAGATCAGTAAGAAGACACCGCAGAAATTCTTGAAGCGTGCTTGTGAGATTTCAAGAAAAGGATGGGGACAGCCTGCATTCTACAACACAGAAGCAATCATTCAGGAACTTTTGAATGCTGGAAAAACAATTGAAGACGCAAGACGCGGTGGTACAAGCGGATGTGTTGAGACAGGAGCATTTGGTAACGAGGCTTATATTTTAACAGGATACTTCAACTTACCGAAGATCTTAGAACTTACTTTATACAATGGTTATGATATTGTAAGCAAGAAACAGATCGGTCTTCCGCTTGGATATGCAAAAGACTTCAAGTCATACGAAGAATTATTTGATGCATACAAGAAACAGATCGAATATCTTGTAGATATCAAGATCGAAGGAAGCAACGTGATCGAGAAGATTTACGCAGAATATATGCCTGCACCATTCCTTTCTGTTATTACAAACGATTGTATTTCAAAAGGAAAAGACTACAATGCAGGTGGTGCGAGATACAACACAAACTACTTACAGGGTGTTGGTATCGGTACAATTACAGACTCTCTTGCAGCAATCAAGTATAATGTATTTGATGAGAAGAAGTTCACAATGGAAGAACTGGTTGACGCGATGGAGCATAACTTTGAAGGATATGATATGATTGCAAACCTTGTACGCAATAAGACTCCGAAGTATGGTAATGATGATGATTACGCAGATGATATCATGAAAGACGTATTCAACTTCTACCAGAAGACAGTTACGGGAAGACCAAACATGAAGGGTGGTACATACCGTATCAACATGCTTCCGACAACCTGTCACGTATATTTCGGTGAAGTTATGAACGCAAGTCCGAACGGTCGTCTTGCACAGAAACCGGTATCTGAAGGTATTTCTCCGGAGAAGGGTGCGGATACACATGGACCGACAGCGGTTATCAAATCCTGCTCTAAGATGGACCACTTAAGAACAGGTGGAACATTGCTGAACCAGAAGTTTACTCCAAGTGTTGTAAAGGGTGAAGAAGGTCTCGATAACATGGCGAACTTAGTTCGTTCTTACTTCAACATGGATGGACACCATATTCAGTTCAATGTTATCGACAGAGAGACACTCATTCAGGCTCAGAAACATCCGGATGAGTATAAAGACTTAATCGTTCGTGTTGCAGGATACAGTGATCATTTCCGTAACTTAAGCAAAGCGCTACAGGATGAGATCATCGAAAGAACGGAACAGTCATTTAACTAAATGAAAAAGGGAATGAGAGGATAGATATGAGAAAGAGTTTTACACTTTTAGATAGGTGTGAAACTCTTTTTTAGATATAGGGAATTCCTTCGGAATCCTAAATCATAAAGTATATGGTTGCAATAAACTTTTTGATTAAAGTGTAAAAAAATTACACTTATAGAATGATTGTGTGAAAAAAACTTGCTCAAGAAAAAAGAATTGGGTATACTGTTGGTAAAGGAGGTATGTGAACATGCTGAAAAGTTATGAAGTGAGTAATTTTAAGTCGTTTAAGGGACGGACGAAATTTTATTTGGAAAGAACCAATTACAAAATGTTGGAAGATGTAAACCAGAGAAAAAATATTTTAAAGGGACTTATGTTTGTAGGAGCGAATGCATCAGGAAAATCAAATGCGATTATAGCACTCAAATTTTTACTGGATAATTTATTTGGAAAAAGAGATGTAAACATAGAGTCCTATATATGTTTATTTTCGAACAATCCAATTATGTCATTAAAGTATACATTTGAGATTGAGTCTAAAGAAATTGTATATGAAATAGAGTATCAGCGAATTGATCAAAAGGTGAAAGAGGAGTTATCGGTTGGTGGGGAAACATATCTTTCCAGAGATGGAAGTGTTGCTAAGGTACATTTTACGGAGACAAAGCTTTATACGGATGTACCGAAAGGTACTTTGTTTTTAAGGGATATTTATTTTAATACCAAATTTAGAGGCCAGAAAAGGCTGCAAAGTTGGTTTGAATACTTGAGCAATTCAGTTTATGTAGACTTGTATTCAAGGGAGGCTGTCCAATATAGAGAAATGGATCTCTCTTTAAAGTCATACATGGAAGAAAACGGGACAAAGAAAATAAATGCATTTTTTGATGAATACCATTTTGAGCAGAAGATTGAATATGATAAAAAAGCGAGTGGACCATTAATTACGATGGAATCAGCGGAAAACATAATTTTCTTTAAAAGAAAAGGTATTGATGAGCCGATACCTTATGAATTAGAGTCGTTAGGAAATCAGACGTTACTACAACTTTTACCAGCATTTTTTCACTGTATTGATAAAGGTGGGATGTTGCTTTTAGATGAATTTTCCAGTGGATTCCATAATGATTTAGAAGAATTGCTAGTTCGCTATTTTATGAAAAAGAGTAGTGAGGCACAACTGATTTTTGTTACACATTCTACCAATTTGTTATCGAATCGTATTATGCGACCGGATCAGATTTATTCGGTAGAGTTTGATCGTGAGGGAAGTTGTGTTAAAAGATTTTCGAGCGAAAAGCCGCGGGAAGCGCAGAATATAGAGAAAATGTATCGGAGTGGTGTGTTTCGTGGAGTGCCAAGATATGAATATACAATTAAATAAAGGAAAGTCCATTGGAAAAGTTCTTTATATTGTCGAAGGAGGCAAGACGGAGCCTAATATTCTTTATTCGATTTTTGTAAAGATTTTTGATTACCAATTTGAAAGAATTTTAAGGGATAAAGGATATCATAAATATAATTCAAAAGATAATCCGTATTCTCAGGTATTTGTAATTAATGCCGAGGAGAGCAATATAAAAAATATTGCAAAAGACAACCAGTTTTTGGATCATTTATTTGTTGAACTGATTGAGAATTATAATTTTGATGTAGATAACTCAGCGATATATTATATTTTTGACAGAGATAATCAATCAAATACAGACACAAAATTTATAGAGTCCATGATTTCGCTGCTGACTAATTCAAGAGATAACAGAGGGTATGAAAGACAGGGCCTGTTATTATTGAGCTATCCGGCTATTGAGAGTTTTATACTTAGCTGCTCTCAGCAGGAGAGTTTTCAAAAGAAATTTGACACAGGAAATTCTTTGAAACAATATTTATATGAATGTAAGACAGATTATAAAAAAATAACAGAGGAAGTTTTAATTCAGGCAGTAAATGAACTGTTTTTGGCATTAAAAGAGATGGGGGTAAAAGAACTTGATACAGATGATTTTGCAAGACAGAATCAAGAGATTTATCAGTATGAAGAAGGAGTTTATGGCAGAGAAAAGGTGTATCAGACATTAAGTTTGTTATGTATCTCGCTGTTGGATTTGGGGCTTGTTGAAGTTGCGACATATTCTTAGAAACAACTATAAGACGGCGTTTAATAAAAACAAACACTTTGTTTAATAATAGATAACAAAGTGTTTGTTTTTTGTTGAAACCTATTGAATTTTTTGTGATTTTATGTATAATAAAAACGTTCGATAAATTTTAACAAAAAGTATAGTATTAGAAAACAAGATGAAAGGGAGGGGAAAGCGTGGATATCGGAAAGAAGCTTAAGGAACTTCGGCTTAAGAACGATCTTACATTAGGCGACCTGGCATCCCGAAGTGAACTGACGAAGGGATTTTTATCACAGGTGGAACGGAATCTGACGACACCGAGTATTGCAACTTTGGAGGATATTCTTGAAGTGTTGGGAAGCAATTTATCAGAGTTCTTTCATGAAGAGCCCGAGAAGAAAGTTGTGTTTTCCACTCAGGATTTTTTCGAGGATGTGCAGGATGATTATACGATAGAATGGGTGATACCGAATGCCCAGAAGAATCAGATGGAACCGATACTTCTGACGATCCATCCTCATAAGAAGAGTCATGTTTTGTCTTCCTATCAGGGGGAAGAATTTGGATATGTCTTAAAGGGAAGCATTACCATTGTGCGGGGGAATGAGAAGTATAAGGTGAAAGCGAAAGAAACATTTTATCTGGATGGCCAGAAAAGTCATTATTTATACAATCATGGGAATACAGAGGCGAAGGTGTTATGGATCACAACGCCGCCGATGTTCTGATGGTGGAGAGGAGATGTGAGATGGAAGAAAAGAAGTTGATTGAATTTCGCGATATCGTGAAAAGCTTTGACGGACAGGTTGTATTAAAAGGTGTCAACCTGGATATTTATGAGAATGAATTTGTAACATTACTGGGGCCAAGTGGTTGCGGTAAGACAACGTTGCTTAGAATCCTCGGGGGATTTTTACAGGCAGATGAAGGAAAAGTGATTTTTGATGGTGAGGAGATCAGTGAGAAGCCACCGTATGAGCGTGAGCTTAATACAGTTTTTCAGAAATATGCGTTATTTCCGCATCTGAGTGTGTATGAAAATATTGCATTTGGGTTGAAGATCAAGAAAGTCAGCAAGGACGTCATCGAGCAAAAGGTTATGAAGATGTTGAAGTTAATCGGATTGGAGGGGTATGAAGACAAGAATACTACCTTGTTATCCGGTGGACAACAGCAGCGTGTTGCGATTGCGAGAGCTCTTGTGAATGAGCCGAAGGTACTTCTTCTGGATGAGCCGTTGGCGGCCCTCGATTTGAAACTTCGCAAAGAAATGCAGTACGAGTTAAAGAGAATCCAACAGGAAGTCGGAATCACTTTCATCTTCGTAACACACGATCAGGAAGAGGCGCTTACCATGTCGGATAAGATCGTAGTTATGAATGGCGGTGAGATCCAGCAGATCGGAACACCGAGGGATATTTACAATGAGCCGTCAAACCGGTTTGTAGCAAACTTTATCGGTGAAAGTAACATCCTGCCGGGTGTGATGGTAGACGATTATAAAGTGAAATTTGATGATATTATCTTTGATTGTGTAGATTATGGGTTCAAAGAAAATGAAAAGGTTGACGTAGTCATTCGACCGGAGGATATTGACATCGTGGATGTGAAAGACGGGAAGATGACAGGAGAGGTGTTGAGCGTTCTTTTCAAAGGGGTTCATTATGAGATCATGGTGGAGACGGTTCCTGGAACAAGTGTAACGGTGAACATGCGCATCATCCGGAACCATGATGTGGCCAGTGATGATGGTACGGAAAAGATCAGTGCCAATGATTTCTATGTGGATATTGATGATGTGAAGGAATTAGATGACAAGGAAATCATTGCCTTATCCAATGCTCAGGCATGGGAAGTGGAGAGTGACGAATATATTTCCGTTGCAAAGGTTGAATATGAACTTTCTGAGGAAGAAGGCCAGTATCCGGTTACATTTACAACAGCAAAGGGAACGAGCATTGAGCGTACAATCTTTGTGGTAGACCAGCCGGTTGTGAAGAATGAGAAGGCAAACGAAGCGGTCATGGCATTCAACTTCTTCAAGACGGTAGATGAGATCCAGGAGTCGCAGACACTTGATACGGATATTAAGACGTGGGCGAATGCACAGGCATGGAAATTAAGTGATGAAGAGCAGAGTGTAGACTTAAGTGTCGATTATGATTTCGATGCCGAGGACGTAAAAGAAGGCGTCTATAAGGTGACATTCTGGACAACAGGACGTGAGTTTAAAATCCATACAACAGATTATTCGGAAGAGGGTCAGGAGGTCGGACTGACATTTTTCCCGGAAGATATTCATGTCATGTCTAAGGCGGTATATTAAGATGAAGAAATTTTCACAGCTTGCATTACCATATATTGTATGGGCGGTACTGATGCTCGTCCTTCCGATGGGACTGATCGCAGTGTACTCTGTGATGAAGCAGGGAAACAGTATCGTGACATTTTCCTTTACATTAGAGCATTACGTCAAGTTCTTCACCGACCCAGACTTTTTGTTGATACTTTGGCGTTCTCTTTTGATTGCAATTAAAACAACGATCATCTGTCTTCTGATTGGATATCCGGTAGCGTATTTTATTGCGAGAAGTAAGGAAAAGATACAGAATATTTTAATCTTATGTATTACAATTCCTATGTGGATCAATATGCTTGTCCGTACATATGCATGGATCGGACTTTTAAGTGAAGGCGGATTTATCCAGCAGATTCTAAGCTTTATCGGATTGGGAGATAAGGAGCTGTTGTATACGGAAGGAGCGGTTCTTTTGGGGATGGTTTATAACTTTCTTCCGTTTATGATTCTTCAGATTCAGACTTCCTTAAGCAAGATGGATAATTCTCTTTTGGAAGCGAGTTCGGACCTTGGAGCAACTCCGGTGCAGACGTTTCGCCGGGTTACGCTGCCATTATCCATTCCGGGAGTGATCAATGGAATTACATTGGTGTTCCTTCCGGCGGTAAGTTCGTTCTTCATTCCGAAACTTCTTGGAGGAGGACAGTATTTCCTCATCGGAAATCTGATCGAGAATCAGTTTATCACGGTAGGAGAGTGGAACTTTGGAAGTGCCATTTCCATGATCATGGCAGTGATTATGATGCTTCTTATGATGGCAGTACGTAAAGTAGAGATTCATAATCAAGGTGGGAAGGAGGTATAATCATCATGAAGAAGAACAGACGTACTTTTGGGAAGATTTTGATGATTCTGATGATTATATTTTTCTATCTTCCGATTTTATATATGATCATATTTTCCTTTAATGATGGAAAATCATTGACGCATTTTACTGGATTTTCTCTTCGTTGGTACCGGCATATGCTGGAATCACGAGATATGATGGAAGCCCTTTATACGACGTTTAGTGTGGCGATTCTGGCAACGCTTATTTCAACGGTGGCAGGAACGATTGCGGCCATCGGACTAAGTAAGTCAAAGAAAATTATCCGCAATTTGATGGAGCAGGTGAACAACCTTCCGATGATGAATCCGGAGATTGTAACAGCCATAGGGTTCATGCTTCTTTTCATTACATTTAAAGTTGAAAAAGGTTATGTAACCATGTTGCTTGCGCATATAGCATTCTGTATTCCGTACGTGATGCTATCGGTGATGCCGAAAATCAAGCAGTTAGATCCGAATCTTGCGGATGCGGCGATGGATTTGGGCTGCACGCCATGGCAGGCGTTGATGAAAGTTATTGTGCCCCAGATCACACCGGGAATCGTGTCGGGAGCATTGATTGCATTTACCATGTCAGTAGATGATTTTATCATTTCTTATTTTGTGACAGGGGGAGGCGTCAAGAACTTAAGTATTATTGTCTATACCATGAGTAAGCGTGTGAACCCAAGTATCAATGCGGTATCTACTCTTGTGGTTGTGAGCATTACATTTGTACTTCTGATCATTAACCTTGCACCAATGCTGGCAGCGAAACGCAGGAAGAAAGATGTGATTGCAAGGAAGAACCGGGTACTTCCGGCGGTGGCAGCAGTGCTTGTGGTGTCCCTTGTGGCGGGTGTTGTTTACTTTGGAAATGAGAAGAAAGAGCGTCCATTTGAAGGGCAGACACTTCATATTTACAACTGGGGAGAATACACTGGTGAAAATATCATTGGAGACTTTGAAAAAGAAACCGGAGCAAAAGTTGTAATGGAGAACTTTGACTCCAATGAGCAAATGTACATCAAGGTAGCAAACGGTGAACCTTATGACATCCTTGTCCCAAGTGATTATATGATTCAGAGATTGATTCAGGAAGATCTGCTTCAGAAGCTGGATCATTCGAAATTGGATTGTCTGGATAAACTGGCGGATAGTGTGAAAAATCTTCCTTACGATCCGGGAAATGAGTATTCGATACCTTATTTTTGGGGAACGGTAGGAATTGTATATGATAAGACTAAAGTGGATATCAAGGATCTAGAAGAAGAAGGATTTGGTATTTTCCTGGATCAAAAATACAAGGGAGAAGTATATCTCTACGATTCGGAACGAGATTCTTTCATGATGGCGCTGAAAGATCTTGGATATTCCATGAACACCACAAATAAACAGGAACTTCAGGAAGCTTACGAATGGCTTGTGAAGTGTGTGGAGACGATGGATACAGAGATCGTAACCGATGAGATCATAGACAATATGGCACAGGGAAGAAAAGCGCTCGGTCTCATTTATTCCGGAGACGCAACCTATGTGATGGAAGAAAATGAGAATATGGGTTATTATATGCCAAAAGAAGGAACCAATCTTTGGTCGGATGCGATGGTCATTCCGAAGAATGCTAAGAATCCGGATCTTGCACACGCATTTATTAATTTTGCAAGCGACTATGCCGGTGCTTATGATAACTCAAGCTATGTGGGATATACTTCCGCAAATCAGGAAGTTATGGATGCTATTTACGGAGAAGGTGGAGAATACGAAGGAATTGATGCGTATATTCCGAGAACAGATAATAAAAATGATGAGGTTTTCGAATATAACGCAGAAACAAAGAAAATCATAGGAGATCTGTGGAGCAGAGTAAAGATTGCAGCAAGTAATGCGAGGTAGAAACGAAATAATGTAAGGTGAATATGATTTGGATATAATCGAGGAGCGGCTCAATGTGGGCCGCTCCTCGAAAATCGTTATTTATCTTGTCTTTTATAATATGATATGTTAGACTACAAATAATCACTTGAAGTCTTCAAGTAATCAGTAACAATTCATTTTTATCTGAAGAACATTTCATGGGGATTCCCCAGGGTTTTCAACAGATTAATTTCGATATTTCCGGGGGAAAACTTGATAATCTCAGGTGTATTTCTTATACTTATATTAGATAGAGTGAACCCTCCGTCTAATGTACGCTTCGCGAGAATGCACAGCGATTCGAAGGATGCACCAAGAGTCGCAAGCGAGGCTTGAAGATGAATCCTTATTCTTCGGGGATATCCAAAAGAAAAGGAGGAGTTTATATGGAACTAAAAGAAAACAGAGAATGTAAGAACAGCGTATTTGTCGATTTGTTTTATGAGGATGAAACGGCTGAGGAAAATGACATTGCCCTTTACAATGCTCTTCATGAAGAACCGTTGCCGCCGGGAACGACTATCGAGAAAATCTGTGTAGACAATAAGCTTTACATGAATTTCAAAAATGATGTGTCTTTTGGAATTGGTGGAAAGGTATTAGTGTTTGGAGAGCATCAGTCTACGGTAAATGAAAATATGCCTTTACGAAGTCTGCTTTATCTCGGAAGGGCCTATGAGCAGATGATTCCGGTACAAGATCGTTATCGCCGAAATCTAGTGCCGATTCCTAAACCAGAAATTTATACTTTTTATAATGGAAAAGAAAAATGGGCAAAGGAAAAGGTACTGAAACTTTCGGATGCATTTATGATTCGAGACGAGAATCCCGTAGTGGAATTGAAGGTAAAGGTTATCAATATCAATCCAGAGCAGAAGCATGAGATACTAGAACGATGCCGTGTCCTAAAGGATTATAGTACTTTTATTGATACGATTCGAAAGTATCAGAACCTGGGAGAAGAAGAGCCTTACCGGAAAGCGATCGAGGAGTGCATTGCAAAAGATGTTCTTGCAGACTATCTCAGGAAAAAAGGGAGTGAGGTTGTCAATATGTTGATGTCAGAATATAATTACGAACAGGATATCGAAGTGCAGAGAGAAGAGGCTTATGAAGAGGGGAAGAAAGTTGGAATCGAAACTGGACAAAAATTAGGCAGAGTAGAAGGCGAAATCATGGGGACGATAAGAACATGTAAAGAGTTTCACGCATCTACAGAGGAAATTTTGAAAAAATTAATGGAGAACTTTTCTTTGACAAAAAAGAAAGCAGAGGAGTATATGGAAAAATACGATTTTGAAAAATAACACGAAAGAATTGATGATTAGTAAGAGCGGAAGATATGCATATGGATGGTGTGTTTTTCGCGTTACTCATTGTTGAAAAGATTTCAGTTTTTTGCTACTACTACATTTTAGTTTCGTAATTCAGGGGAGTCACGACTTGACTTTTGAAAGTGAGTCATATATAACTAAAGGGTAGTTATATATGACTAAGGAGTAGAATATGAAATTAAATGAACTAATGATAGGAAGTACAGCGACAATACTTCATGTGGGCGGAAGTGGTTCTTTGCGCCAGCATTTTTTGGATATGGGGCTCATACAAGGAACAGAGGTGACGGTAGTAAAGTATGCACCTATGGGAGATCCCATCGAGCTTCGTATTCATGGATATGAATTAACGATTCGTCTGGCAGATGCGGAAAATATTGAGATCAGTAAGCCGCATCATGCGAAAGAAGAGAAGATAAAAGCGAAGGCAAAGGTTTTGAAACAGGAAGTGCATCATCCGGGGTACGGAGAAGGTGGAAAGTTCCATGACCGCAAAGAGGAAAATCCGCTTCCGGACAGTGAGAAGATTACGTTTGCACTTGTCGGAAACCAGAATTGCGGAAAAACAACGTTATTCAATCAGCTTACCGGATCCAAACAACACGTGGGCAACTTCCCGGGAGTTACGGTGGATCGAAAAGACGGTGTAATCCGGGGATATGATAATACACTGATTACAGACTTGCCGGGAATTTATTCCATGTCACCTTACAGTAGTGAAGAAATCGTGACAAGAGAGTTTGTGATTCGTGAGAAGCCGAAGGGAATCATCAACATTGTGGATGCGACCAATATTGAACGAAATCTGTATTTGACCATGCAGCTTTTGGAATTGGGACGCCCGATGGTCGTGGCATTGAATATGATGGATGAACTTCGTGAAAATGATGGTGCGGTTCTCGTCAATGAGATGGAAGAGAAGCTTGGGGTTCCGGTAATTCCTATTTCAGCGGCAAAGGGAGAAGGAATTGAGGAACTGATTCGTCATGCCGTGCATGTGGCGAAATATCAGGAGTACCCTTTGGAAACTGATTTCTGTAAGCGGGAAGAGGGAATCCACAGAGGGCTCCATGCGGTGATGCATCTGATCGAAGACCATGCACAGGCAGCGGAAATTCCGGTGCGATTTGCTGCCAGTAAGATCATGGAGGGAGACGAGAAGATTCTGGAGCAGTTGAAGCTGACTGTAAATGAGAAGAATCTTCTGGAAGATATTGCAAAGCAGACAGAGGAAGAGACAGGGTTTGACCGTTCTGCAGCAGTTGCACAGATGCGGTTTGAGTATATTGAAGCTGTGTGTAGTGAAACGGTCATTAAGCCGAAGGAAAGTAAGGAACGGATCAGAAGTCAGAAAATGGATCACTTCCTAACGGGAAAATATACGGGAATCCCTGCTTTTATCGGGATTATGGGAATCGTGTTCTGGCTGACATTCAATGTGATCGGCTCGTTTTTGCAAGGGGTGCTTGAGAAGGGAATTACAGTTTTAACAGGGCTTGTGGATCAAGCCATGGCAGCGGCGAATGTGAGTGATGTAATCCGGTCTCTTGTAATCGATGGAGTATTCAACGGAGTAGGAGGCGTACTAAGTTTCCTGCCGATCATTGTAACGTTGTTTTTCTTCCTGTCTATATTGGAAGACAGCGGATATATGGCCCGTGTTGCCTTTATCATGGATAAACTTTTGAGAAAACTGGGATTATCCGGACGGAGTATCGTGCCGATGCTCATCGGATTCGGCTGTACGGTGCCGGGTGTTATGGCAAGCCGTACCCTTCCTTCTGAACGAGACAGGAAGATGACGATCCTTTTAACACCGTTTATGAGCTGTACGGCGAAACTTCCGATCTATGGGTTCTTCACGGCGGCATTTTTCCCGAACCGGGGAGGTCTTATCATGACCGGATTATATGTATTCGGAATTGTGATGGGTATTCTGATGGCATTGATTTTTAAGAAAACTGCATTTAAAGGGGAGGCCGTTCCTTTTGTAATGGAACTGCCGAACTACCGTATGCCGGGAGCGAAAAATGTGCTGCATCTTCTGTGGGATAAGGCGAAAGATTTCCTGCAGAGAGCTTTTACGGTGATTTTTGTGGCAACTATTGTAATCTGGTTTTTACAGAATTTTGATACAGGTCTGCATATGGTGACAGATTCTCAGAACAGTATTCTTGCTCTTTTAGCAGGATTTCTTTCTCCGGTATTCCTTCCGGTTGGCTTTGGTGACTGGAGGATCGTAACGGCATTGATTTCCGGATTTCTTGCGAAAGAAAGCGTGGTATCTTCGTTACAGGTGTTGTTTGGAAGCAAGGCGATGCTGCAGGGAAGTATTACAACGGCAGGTGCGGCATCACTTCTTGTGTTCTGCCTGCTTTATACACCTTGTGTGGCTGCTATCGCTTCTGTAAAAAGAGAACTTGGGGGCAAATGGGCAGCCGGAATGGTTGCAGGACAGTGTGTCATTGCCTGGATTGCGGCTTTTGTGGTTTATCATATCGGAATTCTTTTGTAATATCGAATTCCATAAGAAGCTCTTATGTAATAAATAATGCTCCATTTTAACTTTAGTTAAGGTGGAGCATTTATGCTGAAAGATATCAGAACAAAAAAGAGGAGGAATGGAAGATGAGACTATTGCTTGCAGAAGATGAAAAACCGTTATCAAAAGCGCTGACGGCTATTTTAGAGAGAAATCATTATTCGGTGGATGCGGTTTATGATGGGCAGGAAGCGTTGGAGTATTTGGAAGCGGATAATTACGATGGTGTAATTCTGGATATTATGATGCCGAAGGTGGATGGACTTACTGTTTTAAAGAAAATAAGAACCCGGGGAAATTTGATTCCGGTGCTGTTATTGACGGCAAAATCCGAAGTGGACGATAAGGTGGAGGGATTGGATGCGGGAGCCAATGACTATTTGGCGAAGCCGTTCCACTCCAAGGAACTTTTGGCCAGGATCCGGGCGATGACACGGACACAGACCGAAGGGAAATTTCCAAATGAGGGATTGCACAAGAAACTAAGACAAAAAGAGATGACAAAAGAAATGGGGGAGATGTCTCCGGAAGTTCCTTATGAGTCTAGATATTTTTCTGTGTCTTTGGATCAGGAAGGAAATGTGATTGCTACGGATATTGAGAAAGTCGCGAGAATTGATGAGACTGATGCAGAGGCATATGCAGAAACTATTTGGGAAAAGGAAAGTGAAAGAGGATTTACAGATGAATATCGGTATGCGGTTGTTTCGACAGACGAAGGGAAACGGATCATTTTCCTTGATTGCGGACGAAGTCTTTCTACGTTTCAGAATCTTGTGTTTACGATGGCAGGTGTGTCTGCCGTGGGGCTTCTCGCAGTGCTTGTACTTATGATTTCCTTGTCGGCACGCATTGTCCGTCCGTTTTCGGAGAACTATGAAAAGCAGAAGCGATTCATTACAGATGCAGGACATGAACTGAAAACGCCGCTGACCATTATTGATGCAGATGCAGAAATTTTGGAAATGGATTTCGGAGAAAATGAATGGTTGGCAGATATTCAAGGACAGACGAAACGTCTGGCGGATCTGACCAATGATCTGATTCTGCTTTCCCGTATGGAGGAAGCTGGAGGAAAGGAGAGGATTGTGGAATTTCCTTTATCTGATGCGGCAGAAGAAACAGTGGCTGCATTTCAGTCACTTGCCGTAACACAGAATAAAGTATTGGAGAGCAAAATTGCGCCTATGGTTTCTATAGTGGGAGATGAAAAGGCAATTCGCCGTCTGATCACAATTCTTTTGGATAATGCAGTCAAATACTCGGATGAAGAGGGACGGATCCTTTTGACTCTTGAAAAACAGAAAAAGCGTATCTGCCTGACTGTTTATAATACGACAGAATCCATTGCAAAAGAGCAGACTGCCCATCTGTTTGACCGTTTTTATCGAACAGACAGTTCCAGAAATTCAGGAACGGGAGGATATGGACTGGGGCTTTCCATAGCAGCGGCAACGGTGGAGGCTCACAAAGGCAGGATCAAAGCGGAAACGGAAGACGAGAAGTCTCTGACGGTTACGGTTACATTTTCAATTGCATAGAGAAGAAAAAATCAGTAGTACGATAATTCGTATTGCTGATTTTTTTTATAAGAAATGTTAAATCTATTTAAAGTCGATTTAAGGTTTTGCTTATATAGTAGAGGGCGTACTAAGTGAAAGGGGTTGGATTATGAAATATCAAATGACATTTAAGCGGTATGAACTGAAATATTTGCTGACAAGAAAAGAAAAAGAGGCAGTGTTGAAAAGTATGGAACCATACATGCAATTGGATAAATACGGAAGGACAACAATAAGAAATATTTATTTTGATACCGATACATTCCGGTTGATCCGCAAATCTTTGGAAAAGCCGGTATATAAAGAAAAACTTCGAGTCCGAAGTTATGAGAGGGCGGAAGGAACGGCACCGGTATTTGTAGAACTGAAGAAAAAGTACCAGTCCGTTGTGTATAAAAGAAGACTTGTACTTCCGGAGTCGGAAGTCATGGATTGTTTTTCACATGGAAAGCCGCTTCCGGACGCCTCGCAGATAGGAAAAGAAATCAGCTATTTTCGTAACTATTATGAAGGATTGCAGCCAACGGTGTTTCTTACATATGAAAGAGAAGCCTACTATGCTCTTGACGGGAGTGATTTTCGGGTAACTTTTGACGAAAATATTTTATACAGGCAGGATAATTTTTCTCTGGGAAGTAACATTTACGGAACGCCTATATTAGAGGAAGGAGAAACTTTGATGGAAATTAAAACTTCCGGAGGCATTCCGCTTTGGATGAGTCATACGCTTACGAAACATCAGTTATTTAAAACATCGTTTTCAAAATATGGAACTGCATATATGCAAATAGAAGAAGAGAGAAGAGAAGGAGGAAAACAATATGCATAATACAATTTTCGGAGGAATTTTTGATACAGATATGACGAATGTGATCTATATATCGGATTTTCTTCTTTGCATTGGAGTGGCGCTTGTAATCGGCTTGATCCTTGCCGGAACCTATATGTGGGGAACGAGATATACGAAGAGTTTTGTGGCGACACTTGCTGTACTTCCGGCGATCGTTTGTGTGGTCATTATGATGGTAAATGGAAATGTAGGTGCAGGAGTAGCTGTGGCAGGAGCATTCAGCCTTGTACGTTTCCGTTCCGTACCGGGATCAGCCAAAGAAATCGGAGCAATCTTCCTTACGATGGGCACAGGACTTGTAGTTGGGATGGGATATCTCGCGTATGCGCTTTTGGTAGCCATACTACTGGGAGGAGTGACACTTCTTTATAACCGGCTGGATTTCGGATCACGGAAAAATGGTGCGCTTTACAAGACGATGCATATCACGATCCCGGAAGATCTGGACTACTCAGGAGTATTTGACTCAGTGCTGAATACATATACAAAAGACTTTGAGTTAGTGCAGGTGAAAACAACGAACATGGGAAGTTTATTTAAACTGACATATAATATGACACTAAAAAATGTAGGAGAAGAAAAAAATCTGATTGATGAACTTCGCTGCAGAAATGGAAATTTAGAGATTACGATGTCCCGACAGGAAACAGTAATCGGGGAATTATAGGAGGCGATAACGATGAGAAAACGAAAGAATCTGATTGTGATACTTATGGTGTTGTCTGTGAGTCTGGCAGGATGTAACAGCAAAACTTCAAATAGTGTTTCCGGCAGCAGCTCTGCAAATACTTCGGAGGTTTCCACGATGGATACGTCAGATATGTTTTCCGATCGGGATATGGAAACCGGATATGACGAGGCAACGAGCGCAGCCATCACTTTATCAGACAACGGAAGCAGCAGTGATTCCTCTGCAGTCCAAATTGAAGAAAACACCATTACCATTACCGATGAAGGAACCTATATACTTTCGGGAACATTTACGGACGGTATGGTGATCGTAGAAGCAGAAGATACAGATAAAGTACAGCTTGTATTAAAGGGAGCGGATATTACAAATGCAGATTCGGCAGCAATTTATGTGCGGTCGGCAGATAAAGTATTCGTTACAACTGCAGAAGGTTCAGAAAATGTGCTGACAAACGGAGGAAACTATACGGCCATTGATGAGAATAACATTGATGCTGTTATTTTCTCCAAATCCGATCTGACTCTCAATGGAGAAGGGACACTGAAAATCACAGCAAAGGAAGGACATGGGGTTGTGTCAAAAGATGACCTGGTACTTACAAGCGGGACTTATGAGATTGAAGCGGCCTCCCATGGTCTGTCAGGAAAGGACAGTGTAAGAATTGGGGGAGGTACGTATGACATCACAGCCGGAAAGGATGGAATTCATGGAAGTAATACAGATGATACCAGTCTTGGATATGTGTATATCAAAGATGGAACTATTCACATACAGGCAGAGGATGATGGTATTCATGCAGATTCGGCACTATTGATTGAAGGAGGAACTGTGGAGATTGCAGAAAGCTACGAAGGGCTGGAAGGATTAAGTATTGATATCTCCGGTGGAGAAATCACGGTAGAGTCAAGTGATGATGGATTGAATGCGGCAGGCGGAAATGACAGCAGTGGAGTTGGAGGCCAAGGCGGAGATCAGTTTGTAGCAGAAGAAGGGGCATACATCCATATTTCCGGAGGAACCCTTCATGTAAATGCATCCGGTGATGGAATAGATTCCAATGGTGATGTGGAAATTTCCGGTGGAGAGACTTATGTATCCGGATCGATTAATAATGGAAATGGAATAATGGACTATGCAGGAGAAGCTACAATAACCGGAGGAGTATTCGTAGGAACCGGATCTTCAGGAATGGCACAGAACTTTGGAGAAAATTCGACACAGGGCAGCATGATGGTTACCGTGGATACCCAATCGGCAGGAACAGAACTTTCTTTGACTGACGCAGATGGAAATGAACTGGTTTCATGGGAGCCGGATAAGGAATACAGTTGTGTGATCTTAAGTACTCCGGATATTACGAAAGGAGAAAGTTATACAGTAACTGCCGGAGAAAGTACGCAGGAAATCAACATGGACAGCTTGATCTACGGAAGCAGCGGTACACAAGGTGGTCCGGGAGGTGGAAATCCAGGAGGAAATGCGCCGGGTAAAACAACACCTGGCGGCAATGCTCCGGAAGGAGGAAACGGAGAAAAGAATCAGAAACCGGGAAATGGTCAAGACATGGGAACACCTCCGGATAGACAACAATAAGATTTTGAAAGGAGATGATCAGATGAGTAAGAATCGAATTGCATTGATACCGGCCTATCAGCCAGACATATGTCTGGCCGGGCTGGTGCAGAAAATGCGGGGGAGCAGGGATACAGATTGTGGTTGTGGATGATGGAAGTTCCCCGGACAAGGAAGAACTGTTCCAATTGGTGGAAGAATATGCAACGGTGCTGCATCATGACCGCAACTATGGGAAAGGCAGAGCTTTGAAGACGGGACTTGAATATATACAGGATCATTTCCTTTCCGATTATATCGTAGTGACGGTAGATGCAGATGGACAACATAAACCAGATGATGTGAATAAAGTATGTGACGCGGCGGAAGAAAATATCGGCGCCATCATATTAGGAAGCAGGAAAATGAAAGGGAATGTGCCCGTCCGGAGCAGGTTCGGGAATACAGTAACCCGGTTTGTTTACTGGCTGTTTACCAAAAAAGGAGTCTATGATATGCAGACCGGACTTCGGGCATTTTCCGGAGATATGATACCGGAACTTCTGAATATAGAAGGCGAGCGCTACGAGTATGAAATGAATGTCCTGTTAACGTGCTCAGGACATCAGATTCCAATCAAAGAAGTGGAGATTGAGACTGTTTATATGAACGAGAATCAATCCTCTCACTTTGATACACTGCGGGACTCCTATCGGATTTACAAAGAAATCCTGAAGTTTTCTGCATCTTCATTTGCAAGTTTTCTTCTGGATTATGGAATGTATAGTCTGCTTGCGATGATGACAACCTATTCGGCAGAGGGCCGAAATGTTGCGCTATCTAATGTGGGAGCAAGGATGATAAGTTCCATTTTTAATTATACGGTAAACAGAGAGATGGTATTTCAAAGTGAGGAAAGCCGGATGCAGTCTGCCATACAGTATTTTCTGCTTGCAGCGGGAATTCTGGCAGGAAATACTCTGGTACTGGAACTTTTGGTCAATGGCATTGGAATCAATCCATATGCAGGAAAACTGTTTGTAGAGTGTCTGTTTTTCTTCGTAAGCTGGTTTATACAAAGTCATTTCATATTCAAAGCAAGAAAGAGAGGAGTATGATATGTTTTCAAGAATGAAAAAGTATTGGTGGAGAATATTATGCAGCATATTGCTGATTGCATTTACAACCTATGTACTGGCTGATACGTTTTTGATCTCCAAGGTATACACAGTGGTTGAAAATGAAACGGAAAAAGAAAGAAGCAATGAGAAAAATCAAGAAAAGGCAGAAACAACGAAAACATCTTACAGTGATGAAAATATACAGATCAAGGTGACGGAGTACCGGGAGAATGATACAACCATTCATGTGGCGGATATTACACTTTCTTCAGCAGAATATTTGAAGACTGCGCTGGCGAAAGGAAGTTATGGACGGAATGTGACCGAGAAGACTTCTGAGATGGCAGAGGATGTAAATGCCATTCTGGCGATAAACGGAGATTATTACGGAGCCCAGGAATCAGGATATGTCATCCGGGACGGAGTCATTTACAGGGATACAAAGGAATCGGGGCAGGAGGACTTGGTCATCTATGAAGATGGCACCATGGAAATCATTTCTGAAGATGACGTGACGGCAGAGGAACTCCTTCAAAAGGGAGCGAAAGAGGTGTTGTCTTTTGGCCCGGCTCTTGTGGAAAACAGTGAGGTGTCGGTAACAGAAAACGATGAGGTTGGAAAAGCCATGGCAAGCAATCCAAGAACAGCCATCGGGGTCATTGATGATCTGCATTATGTGTTTGTTGTTGCAGATGGGAGAACAACGGAAAGCGCAGGACTGTCACTTCTGGAACTTGCCGAGTTTATGACTTCTTTAGGAGTGAAAACAGCCTATAATCTGGATGGAGGAGGTTCTTCTACGATGTATTTCAATGGGGAGATTTTAAACAATCCGACTACGAACGGAAAGAATATCGAGGAAAGGAGTGTGAGCGATATTGTCTACATTGGCTATTAGAAAGATTAGAAAGAGAATGGGGAGAACAGGATGGGTTTATTTGTTTCTCACATTATTCTGCATTTTGTTTGGAGCAATATATGAAGTTTTCAGTCATGGCGTATTTTCCTATTTTATACTCTATGCCTTTGTAGTTCCTCTTGTTGGAGGTGTGATCTTGTTTTTTGCCATCGGATATGGAGGGAAAAAAATACCGGGAATCAAAACGGAAAGATTGTGGCATTTTGGAATTGCAACACTGACTATAGGGTGTTTCGTTTGTGGAATCCTGGAAATATACGGAACGACGAACCGGCTGACAATTGTATATTGGCTGGCAGGAGGAGCAGCACTTCTCATCGGAATGGGAAGTTATCTGTTAGACAGGAGGGATATAAGTCGCCATGAATGAATGTGATGTGAAGGCATTTGAAGCATATTACGGAGAAATCCTGCCGATGTTAAAACAAGGAGAAGCATTTCTTCTAAATCTGATCGGGGAGTATCCGATTCGAGAAACGAAAGACGGGATTCAGCCGATTCTTTATACAAAGTCCCGGATTAAGTCCCCGAAGAGCATGGAGGAGAAACTGAAAAGAAAAGGGGAATGTCCGGATATAAGAAAGTCATTTCCCAATATACATGATATCATTGGAATCCGTGTGATCTGCTCTTTTGTAGAAGAAGCATACCGGGTGGAAGAATGGCTTAAGACGAGAAAAGGAACCCGTATCATAGAAAAGAAGGATTATATTGCATATCCGAAACAAAATGGGTATCGAAGTCTTCATCTGATCGTAGCATTTACAACGGAGAAGTGGGAAGGATTTACGGCCGAAATCCAGATCCGGACAATTGCGCATGACTTCTGGGCAGTGTTGGAACATCAGATGAAGTATAAGAAGGATGTGGAGCATGAAGCGCTTATCCAAAGTGAGCTGAAGCGATGCGCGGATGAGATTGCCTCGCTGGACGTATCTTTGCAGATGATCAGAGATATTATCCGAGATGATAATTGGGAAGAAAAAAACACTTGACATATACCTGTGCAGGGTATAAAATAACAAATGTAAAAACGAATACGACATAGGGGTATTTTAAAATACGAGTTGATCATACAGGAGGATGAAAAATGGAAGAAACAAAAACATGCCAATGTTCTAAAAGAACAACCAAGAGAGATGAGCAGGAAAAAAGAAGTCTGATGAACCGGTTGAAACGGATTGAAGGACAAGTTCGAGGTATCCAAAGAATGTTGGAAGAAGATGAATATTGTGCTGATATTCTTGTGCAGGTATCGGCAGTCAATTCGGCATTGAATGGATTCAATAAAGTGCTTTTGGCGGATCACCTTCATACATGTGTTGCCGAGGATATTCGTGCGGGAAAGGATGAAGCGATCGATGAACTGGCAGAACTTCTGAGAAAACTTATGAAGTAATGGCAAATAGATAGAGAGATCAATCTGAAGGGAGAGGAGAGAACCAATGAAACAATATATTGTGACAGGTATGAGTTGCGCAGCCTGCAGTACTCGGGTGGAAAAAGCAGTAAATCAAGTGCCCGGAGTGACATCCTGTTCCGTAAGTCTTCTTACAAACTCTATGGGGGTAGAGGGGACGGCAAAGCCGGAAGAAATCATTCGTGCCGTGGAGAATGCCGGGTATGGAGCGAAGGAGAAGGTGTCCGGCGAAATGCGTGCACAAGCTTCGGAAACAGACGGAGAGGAACTGTTAAAAGACAGGGAGACACCGGTTTTGAAAAAAAGACTTTATGCATCCGTTGGATTTCTTGTGGTATTGATGTACTTTTCCATGGGAACCATGATGTGGGGGTGGCTTGCGCCGAAATTTCTGGAAGAGAATCATGTGGCAATGGGGATTTTGCAGTTGCTATTAACAACAATCATTATGGTAATCAATCAGAAATTTTTTATCAATGGTCTGAAAGGTCTGTTGCACAGAGCGCCGAATATGGATACTTTGGTAGCCCTTGGTTCAGGAGCGTCCTTCGTGTATAGTGTGTATGCGCTTTTTGCCATGACGGATGCGCAGATGCGCGGCGATATGGCAGGTGTGATGCAATATATGCATGAATTTTATTTTGAATCCGCAGCGATGATCCTTACGTTGATCACCGTAGGAAAGATGTTGGAGGCGCATTCCAAAGGAAAAACAACAGATGCTTTAAAAAGTCTGATGAAACTTGCACCGAAGACAGCGGTGATTTTGAAAGAAGGACAGGAAGTGCTGGTGCCGATTGAGGAGGTACAAAAAGGGGACACTTTCGTTGTGCGTCCCGGAGAAAATATTCCGGTGGACGGTATTGTGCTGGAAGGAAGCAGTGCGGTCAATGAATCCGCGCTGACAGGAGAAAGTATTCCGGTGGATAAAGAAGCGGGAGATAAAGTCTCTGCGGCTACTGTGAACCAATCCGGATTCCTTCGTTGTGAGGCTACAAGAGTCGGAGAAGACACGACTCTGTCCCAGATTATTCAGATGGTAAGTGATGCATCAGCAACAAAGGCACCTATTGCGAAGGTTGCGGACAAAGTGTCTGGTGTATTTGTTCCGGCGGTGATTGCAATTGCAATTATCACATTTATTGGCTGGATGGCAGCGGGGCAGACGTTCGGATTTGCCCTTGCCCGGGCGATTTCTGTGTTGGTGATCAGTTGTCCTTGCGCCCTCGGACTTGCCACGCCGGTAGCAATTATGGTAGGAAATGGCATGGGAGCGAAACACGGTATTATGTTCAAGACAGCAGTTTCTCTGGAAGAGGCCGGGAAAATGCAGATCGTAGCCTTGGATAAGACAGGAACGATCACAAGCGGAGAACCGAAGGTTACAGATGTGATTTCTGCAGAAGGAATTACAGAGGAAGAGTTATTGCGCTTGGCATACGGACTGGAGAAGAAAAGCGAACACCCGCTTGCCCGCGCCATTCTTCTGGAAGCACAGGAACGCAAATTGCAAGGGAAAGAAGCAGAAGAATTTCAGGCGCTTCCGGGAAATGGATTGTCTGGTATCATTGACGGAGCAATGCTTCGAGGGGGCAATCTGAAATTTATCGGTCAGACAGCAAATATTCCGGATGAAATGCGAATACAGGCAGAACAACTGGCAGAAGAAGGAAAGACGCCGTTGTTTTTCAGCCGGGATGGGAAAATGATTGGTATGATCGCAGTGGCAGATGTGATCAAAGCAGACAGTCCTCAGGCGGTCAAAGAATTGCAGAATATGGGAATCAAAGTTGTCATGCTTACCGGTGACAATGCGCGTACTGCAAGAGCCATCGGAAAACAGGCAGGTGTGGATCAGGTGATCGCGGGGGTTCTTCCGGAAGGCAAGGAAAGTGTAATCCGTTCCTTGAAAGAAAAAGGGAAAGTAGCTATGGTAGGAGACGGAATCAACGATGCACCGGCTCTTACAAGAGCAGATATCGGAATTGCGATTGGAGCCGGCACGGATATAGCCATTGATGCGGCAGATGTAGTTTTGATGAAGAGCAGATTAAGTGATGTGCCGGCGGCCATCCGTCTAAGCCGTGCGACGCTTCGCAACATTCACGAGAACTTGTTCTGGGCATTTATTTATAATGTAATTGGGATTCCGCTTGCTGCAGGAATCTGGATTCCGCTTTTTGGATGGAAACTGAATCCGATGTTTGGGGCTGCAGCAATGAGTTTGTCAAGTTTTTGTGTTGTGACAAATGCGTTAAGGTTGAATTTTTTCGATATGTACAATGCAAAGAAAGACAAAAAAGTAAAAAATGAAGTGATTCTGGATGCACTGGAAGAAGAGACTATTTTGGAGCAACCGGAGATCAAAGAAGAAAAGGAGAATGAACTGATGGAAAAAACAATAGAAATCAAAGGTATGATGTGTGGTCATTGTGAGGCAACGGTAAAAAAGGCATTGGAAAAATTGCCGGGTGTGGAAGAAGCAATCGTAAGCCATGAGGCAGGAACAGCCGTTGTGAAGATGAGCGAAGAAGTGGCAGATGATGTGTTAAGAAGCACTGTGGAAGACAAAGATTATGAAGTGGTAGGAATTGTATAAGATTCCATATCAGGTTGACTCAAACTACGAGGGAGCTATCTATTTTGATAGCTCCCTCAAATTTTTGATGATAAGGCATTTTGTCAAAAAATGGTGAAATAAATCTTCCGTTTCTTACAAGATTCGACGTTTTTAGCAGAGATTAGCGTATATAATGTGCGAAGACAAAGAAAAAAGGGGGAATGTAGTTGCGGAGAAGAAAAGACAGATTCCTGCTCATTTTATTGGGAATCGGTATTGTCTGGAGTATATTTTCCGGTTCTGCTATGGCCAAGAGAGAGGAAGCGGAAAAGCCGATTCACTCATATAAAAAGATTCACCAGATTGGACAAGCAGATAAAAGGACATTTCAGGTGGAGATTACGGTAAAGAATCAACCGGGGCAGAAGAGCCGGGAAGAGGTTTGTTGGGGAACGGATGTAGTCCCCAAGCAATTTTATATTATGAAGGCTGGAAAGTACAAGCCTACAGCAAGACGACAAAGAGAGGGAGAAAAACGAGAAGAAATTAAGGCGGTCTGGGAAACATGGGGAGAAAATTGGAAAGAAAAAACAATGCAATATCAGGTACCGCCAGCAACGGATGGATATGAAGAATATATTTTTACGTATTATATTCGTGCGAATGAGGATTATATTGGCGGGGAATGTTTCTTGTTTCCGGAAGATGCAGGAGGGGAAGCGCTTTATATACCTTGGCGTTTCGATACACAGAACGGGAATGCGGAAGTATTTTACGGAGACAAGGTAACTCTTGTGAATGAAGAAGTCTATGCGAAAGACCCGTATGAAGTTTCGGGAAGCAATACGACGGAAAATCCGGACGCTTTTTATTATGTAGGAACAGATTACAAAGACCGAGAGGGAAATGGCATTGTTATGGATTCCCTTTTGGAAAGCCGGGCGCTTGATGGAATCACAGAGGAGATTCAAAGGGAGGAAGATTTACAACTTAAAAATTGGAAAGAAAACGTGCAGGTGGTTCCAAAAACAGATACAGAGTATGTTATGAAATTTCGGAAGAAACCGGGAGTCTGTTACGGAAAAGGAGGCCAATGGAAACCGATAGATCCAAAAGGAGGGGGAGAAGATAAGAAGCAGGAAGAGATGTTTCTTACATTTACAGAGGCACAGATTTTTGTAGACGTTCAGGTAGAAAAAGGGGAGATTTCTATTGAAAAAGTTTGGAAAGATGATCTCTTAGGAACGGGTGGCAACTGCACCGGTTTTCCGGTTGCGCTTCGAGGAGAAGAGACATTTTTGAATCTGATCGTAAGGCCGGGAGAAAAGATCCGGGTCCAAAATCTAAAACGGGGAGTATATCATATAGAAGAAAATTGTTTGGAAACAAGTTCATTTCTTGCATACGAGAATGGGAAAACTGGGAGAGAAAACAAAGAAGAAGGAGTATTGGTTTTTGTAGGGTTTGATGACAGGGAGAGAAGAATCTGGAAAGAGCAGAAGGTGCAAGTATATGGAGCGAATATGAAAAGGAGTGGAGAATGAAACTGTTAAAGTCTGTTTTGAAAGTAATGACGGCAGGATGTTATATATTGATTTTCATTACCATTGTCTTGCTGTCTCCGATTCTTGTGGGAAAACGGCCGATGATCGTGCTGTCCGGAAGTATGGAACCAACCTTTCAGCAAGGCAGTCTCATATATATGGAAAAAGCGGAATTTGACGAAATCAAAGCAGGAGACATTGTTTCTTATGGGAGAGAGGAGATTGTGTCTCATCGGGTGATTGGTAAAATGAATCAGACAAAAAGTCTGCTTACAAGGGGAGACGCCAATGAAACGATAGATCCGGAAGTTCCTGCAAAGGGCATAGTAGGGAGAATATGGGAGGGAGTTTATATACCCTACGCAGGATATCTGATCTATGGACTTCGAAAGCCGCAGATCATTATGGTTTTGGTAATGATTTTAATTTTAGATATGCTGGTAAGTTTTCCAGAATCCTGCAAAAAAATGGAAATAGGAAATAAGAATCATGAAAAATCCACTGCATCGATTTTATAATTTCGTGCAGTGGATTTTTTGTGATTGCATCGATTGGATTGTTTGGTAGAATTCCTATGGCTGAGCCCCTTCCAAAGCACTATCTTTCCCTGTGTGGAAGTGGCCCTTCTGGAGAATGGAAAATGCATTCTCATAGTCGTTTTTCCGCATGAACGAAACCATTTGTTTTAAATTTTCATCAGTTTTATGAATTTCCATTCCATTTCTTACAGAATAAAGTCCCATGCGGACAAGTTCGGATAAATTACTTTCGTAAATGCGGTTGATTCGTTCGTTTTCAAAAATACTGATAATTTCCATGTGCATATTGGCATCAGCGAGTTCCCATTGAAAAGGGTCGCCTTCTGCAGCACACATGCGCACCACCTTTTCCTCGATGCGGTAGGAATATGCTTCAGCCTTTCCGTCTGTGAAAATTTTGCGAAAAGCAGTTCCTTCCAAAAGTTCCCGGAGTTGATAAATGTCCAGAATGTCTTTGTCCGTGATTTCTTTTACCGTCATGGATTTGTGATAGTCAGAGACAATCAGACCTTCTGACTGGAGGGTACGGATTGCTGCGCGTACCGGGTTACGGCTCATGTTTAACTCTTCTGACAGCATGGATTCTGTCAGGGGCATTCCGGGTGGGTAAGTCAGGTTTATAATATTTGTCTTGATGATCTCATATGCCTGGTCGGCAAGAGATACTGATTTTTTTGCCATCGGGCACCTCTTTCTATTCGATATCTTTATATTATAGCACAAAGAATTGTATACGTTATAAGATATTGTATACAAAAAGTGGGAAAAAGGCAAGCGGATTCATTGACATTTTGCATTTGAAGTGCTATATTGTATACAAGTTATAAAAATGTATACAATAAAAGGAGATGTAAAATCATGATGAAATTAGGATTTATCGGTGCTGGAAATATGGCAAAAGCTATTATGGGTGGAGTTTTAAAAAATGAGATTTTCAAACCGGAAGAGGTCATCGCTTCTGATTTATATGTTCCGGGACTTGAAGCTGCCAAAGAGGGTCTTGGGATCAACATTACAACAGACAATAAAGAAGTAGCGAAAAATTCAGAAGTGCTTATACTGGCTGTAAAACCACAGTTCTATGCTGATGTAATCAAAGAAATCAGTGAATATATTACAGAGAAACAGATCATTGTTACGATTGCGCCTGGTAAGACATTAGAGTATCTTGCAGATACGTTCGGACATCCGGTGAAAATTGTACGTACTATGCCGAATACACCGGCACTTGTAGGTGAAGGTATTACAGGTGTGTGCCACAATGCTCTTGTGACAAAAGAAGAACTGGATTATGTATGCAATATTTTAAATGGATTCGGTAAAGCAGAAGTAGTTCCGGAGAGATTGATGGATGTGGTTGTATCTGTAAGCGGAAGCTCACCGGCTTATGTATTCATGTTCATTGAAGCCATGGCAGATGCAGCAGTTGCAGACGGAATGCCAAGACCACAGGCATATAAATTTGCTGCACAGGCAGTTTTGGGAAGTGCGAAAATGGTTCTTGAGACAGGAAAGCATCCGGGAGAGTTAAAAGATATGGTATGTTCACCGGCAGGAACAACTATTGAGGCAGTTCGTGTACTGGAAGAAAAAGGATTCAGAAGTGCAGTTTTTGAAGCAATGAAAGCTTGTGCAGAAAAATCTAAAGGAATGTAATGATGGACTATATTGCAGAACAAAACAGATATGATGAGATGAAATATTTCCGCAGTGGGAAAAGCGGGTTAAAGCTTCCGGGTGTCTCTTTAGGATTGTGGCATAATTTCGGAACAAATGACGATTTTGAAAACATGGAAGCTATGTGCAGAACAGCATTCGACCTGGGAATTACACATTTTGATCTTGCGAATAATTATGGCCCTGAGTATGGAAGTGCAGAAGAAAATTTTGGGAAAATTATAAATGGCACATTGAAACGTTATAGAGATGAACTGATCATCAGTACGAAAGCCGGATATGATATGTGGCCGGGGCCTTACGGAAACTGGGGAAGCAGAAAATACCTTCTTGCAAGTCTGGATCAGAGCTTGAAAAGAATGGGTCTTGAGTATGTGGATATTTTCTATCATCACCGGATGGATCCGGAGACGCCGTTGGAAGAGAGTATGATGGCTCTTGATACCGCGGTGAAACAAGGGAAAGCTCTTTATGCGGGCATTTCCAATTATGATGCAAAGACGACAGAAAAGGCTATGGAAATATTGAGAGATCTGAAATGTCCTTTTGTGATCAATCAGGTGAGATATTCCATTTTCGACCGATGGATTGAAAAAGACGGATTGAAAAAATTTGCGTCTGAGAATGGATGCGGCCTGATCGCATTCAGCCCGCTTGCCCAGGGACTTTTGACGGATAAATATCTTCACGGCATTCCAAAGGACAGCAGAATCAGAAAAGATGGAAGATTCTTAAAAGAGAGTGCAATTACGAAAGAAAGACTGGCACAGATCGAGGCTTTGAATCAGATTGCAAAAGAAAGAGGACAATCTCTTGCGCAGATGGCGCTTTCCTGGGTACTCCGCGATGGGGATGTGACAAGTGTTCTGATCGGGGCATCCAGACCGGAGCAGATCCGTGAGAATGTAAAGATTGTAGAAAAGACAAAATTTACAGAGGATGAACTTCGGAAGATTGATGAGATTTCCAACAGATAAAAGTTCTAAATATGCATTGGAAAGCATAAAATATAGTAAGCAGAATGAGGCGTTTTCATAAATATGTGGAAGCGCCTTTTTGAAACAGGGGGCTTTCTATATGCGGTTTGTGAAAATGCAGGGACTGGGAAATGATTATATTTACGTGAATGCTATGGAGGAGAAGGTAGAGCATCCGGAAGAACTTGCCATAAAATTAAGCAACAGACATTTTGGAATCGGAGCGGACGGGCTGATTCTAGTCGATTCTTCCAGTAAGGCGGATGTTCGGATGGATATGTATAATGCAGACGGATCCCGGGGAATGATGTGTGGAAATGGGATACGTTGTGTGGCAAAATATGTACATGATTTAGGGATTGTAAAGCACAAAAAAATAAAAATAGAAACTTTATCCGGGATAAAAGAAACGATTATATTACATAACAAAAACCTCAAAGAACTGTTTCCTACGGAAAATATAGAGGAAAATGAAGCGGTTATGGTACAAGTGAATATGGGAGTGCCTAAGATACAGGAAACCGGAATGGAAATGGACTATATTTCCATGGGAAATCCCCATGCTGTGATGTACGTGAAAGAAACGAAAGGATTACAGGTTGACAAGATGGGGCCTGCGCTGGAGTTCTATAGAGGGGACCGGGTAAATGTAGAATTTGTAAAGATATTGGACCGAAAGAGGTTAGAGATGCGCGTATGGGAGCGTGGAAGCGGAGAGACTCTTGCGTGTGGAACAGGAGCATGCGCCGCGGCAGTATCTTCTATAGCAAGAAGCTTGACAGAACGGAAAGTTCGGATTAAATTATTAGGAGGAGAACTACTCGTCGAATGGAAACGGGAAGATGGGAATGTCTATCTGACAGGCCCTGCAGTCACAGTGTTCGAAGGCGAGATCACACGATAAAAGGAGGAGAGCATTTTATGTTTAAAATCAACCATAATTACTTGAAATTACCTGGCAGCTATTTATTCTCTACCATTGCAAAGAAAGTTTCGGCATACTCGGAGGCGAATCCGGAGAAGTCCATTATCCGTCTTGGAATCGGTGATGTAACTCAGCCGATTGCACCGGCGATCATTGAGGCATTACACCATGCGGTTGACGAGATGGGAAAGGCAGAAACGTTTCACGGTTATGCTCCGGATCTGGGATATGAATTTTTAAGAAGTGCGATGGCAAAAAATGACTATCAGGCAAGAGGGTGCGATATTCAGGCAGATGAGATTTTTATTTCGGACGGGGCAAAGGGAGATTCCGGAAATATTCAGGAGATCTTTAGTACGGATAATAAGATTGCGGTATGCGACCCTGTATACCCTGTTTATGTAGATTCCAATGTAATGGCAGGAAGAACAGGAACGTATGATGCTGGAATCGAGACATGGAGTGATGTGATCTATATGCCTTGTACAGCGGAAAACAATTTTGCGCCGGAACTTCCGAAGGAAACACCGGATTTGATCTACTTGTGCTTCCCGAATAACCCGACCGGTTCTGCGATCACAAAAGATCAACTTCAGGTGTGGGTAGATTATGCAAATAAAGTTGGAGCGGTAATCATTTATGATGCGGCATATGAGGCATATATTTCAGAAGAAAATATCCCGCACACGATTTTTGAGTGTGAAGGCGCAAGAACATGTGCCATTGAACTTCGAAGCTTTTCCAAAAATGCAGGATTTACAGGCGTGCGTCTTGGAGCAACTGTCATTCCGAAAGATTTGAAGTGTGGAGATGTGATGCTTCACTCACTTTGGGCAAGACGTCACGGAACAAAATACAATGGAGCTCCGTATATTGTGCAAAGAGCCGGAGAAGCTGTATATTCTGAAGCGGGAAAAGCGCAGATTAAAGATCAGGTTGCTTACTATATGAAGAATGCAAAGACAATTTATGATGGTTTGAAAGGTGCAGGTTACACAGTATCCGGAGGTGTGAATTCACCTTATATTTGGCTGAAAACTCCGGATCATATGACTTCCTGGGAATTCTTTGATTTCCTTCTTGAGAAAGCAAATGTGGTAGGAACACCGGGATCAGGCTTTGGACCAAGTGGAGAAGGTTATTTCCGTCTGACCGCATTCGGTACATATGAAAATACATTGGCAGCAATTGAAAGAATCAAAGCGTTGTAAAGATGTAGGAGGAAGTCCGCTGTGAATTTATTCGCAGCGGATTTGCGGTTCTGTGATATGCTTCCGTAAAACTGGTGTTGACCGTAGTATTATGCCAAGGTTTATACTAAGTTTACACGAGAACAGGAGGTTATTATGAAACTGGAAGGTAAGTCATTGAAAAGTGACTTTTTAAAATTTATCATTCCGTCAATTATTGCGCAATGGGTTTTTACACTGTATACGATGATAGACGGTATTTTCGTAGCAAAAGGAGTATCGGAGACGGCGCTTACGGCAGTGAATATATCTTTTCCGTTCGTAGCCGGATTATTTTCCATATCCATTTTGTTTGCAGTAGGAACGTCGACGGTAGTCGCCATACTTTTTGGCGAGAAAAATGAAAAACGTGCCAATGAGGTTTTTACACAGAATACTGTGATGCTGACAGTGCTTTCTGTTATAGTGACGGTTGTGGTGCTTCTTTGGCTTGAACCTTTCGCTAAATTCTTAGGAGCAACAGAAGCGGCGCTTCCTTATGTGAAAGAATATATCGGAACAATTGCACCTTTTGCAGTTTGTTTTATTTTATCGTATTCTTTTGAGATTCTATTAAAAACAGACGGATATCCGAAACTGGCAACGATTATCGTTACGATAGGTGCGGTTACAAACTGTATATTGGATTACATATTTGTTATGAGGCTTCACTGGGGTGTATTCGGGGCGGCCTTTGCCACCGGGTTATCGCAGGCATTGGTCATTTTATTCTATTTGAAACATTTCCTTGGGAAAAATGGACAGCTTCGTTTTGTAAGATTCAGGCCGGATATTCCTCTTATATGGAGAAAATTCAGAAACGGTCTCCCTTCCGGTGTGACGGAATTTTCGGCAGGCATTATTATTTTCTTCTTCAACCAGGCGATTTTACGATACATCGGTGAGGATGCCCTTGTAAGCTATACAATTATCTCCTATGTAAATTCAATTGTGATTATGTCTATGGCGGGAGTTGCGCAAGGATCCCAACCTCTGATCAGTTATTATTTTGGACAGAAGAATATGGGGAAATGCAAAACGTTGCTGCGGTATGGGATTGTGGCATCCATGGTAATTGCTGTTGTGGCGTTTGTGTCCTGCATGCTTGGAACGGAATGGATTGTGGGACTGTTTGTATCGCCGGAACTTACAGAACTTCGTGCGTATTCTGTGAAAGTGTTCCGTATTTTTAGTATTTCATTTTTGGTTGCCGGATTCAATGTTGTAGTTGGTGGATATTTCACATCGGTGGAAGAGCCGGCATGTGCGATCACCATATCTCTTGGACGTGGATTTGTCACATTGTTGCTTAGTCTTTTTATTCTGACTAGGACAGTGGGAGGAGCAGGAATTTGGTGGGCGCCTACACTATCAGAACTGCTTTGTATGGTGATTATGCTTGCTTTGTTTATGAGATACAAGAAAAATGCAAATTTTAGTAAAAAAAATGAAAAAAGTAGTTGATTTTTTTCTACAGTCTGTTATAATATCATTGTTGCGTAACGGCAAGGACGAGAAATGACAATGATGCGGAATGGTGTAATGGTAGCACAGCAGACTCTGACTCTGTTAGTAGGGGTTCAAATCCCTTTTCCGTAGTTATAACAGAATAATAATTGTACCATAATGCGGAATGGTGTAATGGTAGCACAGCAGACTCTGACTCTGTTAGTAGGGGTTCAAATCCCTTTTCCGTAGTTTTTAACAACATAACGAAGTGTGGCTCAGCTTGGTAGAGCGCTACGTTCGGGACGTAGAGGTCGCAGGTTCGAATCCTGTCACTTCGATTTTTCTTTTGAAATAGGACGTTATAAGACTTCTAATAAAAATTTAAAGTGTTACATGGTGTTGCTTTTAAAGAAAGGAGAAATCTTGTATGTGTTCTATAAGGAATAAGCTTTGAGATGTGATAATATTTAATGATTATTATATCTGAAAGCTTATTTTATTTTTAGAATCTATCATCTAAAAATATTTAAAAGCAAATCTCCATAACAGACAAGAGGCATATCAGAGATTAAGTTCTCCGGTATGCCTATTTTTTACATTTCTTCTACTCATACTTGTGAACAAGTAGCAAAATTGTCAGGTGTAGGTACTGGTACTGTGGCGAGATATGATGCGGTGATGAAACCGAAATAGGTATAAAAACTTGATTACGTATAAAAATAATGATATAATATGACTATCAAAATAGTATCAGAAAGGAGAGTCAATATGGAAACGATTGTCAGACCTTCGGCAGATTTAAGAAATCATTATAACGAAATATCTCGAGAGTGTCACGAAAAACGGACACCAATCATTATTACAAAGAACGGTAAAGGTGATACAGTAGTAATGGGATTACAAGATTATAATCAAATGCGGGCAGAACTTGAATTACTCCGTACACTTTCTGAAGCAGAGGATGATGTAATGAACGGAAGAGTGGCATCAATGCAACAGACCTTTGATGATATCAGGAAAGATTTGTTGACGAGGAGATAATTATGGAATATAAAATCTTACGGACAGATAAAGCGGATGAGCAGTTACGGGATATCATCTTTTATATTGCAGAAGATTCTGGAAGTGTAGATATAGCTTTGAATTATCTGGACAAACTTGAAAATGCAATCAGTAATTTATCCATATTTCCCAATTCCGGAAGTACACCAAGATATGCCATTTTAAGGAGACAAGGGTATAAGGTTTTGATTGTAGAACAACATCTAGTATTCTACAAAGTAAACGATACAAGTAAAACTGTGATTATCTATGCTGTCGTAGATGGACGCAGAGAGTACAAAAACTTAATATAATTAACGCATAGTGTATTGATGATAATAGCCTCTCAGGAAATTAATCCGGGAGGCTATCGTTGTTCATGATATAGGAAATTCCTTCAGAATCCTATATCATAAAAAACACACTTCGTGTGGGGATGCGCAGCTCGCGGCAAGGAGTTTATTACTTCGTAACCGCTCGCGCGCAGATTGCACAGTTGTGCAATCTTTTTATAAAGCAAAAGCCGGTTGGCTTTGATTAGGATTATTCAGTGCGCATCAGATTCTTGAATTTAGGGTTGTGTGTCTGAATAATCTTTTTCTATATCGTATAAATTTTCAATAGAATAGAAAAAGAATGACTACTCAATTTTCTTATGGTATACTGAAAGAAATAGATAAATGGAAATAATACGAGGAGTGCTGTTTATGATAAGAGCTATTATATTTGCTGTATTCGTTGTCCCTGTTGTTTCTCTCGTGTTAGATAAGACACAAAAAGCGACTAAAAAAGAAAAATTCACAAATACTGTTTTTGTATCACACGCCTATCAAACAGTATGTCATGTTTGTTCATTGATAATGGTAGGAATTGCACTAGTTTTGGGATTTTTCATGGGATTTGACAATACGATTGGACACTCTGTTGTTTTTGCTATTTTTGTTCTATTGATTGAATTTTGTGCATGGGCTTTAAAAAGACATAAGGTAGTAATTGACGGTAATAATTTACGCATTACTCCTGCGGTTGGAAGAACAAGAGAACTTTCATTTCATGATATTTCGCATTGCATAGAAAAAGAGCAAATAGGATTAAAAATATTTGTTGGAAACAAAAAAATCTGTACAGTTTCTTGTGACTGTGTTGGGTATAAAGAATTTCTTGAAATGTTAAAAGAGCGAAACTTATTCTAACAATAAGGATATGAAGCAAACGGGGAAGAGGTGGTAGGATGTTTGGAAAGCGTTGCAGTCTTTGTGGCGGGAAACTGGTGAACAATAAATGTACGCTTTGTGGGCTGGATAACTCTAAGTCTGATGCCAACTATAAGGTGAATGTCAGCCAGTGTGATAAGGAACCTTTGACACATGTGCATGATGAACCGGAGAAATACAGTGTCAGAACAGGAGAAAATGAGAAAAGAAAACAGAAAAATCATGAAAAGAAGCCGAATACGCCTGTAACTGATGTGAAAATTTCCACAGTGAAACCGGTGCTTGGCACAGAGGGGAAGAAGAAAAAATCAAAAAAGGGATGGATCGTTGCTATTATTATGATTGCACTGATGGGTGCGGAAGGAATAAAGGATATGGCATACGACTTCACAGACAATTTTGAGGAATGGACAGATCAAGATGAGTATGAGCCGGAAACACCGGTTGATTACGATGAATCTCAATATGAGTATGTGACAAGAGAATTGGCCGAAACTGGAGAGGTGTTTGAAGAAGACATACAGCCGGGAAAATATATTGTAGGTGTTCATATTCCGGAAGGAACATATAAGGTAAGCAAAATAGGTGAAGAGAACTATCCTTATATGATTCTGGATGATCCGGAAAATGCTATTTACATTAGTGCGAGTTTTAACGAGGATGTACAGGAAGTAGAAGATTTGAGGTGCTATACCGGAGCTGTAATCGAAGTGAATGATGGAGAAGCCTTGCATTTTTATTCTGAGAATGCGCAGACAGAAGCAATGGAAAGTCTTAAGAATCCGTTGACAGAAGCGGCAGATGTAAAAGATGGGTATATAGCAGGGGTTGATTTCCCGGTGGGTACATATGACATTGTTGAACCACAGGGTTCAAATACAGGGACACAATTTTCCTATGTTGTACCGGGGACAATTGTTGAAGATGCAGAAGATGAGGACTATCTGTCTGTTACAGATTCCATTTGGATTGAGGCAAATGAACGGGAATATGTATATAAAAATCTTTATTTTCCGGAAGGAACGAAAATGATCATTCAGGAAGATAAAGTAATACATTTAAAACCGAGTGATGTGATTCCACAGAGTTATGAAGGATATTATTACATCTTTGAATAATTGGTTGAATGTGGTCTACGTTTCTTGTATGAAAGATCCATAGGTGGGAATACTTTCCATAAGAAATGGAGGGAGCCTATGAGATTACCAAAACATATTGCAATCATTCCGGATGGAAACCGAAGGTGGGCTGTAAAGCATAATCTGAATAAGCAGGATGGATACGAAAGAGGGTTAGACCCGGGACTGGAAGTATTGCGCAAAGCCAAAGAGTACCGGATTCCGGAAATCACATATTATGGTTTTACAACAGATAATTGCAAACGACCTAAAATACAGCAGGAAGCTTTCCGCAAAGCTTGTGTGGATGCGGTGAAGATGATTGAGAAAGAAGGAGATGTATCGTTGCTGGTAGTGGGAGATGCATCTTCGCCGAATTTTCCGAAAGAACTTTTGAAATATAGGGAAAGACAAAGAATCGGAGTGCCGGACATTAAAGTGAATTTCCTTGTGAATTATGGATGGGAATGGGATTTGGGAGGTATTACATCTTGTTGTGAGGAAGAGCGTTTGATGGGAAAAGTGCATTCCAGTGATATTTCAAGGATTGATCTTGTCATCCGTTGGGGAAATATGCGGAGACTATCCGGAATGCTCCCGGTACAATCTGTATATGCAGATTTTTATGTGGTAGAAAACTTCTGGCCGGATTATTGCGAGGGTGATTTTGACGATGCGCTCCGCTGGTATGACAAACAAGATGTGACCCTGGGAGGATAGAAATTTACAGTTCCTCTGGTGGGAAATGAGAAGGGAACCTCTGCACATTCGCGGACTTTGCAAACTGCAATGATTCCGTGTGGGGTCCCCTTCTTATATTTTGATTTTTAATTCAATTTCAACTCCATGATATAATCGTCCATTACATATCCTGCTCCAATATCCGTACATTCTTCGCGTACAGTTTCAAATCCGAAATGCTTATATACATCAATGGAACGGAAATTCCGTTTATTTACAGTAAGCCAGATTTTGTCTAAATTTCTGAGCTTACAAAGTTCTATAAATTTTCTCATCATTTCCGAACTGATATGTTTTTTACAGAAATCTTCGTGAATATAGAGTTTACTCAAGAAGAGGGAACCGTCTTTTTCGCGGATGCCGGAAAACCCTGCGAAAGTATAATCATAAGAGATGAGAAAATATTCATAATCCTCTTCTGCGATTTGCCTGGTTAGAGCATCAGGTGAGAGGAATTTCTCCAGCATATAGTCGACCTGTTCTTGACCAACAAGTTTGTCGTAGTGTTCGTGCCAGATTTCATCAGCCATTGCAGAAACGGATAAAACTAATTCGTCATTTGTAACAGGTATGATTCGTAAATGATCCATGTGTATAGTCTCCTTTATAATTTATAGAAATTTTCCTTGTTGCAGATACAACATCAATGGTATTATTATAGTAGATTTTGTCGAAAGACACAAGAGGAGTAAATTTTGGAGGATACAAATATAAATGAGTAGTTTTGTGGAACTGAGAAATGTAAAGAAAGTATATCAAATGGGTGAGGTTGAAATAGCAGCGGCCAATGGAATTGATTTTTATGTAGAAAAGGGAGAATTTGCGGTCATCGTTGGAGCAAGTGGTGCAGGGAAAACGACAGTTTTGAACATTCTTGGAGGAATGGATACGGCAACAAGCGGTACGGTGGTTGTGGATGGAGATAATATTGTCCGGTATAACCAGAAGAAATTGACCGGATATAGAAGAGATGATATTGGATTTGTGTTTCAGTTTTATAATTTGGTTCCGAATCTTACTGCACTGGAGAATGTGGAACTGGCATTGCAGATTTGTAAGGAGCCGAGAGATGCAGAAGAAGTATTGAAAGAAGTAGGGCTTGGAGACCGGCTGGATAATTTTCCGGCACAGTTATCCGGTGGAGAGCAGCAGAGAGTTTCGATCGCAAGAGCATTAGCAAAGAACCCGAAGCTTCTTTTGTGTGACGAACCTACGGGAGCTTTAGATTATAATACCGGGAAAGCAATTTTAAGGCTTTTACAGGATACATGTCGTGAGAAAGGAATGACAGTGATTCTTATCACGCACAATTCTGCAATTGCACCAATGGCTGATCGAGTGATCCATATTAAGAATGGAAAGGTTTCTAATATTGTGGAGAATGAGAATCCGATATCAATTGAAGAAATAGAGTGGTAAGAGAAATGAAAAGAAGAGTACTGAGAAAAGAGTTTTATATGGAAATCAAGAGAAGCCGTGGCAGATTCTTATCCATTTTTCTGATTGTTGCACTAGGAGTCTCATTTTTTGCGGGAATCCGAGCTTCAGAACCGGATATGCGTTTGTCTGCAGATGAGTATTTTGATGAGCATAAACTGGCGGATATGAAGGTAGTCAGTACCATGGGGCTTACAAAGGACGATGTGGCGGCACTTGAGAAAACGAAGGGGGTACAATCTGTAGAGTATGGCTATAGTGTAGATGCTATGTGCAATACGAAGGATGCCAAGAAAGTGGTACATGTTATGTCGAATCTGGATGACATGAACCAGGTGGATTTGGTAAAGGGTAGGATGCCAAAGAAAGAAAATGAATGCTTTGTGGACATTGATTTTCTGAAGTCTTCCGGTTATAAACTGGGAGATGAGATTGTGTTGGAATCGGGAACAGATGATCCGCTTACGGATAGTTTGAAAAATGAAACGTATAAGATTGTAGGAGCGGGAAGCAGTCCTTGCTATATTTCGTTTGAACGTGGAAGCAGCGCCATTGGAACAGGTGAAGTCAGTGGATTTATTGTTGTGCCTGAAAGTGCTTTTGCGATGGATGTGTATACAGAAATCTATATGACCGTAGAGGATGCATTTGATGAAGTGGCCTTTACGGAAGGATATGATTCTGTAGTAGAGCAGACCATGCAACGTGTGGAATCCATGAAGCAGGAGAGACAGCAGGCGCGTCATGATGAAATTGTGGCGGATGCAGAGAAAAAAATAGCAGATGCAGAAGCGGAACTTGCGGATGGAAGGGCGAAATTTGAAAAAGGAAAAGCAGAACTTTCACAAGGAAAGCAGGAGTTGAATGCTGCAAAAGAAAAGCTGCCGTCTGTGAAAGAGAAGGCGAATCAACAGCTTGCAGATGCGAGAAAGAAACTGCAGGATGGAGAAGCGAAACTTGCCGCTGCGAAGCAGGAAGTATCTGACGGGGAAAAACAACTTGCCGATGCGAAGAAACTTCTGGAGTCCAAGAAAAAGGAATTGGAAGACGGGAAAAAGAAATATGACAATGGGGTTGTGAAACTGAATGAAGGAAAAGAAACCCTTGCTGAGAATGAGAAGAAGCTGAACGAAGCGAAAGAAGGAGTTAGTCAGTTAGAAAAAGGAATCAAAGAAGCAGAAGAGAATCTTGCAAAATTAGAGGAGGGAATCCTGCAGGCAGAGACAGCGTTTGCGGAAGCAAAGAAGCAATATGAAAGTATCAAAACGCAGTATGAAGAAGCTTTAAAAGAGTGGGAAGACGGAACGGGAAATGTGACGGAAGAACAGTTGAAGGCTCTGAAGAAGTCAATGGATGAAGCTTTGAAGGTAAGTGATACGCTCTCTGCAAAACTGTCTGAATTGAAAGATTCCAATGAACAGGCGAAAAAAGCGCGGGAAGAATTGCAGAAGAAACTTTCTGACTTAAAAGCAGTTGTGGCACAAGGCGAGCAGGATCTTGCGACAGGCAAAGAACAGATTGCGGCAAGTGAGAAGGAACTATCGGATTCTAAAAAGAAGCTGGAAGATGGACAGGCACAACTGACTAGTGGCGCGGCTGAAATCACAGCCAATGAGAAAAAGCTTACAAGTGCCAAAGCGGCAATCGAGACGAATGACAAAGAGATTGCATCCGGATGGAAAACGTATGAGGCAGAAAAGGAAAAGGTGCAGAAGCAGTTAGCAGCAGCAGAAGAAGAACTTGCGACAAAGGAGCAAGAACTTCAGAATGCAGAGGCTGAGCTTGCAGAGGCTGAGAAGAAACTGACAGATGGAGAACAGGAAATCGCCGAGGCGAAGAAGGATGCGAAAGAAGTAGCTATGCCGAAATGGTATGTGTATGACAGAGATACATTTGCACAGTATACCGGATACGGAGACAATGCGGATCGCATTCGGGCAATCGGTGAGATTTTTCCGGTACTCTTTTTCCTTGTAGCAGCGTTGATCAGTTTGACAACTATGACACGTATGGTAGAGGAACAGAGAGTCCAGATTGGTACATTGAAAGCTCTCGGATACAGTAAAATGTCTATTGCCGGGAAATATCTGGGATATGCGTTCGCTGCGACGCTTGGAGGAAGCATCGTAGGTGTACTTGCAGGAGAGAAGCTATATCCTTATATTATTGTGACGGCATATAAGATCATGTATCCACACCTGCCAAATGTGGTAATTCCTTATAATATGACATATGCGGTGATGGCAACGGGAGCGGCAATTCTTTGTACTATGGCTGCAACCGTATTTTCCTGCTACAAAGAATTGGCGGCACAGCCGGCAGTGCTTATGCGTCCACCGGCACCGAAACAAGGAAAACGTGTATTTTTAGAGAGAATTACATTTATTTGGAAATATTTAAGTTTCACATGGAAGTCTACAATACGGAATTTGATTCGCTATAAGAAACGGTTTTTCATGACAGTTTTGGGAATTGGAGGCTGTATGGCACTGATTTTGGTAGGATACGGACTTCGGGATTCCATTTACAATATTGCGGTCATTCAGTATGAAGAGATTCAGAAATATAATATTATGGCGATTTTGAACGAGGACGCATCCGAGGATGAAAAGGAGGCGCTTCATACATATATAGACGGAGAGTCGGATATTTCGGATCAGATGAATATCTATATGAAGAACATGACGATCGGAACAAAGACACAAGAGGAAGAGTCCTATATTTTTGTTCCGGCTAACGAAGAAAAATTCAAGGACTTTGTTGCTCTTCAGGATAGAAGAACGAAGAAAACATATGAACTTACAAATGAGGGTGCTATTCTGACGGAAAAGATGGCAAGAACTCTAGGAGTAGAAGCCGGAGATACCATTTACATTAAAGACGAAAATTCTGAAAAAAAGGAAGTGAAGGTTACTGCTATATGTGAGAATTATATGGGACATTATCTCTATTTGACAAAGGGTACCTATGCGAAATTATTTGGAAAGGCTCCGGAATATAACACAAAGATTTTCCAAATGGATCATTACAGTGAGAAGAAAGCTATGGAGATCGGAGAGAAAATGCTTGCTACCAAGGCGGCCATCAATGTGCAGTATATGAACATTATGCGAGACCGAATTGAAGATATGCTGACTACACTGGACAGCGTAATCGTTGTTCTGATCACTGCGGCGGGAATGTTAGCTTTCGTGGTTCTGTATAATCTGAATAATATCAATATTACGGAGCGAAGAAGAGAACTGGCTACAATCAAAGTGCTCGGTTTCTATGACAAAGAAGTTGCGGCATATGTATATCGGGAAAATGTACTTTTGACGATCATTGGTTCCATTGCCGGATGCGGACTGGGATATCTTTTACATCGGTTTGTCATTGTGACTGTGGAAGTGGATGATGTGATGTTTGGAAGAAATATCGATTTGAAGAGTTATTTGATTGCCATGCTGTTTACAATAGGATTTTCAGCGGTTGTAAATTGGGTGATGTATTTCAAACTGAAAAAGATTGATATGGTAGAGTCTCTTAAGAGTGTGGAATAGTTGATTTTATGGAATTTTAATAATCTTTAGAATTTTGTTAGCACTCTTTCTGGAAGAGTGCTAATTTTCTGTTGACTTTTTGATGAGGCAGTATTAAGATATCTCTTAGATGAAAAACAAATGCCATTGCGTATGTGTGCATGATGTGGGTTTTACAGAACCCTAGAAATCTGTCAGAGCCATCTTGCCACTGCGTAATTGAGCTATAATAAAAAGGAGTTGTTAGAAATGGGAACAAAACATGGAAATCTTTCAATCAACAGTGAGAATATTTTTCCGATTATAAAGAAATGGATGTATTCCGATCACGATATTTTCATTCGTGAGTTAGTATCTAATGGCTGTGATGCGATTACGAAGTTAAAGAAACTGGATATGATGGGCGAATACTCTATGCCGGAGGATTACAAAGCAGCAATTCAGGTGCTTGTGAATCCGGAAGAGAAGACATTGAAATTTATCGATAATGGTATCGGTATGACAGCAGATGAAGTAGAGGAATATATTACACAGATTGCTTTTTCCGGTGCAACAGAATTTCTTGAAAAATATAAAGATAAGACAACAGAAGATGATATGATCGGTCATTTTGGTCTTGGATTCTACTCTGCGTTTATGGTAGCAGATGAAGTGCATATTGATACGCTTTCTTACAAAGAAGGTGCAGTGCCGGTACATTGGACATGTGACGGCGGTACGGAATATGATATGGAGGAAGGAAATAAGACAACAGTAGGTACCGAGATCACACTGTTCTTAAATGAAGACAGTGTTGCTTTTTCCAATGAATACCGTGTAAGAGAAGTTCTTGAGAAATATTGCACATTTATGCCGGTAGAGATTTACTTATCCAAAGAAAATGCAGAACAGGAATACGAGACGATTTTGGAAGAAGAGCTTCGTGAGGATGATGTGGTTGTAGAACATATCCATGAAGAAGCAAAAATGGAAGAAAAAGAGAACGAGAACGGCGAGAAAGAAATGGTGGAAGTCTCTCCTGCAGTTGAAAAAGTAAAAATCAACAAACGTCCGGTTCCGTTAAATGACATTCATCCGCTTTGGGCAAAGCATCCAAACGAATGTACAAAAGAAGAGTACATCGAATTCTATCGAAAAGTATTTATGGATTACAAGGAACCGTTGTTCTGGATCCACTTAAATATGGATTATCCGTTTAACTTAAAGGGGATTCTCTATTTCCCGAAAATTAACATGGAATATGAATCCATTGAAGGAACGATTAAACTTTATAATAACCAGGTATTTATTGCCGACAATATCAAAGAAGTCATTCCGGAGTTTTTGATGTTATTGAAAGGTGTCATCGATTGTCCGGATCTTCCGCTTAACGTATCCAGAAGTGCATTACAGAACGATGGATTTGTTAATAAGATTGCAGAATACATTTCTAAGAAAGTGGCGGATAAACTTTCCGGAATGTGCAAAACTGACAGAGAAAATTATGAAAAATACTGGGACGATATCAGTCCGTTCCTGAAATTCGGATGCTTAAAAGATGAGAAATTCTGTGAAAAGATGAGCGACTATATGTTATTCAAAAATCTGGATCACAAGTATCTCACACTGAAAGATATTGCGGGTGAAAAGCCGGAGAAAGAAGAAGGAAAAGAAATCGATAAGAAGACGATTTTCTATGTGACAGATGAGCAGCAACAGAGCCAGTACATCAACATGTTTAAAGCAGAAGGAATGGATGCAGTAATTTTGACGCACAATATTGATTCTGCATTTATTTCCCAGTTAGAGCAGAAAAATGAACATGTGAAGTTCCAGCGTATTGATGCGGATCTTACAGAGCATTTCAAAGAAGAAGTATCGGAAGATGATGCAAAAGTACTGGAAGAAAAGAAGACGACTTTGACAGAGGTGTTCCGCAAAGCGCTTTCTAATGAGAAACTGGAAGTGAAGGTTGAGAAACTGAAAAATGACAATGTTGCTTCTATGGTGACTTTATCAGAAGAATCCCGCCGTATGCAGGAGATGATGAAGATGTATAACATGTATGGAATGGACCCATCCATGTTCGGAACAGATGTCACACTTGTATTGAATGCAAACCATCCGCTTGTACAATATGTATTGGATCACAAGGAAGGAGAGCATACAGAGATGTTCTGCAAGCAGCTTTATGATCTTGCTCTGTTGAGTAATAAACCACTGAATCCGGAAGAGATGACAGCATTTGTACAAAGAAGTAACGAGATTATGATGTTGTTGGCAAAATAGAAATATGAATACAAAGCAGCTCTGGATTGGAGGTTTAGAGTTGTAAAGGGCGGCTATCGGGAAATAGATAGTTCTAAATAGGGGGGCAGATGTGACTCGTACGAGTTGCATCTGCCCCCAAAACTTTCCCATAAAAAGAGAAAAAGATGGCTAACGACAACCAT